>JAPPOR010000371.1 GCA_028817905.1 Myxococcales bacterium
GGGGGGTACCGGCCGAGCGTGGGGCGCCATGGGGGGCTTTTCGAACGTCATTGTGCCGGTCTTGGGTCGCCCGCCGGGCACCGGTGGAGCAGGTGCCTTCGCGACAGGACCCGGAGGCGCGGCGGCCTGAACCGCCGCTGCCGTAGGCTTCATGCGCGGCTTGGCCAGCACCTGATTGACGCGATCGATGACATGTTGGGTGTCAAAGGGCTTGAGAACGTGGTCATCCACGCCGGTCGCTTTGCCCTTGCCCTCATCGTAGGGGTGCTTCTGACTAGCCATCACGATCACGGCCGTGTTCTCGAGCCCTGGGGAGGACTTGACCGCCGCCGACACGCCATAGCCGTCGACCCCGGTCATCGAACAATCGGCAAAGATCACATCGGGGCGGGTCTGACGGGCCGTGTCGACACACGCCTGTCCCGACTCCACGGCCGTAACGCGCGCATCCTCACCGGCAAACGTCAGTTCCATGATACGGCGCATGGTCGCGCTGTCGTCCGCAACCAGGATATTTACAGGCACCGCATGCCTCCTCGCACGTGGGTTTTCTGACCCGGCATCTGGGCCGAGCAATTCAGCTTTCTGAGATACGTGATCGAGCGGGTTTTAGTCAAGAAATCCGCTCACCTACGTCGGTTGCCATGTGGGCCCCAACGATTGACCTCGAGCGTCGGTTGGCCTATTGGGGCAAGCGTGGGCCACCCTACGTCGGCCCCCCGGGTCATCCGCATGCACCAGCCACCCAGCACGCCACCCCCACGCGACTACAGCGAAATCTGCCCACGGCTCGCAGAAGGGCCTGTCAGACTATCTAGCTTTTGTCCTGAGGGAGCTGAAATTGAAATGGAAATCGGGTTCGGCCGTGGGATGTTTCTGGTTCAGCGCGCGGCCGCGGCGCCTGGCTCGTTCTTGCTTGGTTTCGAGATCAAGACCAAGTGGGCCTACCTTGTGGAGCAACGATGTCGGCGCGAGGGTCTGCCGAACGTGCGGGTGAGCTGCGGAGATGTACGCGAGATCTTCCCGAGGCTCCAGCCGAGGGGGCAGGTCGCCCGCGCCTTCATGCATTTTCCGGATCCGTGGTGGAAGAAGCGCCACGCCAAGCGTCGACTCGTCGGGAGCGATCTGCTCGACGAACTCGCCCGACTGTTGCGGCCGGGTGGGGAGCTGTTCCTCCAGAGCGACGTCGAGGAGCGAGCGGAGCTTCATCTAGCGCACGTGGCCCAACACTCGGACTTCGTACTCGCGGGCCAGGATGGCTGGCTTGAGGACAACCCCTACCTGGCAAGGTCCAACCGCGAGCGGCGCGCCATCGAAGACGGCATCCCGATCTACCGCACCCTGGCACATCGGGTGTAGTTCTCATCGAGGAAGGGGCACACGCCCCCGCGCGGCCAAGCCGCCCTTTGCACGCCCATCCATCCCCCCTTTCCGCGGGTCGCACCGCTTCGCTCCGGCTGCCCACCGCAACGCCGGAAGGGCTATTTTCGGGATGGTCACTCCCGTCGTGATGAATCGCGCAGGGCCCGGTTTTTCACAGGGTCCGCGGCCGATGAAGGAAGGGTGGATTCCTTCGAAGCGGCCGCGCATGCTGTGGAAATAGGGGACAAGCGAGGCGCCGGATGTGATCAAGTCGTACTGGTTAGAAGGCAGGTTCAGCGGAGCCCGGAGAGGGTCTCTCGCACGCGCGTGTGCTCCGGCAGCGCGAGGCGCGCGAGTACGGTCTCGGCTTCGCTCAACTGCGCCCGCGCCTGCTGCAGTTGACCGCGGCCCAACAAGAAGTACCCAAACTCCGCCTGGCTACGGGCACGCTGATGCGCACTGCCGCACTCGCCAAATAGCCGAATGCACGTCTCAAAGCAGGTTTCCGCGGCAGGGGTCGCGCGCTCGCCAACATCACTGCCAGCCGGAGCCCGCGCCCGCAGGCGGGCGATTCCCAAATGCGCCCGCGCCACCGCGTCCCGCGTGCCGTGCCGGACCGCGAGGGTCAACGCCCGCTGGAGCATAGCCCCAGCCCTGTGGTCACCGAGGGCCAACGCGATCAAGCCCAGGTTGCGCTCGATGTCCGCAAGGATTCCGTTATCCTCCAGGTCGGACGCCATCTGGCGTGCCTCGAGCAGCCATGCCCGTGCATCGCCGAGCCGCCCGGCCGCGAGGCACGCCTCCCCGAGTACGTTCAGCAGGTGGCTTTGAAGCCCACGGTCATCCATCTCGCGCGCCGGGGCCAAGGCGCCACGATAGGTTTCAATGGCGCTCAGGAAATCGCCGCGTTCGTGGGAGAGCCGGCCAAGTGCCATCCTGGTCTGAACAGCACCTTCGTGATCGCGCGTCGCCTCCCGTAGCGCCAGCGCGGTCTTGAAGTGTGACTCCGCAGCGTGGAAGTCGCCACGGTCGAGTTCGAGCTGCCCGATGGTGTTGAGAGACACGGCCTGTCCACGTTTGTCCTTCAGGCGTGTGCGCATCGCGAGGGCTTCGCGGGCAGCGGCAAGCGCCGCCTTGTTTGCTCCCCGGAGCCGATGAAGCTGGGCAAGGTCGTCGAAGGTGCTCGCGACGCCGCGGCTGTCGTTTGCCTCCCGAAACAACGAAAGTGCGATCTCCAGATACGCGAGGGCTTCGCCCAGCTCACCTCGCTTGCGCCGAATCCTCGACAGGCGACCAATCGCGGCGCCAGCCCGACCGCGCGCGCCAAGCGACCAGGCAAGCCGCAGCATCTGCTCGAAGGCCTCCTCGGCCTCATCGTATTGCCCCAAGACCGTGAGCACGGAGCCCTGCTCGTGCAGCGCGTCCATCCGTCTGTCCACGTCGTCTTCGGCCAGCAACGGCAGCGCCCGCTCGACCAGTCGGAGCGCCATGGTCGTCCGCAGTCGCGTGCGTTCGGCGAGCGCGGCTTGCAGGAACGCCCGCCCCGCTTCGCCGGGCTGCCCCGAACGCAACAAGTGCGGCGCGATCAACTCGGGCAGGCCATCGAGAGAGCGAGCCTCGCGCAGCCAACGCGCTACGATCGCGTGCCCACTACGACGCGCATCCTCATCCAAGTCCGCATACAAGACCGAACGCAGCCGCGCGTCGTAGAACGTGTATTCGCGTGACCCGCGCGGCGAGGTGCCTGTGGTTTCGACGATCAGGCGCTTCTGTCCCAGGATCTCCAACGTGTCGCTGAGCTCGTCCTCGTCGCCCTGGTCGCGCCACATCGCAAGTGGGCTGAGGCTGGCGTCCAGAGTCACGTCTGCGCGCTGCAATGCCAGCAGAGCCCCGTCCCAGAAGCGCTCGCCGACCACGGCCGCGCAATCGAGCAGGCGGCGCTCGCTGTTGGGCAGGTCGGCCAGCCGAGCGCGCAAAGCATCCGCCAGCGTGATCGGTAGGTCGCCCCGTTCTAGGCGCTCCATATCCACAACAAGCCGCTCGCCATCCTGCCGAAACAGGTCCGTCGCCCGCAGATTCTCGATCAGTGCCCGCAATGCAGCCGGGTTGCCGGCTGTGCGGTGCCGAAGGGCCGCCACCAACTCGGCAGGCGGTGCCTTGAGGGCTGGCACCAGCACCCTGATAAGCTGCTCAGTGGCATAGTCATCAAGCGCTAGAATCGAGGAAACTGACACCCGCTCGCGAGGTTCCAGGCGTGCGATTCGCTCCGCCACTGCCGGGCCCCCGGTCGCAACTATGGCGATCGGCGCATCGACCGACAAGAGTGGGCCAAGTAGCGGAAGGGCCCCATGACCAGCATGGTCCAAATCGTCTACCAGCAGCAGCAAGGGACGCTTGTCTGCATCACCGCGGAAAAAGTCAGCGAGCGCGAGACCGGCCCTCCGTTCCAGCTCGCGCGGTCGATCGACAAGCCGCGCCAGCAGCGGGCTGTCAGGAAATGGCACCCCGGCCACGAACCCGAGCAGGTGGGTGGTGTCGGTTACGTACTGTTCCCCTTGCGAGCCGACGGCCATGGCCACTGCGGCGGCCATATCGGCCCGCACCTGCGCGGGCGCGGATGCTGGGGACACGCCAAAACGCTCGAGCAGAAGGCGGGAGATCGGCGTGAAAGGCCCGCCCTCCTTCGAGGGGGCGAGCGCATACACGATGCGAAGATCGATCCAGGCCTTGGCAGCGAGCTCGCTGGCCGCCATCAGTAGCCGCGTCTTGCCGGAGCCAGCTTCGCCCTGCAATAGCAGCAGGCGCGCGTTGCTGGCGGAGTACGCGGTCCTGAGAGTGTGACGAATGGCAGCTAGAACCGGGTCCTGTCCGACGAGCGGGTGGGCCGGTTCGAGGGACTCAGAGAGACCTACGAACAAGGAAGTTGGGGCGTCATCGGCACCCGCGTCTTCGCTGTCGAGTGGGCGTCGGGTGGTCTCCTCCGTTGGCACCATCACGACCCGCATCGACTGCCTGCTCGGGCCGAGCAGCTGGCCGCAGCGACAACAGCTGATCCAGGCCCGCGGGTTCTCGAACCCGCAGTGCCGACATTTCGCCACAATGCCTACCATGTCGCAGGATGTAGGATATAGCCCATGGCCAAGTCAAGTGCGGCGAAAGGACTGGGCAATCCGCGGCCCATCATGGTCGCAAACCGCGACCGAGTCGAGCCTCAACACCGGTGTATCTCGTCAGCTCCGGACTGCCGCTTGGGTCCGTTCGCGCTACATCTCGACGCACCGACGCTCCGCTTCACGGCGGACCGCCGCTTGGCGCTGGGTCAGTAGTTCAGGCGGCAGGGTGGCCGGGCGCGCGAAGGCGGTGGCGGGTGCATCGGCCCGAGGCTCAAAGAAAAGGGCGGGATCGTTCACGATGTCGTAGAGCTCGTCGCCTTGCACGAGCAACTCGCAGTTGCGCCTCCAGAGTTCGGCCACGATCATCTGGAACGCGTCCACGCTCCATGCGTGCGTGTCGTGGAGCAGAATGATTCCGCCCCGCTCCCCGAACTGCTCTTCGCGTCGCTCGAAGACCTTCTTCCAGGTTTCTACGACCTCCTGAGCACTGCGCACCTGAAAGTCGCCGGCCCCCAGGTTCCACAAGATCGTCGTATAGCCGCGCTCTGCGATCAGACGGTCCACGCGTGCCGAACGCGCTCCGCCGGGCGGACGCATCAGCCAGGGACGCCGTCCGAACACCCTTTCGAAAACACGCTCCGCACCCACGATCTGTGCACGTACAGCGGCGTCGTCCAACAGCGGAAGTTGCTCGTGATCTAGGGTGTGGCTGGCAATGGTGTGCCCGCGCGCGGCGATCTCACGGGCGATCGCGATCTGCTGCCGCTCCATCAAGTTGCGGCCCGCAAGCCGCGCAGCTGTGAGAAAAAAGACCCCTCGGATCCCTTCAGCATCCAGTCGGTCTAGCAGCAGCGGGGTATGCCGACGGTCGGGGCCGTCGTCGAAGCTGAACAGTATGAGGCGGTGCTGGGTGCCTCCCCCGATGATCTTGCCTCCCTTGAACGCGCGGCCAAAGGTGTCGGGCTGACCAGCGACGATGTTTGGTGTGGGGAGTTCCAGTTCGGGCAACGGAGCGGTGCTGTCACGCCGCCCGACCACCAGCGGCTCGCTCGCCGCGGCCCGCACGTCCGTTGCGCGGGCCACCGCGTTGATGGCCCCGGGGGCGGTGAGGTGCGCTGTAAGGGCACCCCCTGTCAACGCCAGCGCGTACAGCACCAGGCGGCCCGTGCGCGTCACGATTGCCGACATGAGCGCACAAGGTAGGACCTCGAAACCGCAACCGCAAAAAAACGACGCTTCGGGCCTCCGACCAGCTGGAGCGCACGTAGGTGCGCGCCTCGGCTTGGCCCGGGCTAGCCGCCCTTTGCACGAAAGCGCAAGGGCACCTCAAAGCTGAGCGGGCCACCCGGCGGCGGAAACCGCCAGGCCCGCGCCACCCGTTCTAGGCACATGAGGAGCTGATCCGGGATGCCATCTCCATCGACAGCGAGCCGCCGCACCCGTCCGTGCGCGTTCAACCGCAATCGCAAGAATACGTTTGGATGCAGATCGGGGTGCTTGCGCAGCGCGACCTCGTAGCATGCCTGCATACGCCCGCGACCCCGAGCGACGACCTCCACCAACTGCTGGCGCGTTAGGTGGCCCGCACGTGCACTCGGCGCCAGCGCTGGCACCAGCGCCCGTAGCCGCCTGGCGCTCAAAGAAACGCCCTCCTCCACAACCGTTAGCGGTACCTGGACGAGCCGCCCGTCGTCCATCTCCGCGGTGAGCTCCAGAGGGCCAAGCGGGGCGCGCATCCACAGCTCGCCGGCGGTCGCAAAGGACGTTGCGCCCGACCGCCAAGCCTTCACATGGGGCGGCGCCGTGAGCGCAACAGATGCCCAGCCGCCGCCGTCGGAGGCCAAGTGCGGTGTGGCGAGGCGTAGCGGCTGTTCCGGCGGGGCGGCTGCCCGAGGGCGCGGTTGGCTGCTCCAAGTGGCCGGAGCCGACAGGTGCGCAACAGCTCTCCCTGGCGCATCGAGGACGGTCACCGAACCTTCGGCAACCTGCACGTCGGTGGCACCGCTGTCACTGCGTGTAACCTCGAAATGGGTCCCCGTGACAACCACGCGTAGATCACCGCTAGCCACCTCCACAAGGGCGCCCGGAGTACGCTTCGGCACCATTTCAGTGATGGTGCCGCGATGCAGTTCGATGGACACGTGGGTGTCTCGCAGCCTGGTGAGGGTGGCTTCCGTTTCGCCCGCGAGTCGGATGCGCACTCCATCGCCAAGGTTGAGGTCGACGGTCCCACCGAGGGGAACCTGCAAACGGTCCCCCTCCCGCAGCGGCGCATGTCCTGGAGCATCTGGACGCGTAGGCGAGCGCTCGAAGGGCCCGCTGTGCGCTGCGACCCAGGCCCGCTGGAGTGTGGGCTCCGTAACAGGCTCGTTCTCGCTCGGGCGGTCGATGCGTGCAAGCTTGGAGGGGGGCATCTTGTCGTGCCTAGCAGGACGCCCCGGCAGGGCCATGTAGGCCAACGTGGCGCAGGCCGCCATGGCAAGCGATGCCCAGCCTAGCGACCGAGCCGGCCGGCCGGAGCGCCGGGGTGGACCTGAAGCCGTCTCGCGGATCGCGGCCTCCACGCCGGCTTCAATCCGACGCCAGTCCACCGGGGGAGGCGACAGTTGCTGGACTTCACCGCGCAGGCGTTCGTAGACGAGCAGGTCCGCCCGGGCCTGTTGGCAAACCTCGCAGCGCTGCAAGTGCCGGTGCAGACGCGCACGGGCAGCGGGCGAAAGGGCGCCCGCCTCGAGCGCAAACAGAGCCATTAGTTTGGGCTGGTGCGCCGGAGTGCTCACTGCCCCCCCTCCTGACCCGCAGCGCGCCGCAGCTCCCCCAACTCCCCGTATAGCTCCCGTAGCTCCGGGTCGCTCGCCATCGCCCGGTACAGATCGCGCCTCGCATAGAACAGGCGCGTGCGCACGGTCATGATGGGTGCGTCCACCCGCTCTGCGATGTCCTTCGGCGAGAGACCATCGAAGTCATGTAGTAGCAGCACCTCCCGCTTCTTTTCACTGAGACGGTCGAGCTGGGCGTACAGCGCGCGCGCGCGCCGCATGCGCTCGGCCGCATCGTCGCCGCGGGCCGCGTGGGTGTCGACCCGCGGGGCACGCTGCGCGAACTCCTCGGCAAGGCGAGGCCGGGAGCCCTTCGCGCGCAGGTGCATCTTTGCGACGTTGGACACCACCCGATACAGCCATGTGGAGAAGCGTGCCTGCCCCTTGAAAGTATGTAGCGAACGATAGACCTGAATCAGGGCTTCCTGGACGACATCCTCCAGGTCCCCGGAGGGGCCCACATGGCGAAAGGCAATCCGGAGGACATCCTCGCGGTGCCTGCGCAATAGCAGATCCCAGGCCGCCCGGTCGCCGCGCTGGGCGCGCTCGACAAGGTCGGCCTGTTCTCCCTCCACGATGCCTCCCCGCCACCAGGCAGCACACGTCCGCGCAGGTGGCGGCACGGGCACAAGGTCGGTAGAGGTCAACGATAACATGGAGCTTTCCCGGGGTCCGAGAATGGGGTGCCTAGCGCCCGCAAAAAATTCAGCCGGATCGCACGAAGTGACCCCACGGCCTTGCAGACAGAACCGGACCGGCGACCATCCCCTTTGTGCGTCCAGGTGCTACTTGCGCCTGCGGTGGGGTTGGATTAGACGGGCTCTGCCTTGATCGACGTTGAACACTTGACCAAGACATACGGCGACCGCGTCGTGGTCGACGACATTGGCTTCCGGGTGGAGAAGGGGGAGATCGTCGGATTCCTCGGGCCCAACGGCGCTGGCAAGAGCACCACGTTGCGGATGCTCACAGGCTACCTGGTGCCGAACGACGGGCGCATACGCATCGCCGGCGTGGACGCGGTAGCGGACCCGGTCTCCGCCCGCCGCAGCATCGGGTACATGCCCGAGTCCGTGCCGCTATACCCCGAGATGCGGGTCGGGGAGTATCTGCGCTATCGGGCCGAGCTCAAGGGCATCCGGGGGGGCCAGCTGAGCAAATGCGTCGACGCGGCCTTGGAGAAGGCGCGCGTGGCCGACGTTCGCTCGCGGATCATCGGCCAGCTTTCCAAGGGGTACCGGTCTCGCGTAGGCCTCGCGGACGCATTGGTAGCCGATCCGCAACTACTGATCCTGGACGAGCCGACCGCCGGGCTCGACCCGAACCAGATCCGGCAGGTTCGTGATCTCATCCGCAGCATGGCGGGCGAGAAGACCGTGCTGGTTTCCACCCACATCCTCCCGGAGGTGGAATCCACGTGCAGCCGCGTGCTGATCATCAATAAAGGCAGGCTGGTGGGGGAGGGCACGCCCGATACGCTGAGGACAACCTCCGAGGGGGGGCAGGTGCTTGTCTTGCTGGCGCGCTCGCAACGGTCGCAGATGGTATCCGTGGCCGAGGAAGTCGAGGGGGTGCGCCGGGTCCTCGACGCCGAAACACCCGCCGATGGCTTCGCCCGTTTACGGCTCGAGGTGGACAGCGGCGAAACGACCGAAGCCCTGTTCATGGCGTTCGCCAAGGCCGGTCTGCCCTTGCGCGAACTGCACCGGGAGCAGACCTCCCTCGAGGACGTGTTTACGAACCTGACGACACGCGAGGGAGAGGGGTCCCCCGACACCGTGGAAGTGCCCGAAACGCCATTGGACGCAGAGCCGAGTGCGGAGCCCAAGCAGAAGAATGGGCCCGAAGGCCCTGGCACGGGCGAAGGGGGAGACGAAGCCGACGGAGGCAAGGCATGAGGGCGGCGTGGACGATCGCCAAGCGGGAAGTGCGAGCATTCTTCGTCCTTCCGGTCGCCTACGTCGTGCTGACCGTCTGGCTCTTGTACTTCGGGGTTGTCTTTTCACTGCTCGCTGAATTCTTCTCGGCCCAACCGGGTGCGGGTCGTGGAGGCGGCTTGATGGGCGCCTTCTTTGGCGGCACGATGCTGTTCTACCTGCCGCTGCTGGTGTTTGCGCCGGTCTTGACCATGCGCCTGTTTGCGGAGGAAAAGGCCACCGGAACGATCGAGCCGCTAATGACCGCGCCAGTTGGCGAGTGGTCGATCGTGATGGGGAAGTACCTGGCCGCGATGGCCTTCTGGTGCGCTCTTTGGGCACCCACCTTGCTGTATTTCTGGATCGTGTCCGGGTTAGGTGATGACACCGTCGACCACGGGGCTATGGGTGCAATATACATCGGGCTGCTCTGCGCGGGCCTGTTGTACATGGCACTTGGTCTACTGATGAGCGCAGTGTCGAAGTCCCAAATCGGCGCGGCGCTCCTAACATTCATGGCCCTGGGGGCCTTGTTCCTGATTGGGATCCAGAGCTACACGCTACAGGACGACGCGGCCCGCGAACTGTGCGAATACCTCGGCGTGTGGAGTCAGCTGGGCACGTTCGCCAAAGGCATCGTAGACACTCGGTTCATTGTGCTCGACCTATCAATCGCCGCGCTGGCAATCTTCGTCACGGTGAAGGTCGTACAGGCGCAACGGTGGCAATGATGACGAAACCGCGCCAAGACGGGGTGAGGGGTCGCAAGCGACGGACCCTAGAACAGGCAGGTGGCGGGCTGACCATCGTGCTGCTGGGCGCGATCATCTTCATGGTGAACTATCTCGCCTATCGCCACTACCGGCGGGCCGACTGGACCTCCGAAGGCATCTACAGCATGAGTGAGAAGTCGCGTCAGGTGCTGGCGGATCTCACGGAACCCATCGATGTGTATCTCTTCATGGCGCGCAACGAGGGCAGCTTTGAAGCAGCGGACGAGTTACTCAAGCGCTACCAGGCGGCCTCGCCTCACGTAGACCTGCACTACGTTGATCCCGAGCGGGAACCCGCCGAGTTCAAAGTTCTGGCCCAGCGATTCGGAGTGGGCGCCGGAGCGCTCGAGACGGGCGACATCCTGGCCGACGTTGCGGCCGTGGTCGCCCGAGGCGACAAGCATTGGCACATCAGCAGGGACGACCTCGTGGGGGTCGATTTTGGCCCCATTGCCGGCGAGGATGAAGTGTCGGTCAACGTGAAAGCGGAGCAGGCCCTGACAGGCGGGATACTCCAAGTAACCAGTGGACGCGCCACGAAGGTGTGCGTGACCTCAGGGCATGGAGAGTGGACACTGGAGGAAAGTGACGAGCGCACGCTCGCAGCCCTGCAGTTTGCGACGCGCCACGACAACCTGGAATGGGAGACGTTTTCCACGATCGGCGAGAAGGAGGTTCCCGAAGGGTGCGATGCGGTCCTGGTGATCGGACCGGCGCGCCCGCTGTCCGAGTCGGAAGCCGCGCTGTTGGACAGCTACTTGGCTTCGGGCGGCAACCTGATGCTGGCACTGGACCCGGTGATTGAGCATGATGCCATCCAGCCCACGGGCTTCGAGGGCATGCTCTCCAAGCACGGCGTCCGTCTCGACCCCTCGTTGGTGGTCGAGACGGACGAACGTCGACTGATCTCACCAAATGCGGTGCAGTTCGTGGTCACCGAGTTCAATGACCACACGACGACTCGGCCCTTCGTAGGCGCCGGACGCGTCGTGATGGTGCTTGCCCGCAGCGTTTCTCCAACCGGCGACAATCACGACGTAACCCCCCTGTTGCGAACCAGCGACCAGGCCTATGGCGAGACCGATCTCACGCAGATCTCCGCCGACAGCGAGCCGGCGCGCGGGCCCGGCGATCTATCCGGCCCGTTGAATCTCGCGGTAGCGCTGCGCGTCCTCCCAAAGGACGCGGGCGAGGATCTGATGGAACGCAAGCCGGGTGGCCGCCTGCTCGTGGTGGGCGACGCGGACTTCATGCAGCCGGGCTTGCTACAAACGCCGGAACTCGAAAACTACGATATCGTCCACGCGTTCCTCGCCTGGCTGACCGAGCGCGAAGCCCTCATCGCGATCCCTCCCAAGAAGGTCAAGGGCGGCGAGCTGATTCTCAGCCAGGAAGACCTGAGCGCGATCTTCTTTCGGGTTGCTATCCTGCTTCCGGGCGCCGCACTACTCTGCGGAGTAGGCGTCTGGCTTGGTCGTCGGAGCTAGTGCGAACATGCGTACCAGCATCATTCTGGCGGTGATCGCCGTCTTGATGCTCGCGTTCATCGTCCTGTTCGAGCGCGATACGCTGACCTCCACGGAACTGGCCCGCCGCGAAGGCCGCGTACTCACCTCATTCGTCCGCAAGCGAGTGAGTGAGATTGAGATCGCGCGCGGGGACGAGCTTGTGGTGTTGCACCGCGAGCCCGACCCGGAGAGCCAGGACGGGTCCCTAGGTCTCTGGCACGTCAAAGAGCCCATGGAGGCGATGGCGGACGAAGATGCCGTGGACATCCTGTTGGGCGAGCTGGAGTGGATGGACGCCCGTCGGCGGCTCGAGTCGATCACGGCCGAAGACCGCAAGCGCTTTGGGCTCGTGACGCCCAAGATCACCGTTCGCTATCAGGTAGGCGCCACGACCGGGCAGCTGAAAGTGGGTGCCCTGAGCCCGATGACAGACGGTCACTATGTGCAAGCACAGGACCCGGGCACCGCCTACGTGGTCGGCAAGGACCTCTTCGAGGCCCTTGACCATGCCCCCGCGCACTACCACACCAAAGAGCTCCACGACGGCTTGCTACTCATGACGGTGCTTCGGCTCGAACTCGTTCAGGGGGAGAGGAAGTTTGAGATCGAGAAACGGGGCGATCGCTTCTGGCTCACGCGGCCTGTGGTCGGCTGGGCGAGCCGTCCCGCGCTAGAAGCGATTGTCGACTCCCTAGACGCGCTGCGTGCCAAACGCTTCATCGCATCCAAACTGACGGCTGCCGAAACCAAGGGGTTCGGATTTGACACGCCGCGGCTCTCGCTAGCTATCGGGAAGAAGACGATGGTCGAGGAAACCGAGGCGGATGGTCCTATGCGCTTCGAGGAGCGAATGGTTCGCTTTCGCCTTGGAGCCGCATGCCGCCAGCACGAGGGTGAGAGTTTCTTCATCGTGGGTGACGAGGGCCCCGTGATGTGTGTCGCTGACGACGAGCTCGCACCGGTCTTGGAAGCGATAGACGGCTTGCGCGAGCAACGCCTGCTGCCCCTACCTGACGATGCCATCGACGCCGTTGAGATCACGGAAGGCAAGGCGGTGCTGCGGGTGACGAAGGACCAGGGTGACGCTTCGATCGATAAGAGGTGGAAGTACGCTCTGCAGGGCGGCTCGGGTAGCCACCACAAGGGAGTCGCGGAAGAAAACACGGTATCGGGATGGTTTGCCTTCCTGCGGGCCGCCGAGGCGACCGCCTACGACCAGGGCGATGCCGAAGGCCCGCTAGGCAAGATCGCAGTGCAAGTAGAGTTCCAGCGCGGCGCTAGCAAGCCCCCCTACACCCTGGTCGTGTATGACGAAGCTACGCGCCTGCTGGTCCGGCGGGGCGACGAGCGTCAGCTCACTGCGTATCCGAAGGATGTCTTCGCGTCGTTGCATGCAAGCGCGGCACCGTTTCGCAATCGCCGTTTGCTCACACTCGAAGGCAGCGCCATTGCATCCATCAGGGTCGCCCGAGAACAGACTGTAGAAGTGATCACGCGCGGCAGCGATGGCGAGTATCAGGTCCAGGCGCCGGTGGAGGTCAAAGCAGACAGGGTGCTCGTGCAGGAAGCACTACGAATGCTCGCGGGTCTCGAGGTCCTGCAATTCATCGCCGATGCCCCAGTGCGCGAGCATGGCCTTTCGTCCCCATCGTTGACCGTCGATTTCGAGGCTCGCGTCGAGGACGAGTCGGGGCTCCGCAATCATCATCTCGTAGTGGGAGCCGAAACCGTAGGCGGACACTATGGCCAACTGGACGACGATCCGACTGTCTTCATCGTGCCAACCACGTTGGTGTCGAAGCTCCGCAGCCCCCTGGCAAGCCGTACAAGTATTGCCGTCCCGATCGCCGACATCGAGCGGATCACGGTCGCCACAGCAGGGAAGGGCCAGTGCACGCTTGTGCGCAAGGGCGGCGCCTTCGCTTTCGACCGTGCCGAGCCATCGGATGCCGCCGCCGACCTGGCGGAGGCCGTGGCCACCGTGCGGGCGCGCGACGTAGCCCCGTATGGACAGGTGCTGAGCGTCCAGGACGCGGAAACCACGGTCACCATTCAGTCAGCCGGGGACACCCCAGAGGTTCGTCTACTGCTGGGGGCCGAGACCGACGAACACCTCGTGCCCGCCGCCCGTGCCGACGTTCCCTTGACCTTTCTGATGAGCCACGGGGACGCCAAAGCGATCTCCCGCTGTCCACAAACTCAAGGCAAGTAACCATCCCCGGACGACGTGTTCACGGCAACGATGAACACACCACGGAAGGACTTGTGAAAGCCGGATGCTAGTACTAGTTACTAGTACTAGCACTAGGAGCAATAGGCGCCGGGAGCCCATGTGCAGCCGCAGGTACCTCGCTGGGTACAACACGGCAGGACACCCACAGGGAAGCACGAGTTGGTGCAAGGTCCGTCACATGAACTGCCCCCTTGGCCCGCCGGAGGGCTGGTCACCGGTACCGGTTCGGGATCCTTGGCTTCGCCGCAAGTTCCGCCTTCACAATTGAGCGAGTCACAATCGATGCCACGGACGCACGAGCGACCGACCTCGCAAGGAGTGCACACCCCTCCGCAGTCCACGTCGGATTCCTCGCCATCGCGAACACCGTTCGTGCAGGGAGGCATGTTCGGATCGACGGGGACCTCCTGAACGCCGCTGCCTGCGCAGCCCTGGCAGCCCCCATAGGAACCGCCGGTCGGCGAGCCCTCATCCTCAACACACGTCTTCACACCAGACGACCCGCCGTCCGGACACTCGCACGGAACCTGGGCCCCCACGCGACAACTTTCACCCATATAGCCGACGGGTTCCTGGGGGGGAGCCTGGGCACCAGCCTGCAGCGTACCCGTCGGTTCTCCTGAACCACCCTCGTCTGTGAGCTGAGCGGGACGGGCGCGGCCGGCACGCGGCCGGCCCAGGTCCGTCGGCTTGCCCTCGGCGCACGCCACCAGGCAGGCCGCCATACAAAGACCCCAGAACCCACACCGCACACCCATCGTACCCTCCTGGGCCTCGCGGGTCGGCACCAATCGGCCAGCGACGGACGTTCACCGATCACCCAACCGGCGCAGCCACACACTCTGCGCTCGGAAGGAAGGACCAGACACCCGACTAGCCCACGCCCGCTCGGATACCATCGCACGCCGCAGCACGTCTGACAAACGCACGCGACCGATCCGGGAGCACCCGCTCCTCAGGCACGCTGTGCTGCGCCCATGAGCACCCATGGGGGCCTTTGGAACTTCGCGGGCTACTTGCCCTTGTTGGCGATCGGATCCTCTGGGGATGGAACCAACGTCTCGTGGCCACCATAGTCGAGCACACCCTCGCTCGACTGGAAGCCAGACCCTGCCATGTACGAGAATCGCCCCTTGATCTTGAGCTTGGCACCACGGAAGAAATCAACGGGGATGGGCAGGAGGCCGGAATCTTCCGGGGGTAGCTCCAACTTGCCCCGCTTGGCGGCTTTGAGGGCCTCGTCTAGCTGGGCAGGGTTCTCCGCATATCCCGCGACCAGCAGCATCTTGCGCTTATCGGGCTCTTCCGCGGTATCCGCCAAGAACATATGCGGCGCCGGGGGGACGGGGCACTTCTCCCGCTTGGGGCACTCCGGGGGGATGAAAACGTCCGCTATGAACGCCGTCAAACTCACCTCGGTATTGATCGTGCGGCGAATCGCGCGGCGAACGCCATACACGCTGTAGCTTTGATCGTCGTACTGAATCGGAT
>JAPPOR010000220.1 GCA_028817905.1 Myxococcales bacterium
CCCACGGTACTCGACTACGTTGATGCACTTCCTGGCCGCACGAACAACGCCTGGGCCGCTGACATCACGGCGGATGGCCTGCTTGTGGTCGGCAGCAGCGTGTCTTCCCAAGGCCGCGAACCGATCATGTGGACGGCCGCCGGGGGTACCCAGAGCCTCGGCAACTTGCCGACCGACCCGGCGCCCCACGACGGCCGCGCCGCAGCGACGTCAAGCGATGGCGGCAGGATCGTTGGCACGAGTGGAGCGCGCCTGTTCGTATATGAGCCATCGGTGGGCATGCGTGATCTGCAGGAGATTCTCGAGTGGCTGGGAGTCACGGAGATCGCGGGCTGGACGCTGGCCCAGGTACACGGCATCTCCGACGACGGGTCGGTGATCGTCGGGTCGGGCTGGAACCCATCCGGCGACTTGGAAGCCTGGGCGGTGCGTGTCGGTGATGACTTCGCACAAGCCGGCACGTGCCAGACTGCCGCCGACTGCGATGACGGCGACCCGTGTACTGCCGAGGCGTGCAACGCCGGGCTGTGTGCATCCAACATCAGCCCCGGAGTCGCATGCGGGAACGACGGCATCTGCAGTCCCTGGGGAAACTGTCTAGTTTGCGGACCCTCCGAGACGGATTGCATCACGCCAGGGATGATCGAGACGACTCCGCTCGATGAGCGGGTCTTCGAGAACCTTGACAGCGGCGGCAGTCTGTCCTGTTTGGGGGTCGTTGCGGCCTCCCACCCCATCGCGGCCAATGGTCAGGTGATCGTGGGGTTCGAGGTCGACTACGACGGCGGAACGGACGACCGCGCTCACCGATGGTCACCGACGGGGGGCTATGAGGTCCTGTGGGATCTGTCCTTCGGCCGACCCGATGGCAGGGCTTCGGCCGTGAGCGCGGACGGCACCATCGTCATGGGCCATTCCTGGTCGGGCACTTCGGCATCGGACCCGACCTACTGGGCAGGACCCCTTGGAGGCGAGCCAGCCGCGACGTCGTTCGGTTCGTGGCCGCCTGGGTACAGCTCCGGTCAGGCCCACGTGCTCGCCACCAGTGCCGACGGTGCCGTTGCCGGTGGCTACTTCAGCAATGCAGGAACCTACGCTTTCCTCTGGAGCGCGACGAGCGGCTGGGAACTGCTGGACCCCCTTCCCGGACATGCCGTAGGAAGCGTACGTGACGTCTCCGCTGATGGGAGCGTGGCGGTGGGCTGCAGCAGCGAGACCGTTTCGTCGGGTTCGCGGCCGGTCATGTGGACCCAGGCAGGCGGCGTGGTTGAGCTTGGCCAGCTGTCCACCGCTTCGTGGGCGATTTCGGCCGCCACGCACGTAAGCGACGATGGAGCCGTCGCGATCGGCTCGGCGCACCACTTCCACAACTGTGATGGAGGCTGCGGCTCAACGACGACCGTCAACGCCTTCCGCTGGACACAGGCCGCGGGCATGGTCGGACTCCCCCAGGTCTTTCCAAACGTTGCTAGCGACAAGATCGCTCACGCCGTCTCCCCGGATGGACAGGTCGTGGCGGGCTGGTCGGCGGTGGCCAGTGGCCAGTTCACGTGGAGCGCCCAACACGGCACAGAGGATCTCCGTGACGCCCTGGCGCGCACGGGCATTGACGCCGCTGGCTGGAGCCTACAGGTCCTCGACATTCTGGAGCTGGGCGGCACCACCTACCTGATCGGCGCGGGCCGCTTTCAAACTGGACCGCCAGTGATGTGGCGCGCCGCGTATGAATAGCGCGTCCCGCGGGGAATGGGTCGAGACCGCTCGTATCGACCGAGCGGAGGCACCTTTCTGTGGGAACTCTTCGCGACCTCTGCCATGGGCGCGCCAGCGTTTCTACAGAGATTGAGACAACCGCCATCCTGGATCGCGAGGCTTGCCGCAGTTCTTGCAGACCATGTGCGCGAAGCCGCGGCCCAGCACCTGACAGCGCAAGAACCCGTCGAGCTCTGCATGCACGGAGGTGACGGCAACCGTGCGGAGCGGAGTGGGCGTCGTGCCAGATAGAACTGCTCCTCCACCCCCAACGACCTCGTACCTGGGCGACTAGCCAGGTGCCCAGCGGTGGCTGAAAATGTCTATTCTCTGCGATAGGCGTGCAGAAATCGGCACCCGGATCAAGCCGGCTTCCGGGACCCGGTTGGAGTTCAGACTGGCTGAGCTGTTCTCCCATAAATATATGAAGTTTCTGATTCTTTTCTGTTCGTTGATATCGGTACCGCAGTCTGGCCTAGCCTCATGGGCCATGCTCTTAGCCGTCGGGAGCGGTGCGGTGATGCGAGTAATCATCGAGGCCACGTGCCGCGGCTTGACAGGCTTGCCGGAGCGGGCCTAGCACAACCCTGGGTGTCGCCTCTTCGCTCACAGTGAGGTCGATGGAGGGGTCTCGCGCGTGACCAGGGAGATATTGGGCGTGACTATAAAAGTATGGTTTCTTACATCTTCTGAGACGCTGGCTTCGGCGCAACGCCGGGCTGAGGGGACCACGCTTCGTGGTGGTGGCGCGATGCTGCTGCTGGGTGCTTGGGTAGCCTTGGCCCCCCAGGCCCTGGGGTGCGGTTCCGACGCGAGCGATGACATGAACGTCGCTGGGACGGGCGCGCGTGATGGCGACCCCATGGCGCCGGCCGCAGGGATGGGAGGTGCGGACGGTGCGCTTACGGGCGTGGGCGACGGCGAAGGGGCGGGGCCGACCGGGGCCAACGATGGGGCTCAGTCAGGCAACGGCATGCAGCCCGATGGGATGCAGCCCGATGGGATGCAGCCCGATGGGATGCAGCCCGACGGCATGCAGCCCGACGGCATGCAGCCCGATGGGATGCAGCCCG
>JAPPOR010000546.1 GCA_028817905.1 Myxococcales bacterium
CGGGCTAGTGTCTGACGCATGACCGAGCGGGGGTTGGAGAGGACGCGGCAGCCGGAGGCCGTGCTGCGAGGGGTGCCAGGCGCCTGTATCGCAGCCCTGGCGGCGTGCTGCGCCTGCTCAAGTGGCGGCCCCGACCACGTGGCGGAGGTAGCAGACGAGTCACCACCACTCGCGGGATCGGATTCCCAAGGTGCCTCCTCCTCCAAAGTGCAGGCCTCCACCGATCCCATCGCCCCAACCGCCTCGACGCCGGCAGATGACTCGATGCTTGCCGCGATCGCGGACGAGCCTGCCACTGAGACCGCCGCAGACCACCCTCGGACCACTCGCGTGGAGGAACCTGCTCCCACCATGGGCGCAGAACAGCCGCAGCATGCTGTGCCGACGGGAGGCATTTCCCTGCGGGAGCGTACTGTTGGGGAAGCGCCGAGCCTGGACCCCGATCAGGTCTACTTCCTGGGCGTCCGCAACGACCACCGCGTCCGTCAGGAGTCCCCCGGCCGCCGATCGGTGGTCCCGCCAATGCCCACACCCCTGTACGCCTCCATCGCTCCCCTGGACAACATGTCTGACAGTCTTCAGATGCTGCCACTGGAAATCGAGACTGCGTACCTCTCCCGAGCCGACGGGTTCCTGCACTATCAGGTTGTGCCCCGGTTCGGGCTCAACGGCCCGGCGCAGAGCCCGGACGTACTGCGTCGCTTCGTACTAGACGAAATGCGCGCCGTCCCTGGAACCCACAGCGCGGGGCGCAACCTTCCCGAAGTCCTCGGCGACCCTGTGATGGAACATGCCCTGGCGTGCGAGTCGCTGGAGGAGCACCAGCACAAACGCCTCTTCGTGCCCGGCTGGGACAACGAGGTTTACTATGCGTGCGGCCAGGGGGCCGCGCGCGGGCCGACGATCCTCACCCTCGAGGGGCCGTGGCGGCGTTCTTACTCCTGGTACGATCGTCGTGGCGCGCTCGTCTACGAAGGGGACGTATGGTTGCGTCGGGTCGGCCCACGGGGGCGGGCCCTCGGACAACGCCGGACCGCAGCCGGGTGGGAGATTGTATTGCTCGACCTCAACGATGGTGGGGCCTTACTTGCGACCATCGACCCTGGAGCTGACTTCGAGGCCGGCTCCGTCGTCGAGATGACTGGCATACGCATGCGCTCCGACGGCTTCTGGCTCGCATTGCAGAGGGCCCCAGGCGCCGCACAGACCGTCGCGAGCGACTATCCCACAGGCACTCGCCTCTTCTGGTTGGACCTGTCGTTGGAAGGGGAGATCCTGGGAAGGGGCGAGTACGCGCCGCTTCCCGACGGCTTGACGACCATCCAACTCAACTCCCATGCTGCGCACCGCGTTGCGATCGATGGGTCGGGCGCGGCCTACCAGATCGTCGAACCGGCGTCCGAATCCACCGACTCGCGCCGCTCCATCGTCGAACGCCCGATGCGGGGTGACAGCAAGGTCCGCTACACGAACAGCAGTGCCCCGGAGGCGTTCGGCCTCGACTACCTACCGTGGATCACGCTGCTCAGCGGCGGCTGATCGCCTATTGCCGCGTCGGCGATCGCCTCTGACGAACAGATGGAGCAGAGCTTCGACCTGGCGCGGGGCTAGGGACCGGCCGACCGACCGACCGGCCGAATGGTCGCAGCTACCTGCGAGGGAGCCAAGAACTTGGCTCTCCCCACTCAGCTGGCGCAACCGAACCCCCGAGCGACCGATGGGTAGCACGACGTCGGTCTCCATGGCGAGACAGCCATCTCGGAGACCGCGCTAGAGGGTTCCACTGCAGGAGGGCGAGATGGCCACCATAGATGTATACGTAGTCGACGTGAGCACCTTTGACCTGACGATGTTTCTCGATGGCGCGCTAACCTGGGCAGACACCGGAATCCTGAGCGTCCGGAACATGGTAGCCAAGCTACGCAAGCTCTGCCGACATGGCGACCGGATCGCGGAACTCAGAATCGTCGGACATGGCAGCGAAAGCGGCCAGTATGTGGGAGCGGATTGGCTGTCACTAGAGACCCTGCCGTCGTTTCGTTCCGAACTATCGCGCATGCACCCACTCTTTGTGCGTGGTGGCATAGGACGGCGCCCTAGCGTCGTCATGGGAGGTTGCCGGCAGGGCCGCAACCCTTCACTCCTTCTCGCGCTGTCGAGGATCTGGAACGTGCCGGTCAGCGGCTTCACCGCGTTGCAGCGGCCGGCCTGGCCGGGAGACGAAGGGGGTCGCACGACATGCTATATCACCTGCACCCGCCAAGGCCGCACGGTGGCGGATACGATCGATGAGGCTCAGCTAAGAATCATGCATCGGCTTGGCCTTCGGTGACGAGCCGTGGGACCCTCTGGTGCGTTGACAAGCCTCCACGCTTGCCTCTCTGGAGCGTTGCTGTGCGCCCTCGTAGGCCTCGCCACGACGGGGAGCGCATTTTTTGATCGCCTGACGCCCATCATGTTCTGGGTATGGCTTATCGCAGCGCCGTTCATCGGCGGGGCAGCGCTCGGGGCGGCACATAGACAGGCAAGACGCCTGCTAGTAAAGACCAACGCAGCCCTGCTTTGCCTGTGGCTAGCCGGCCTGCTTGTTGCGCTCCTCTTGCACTAAGGAGCACGGAACCCGAGTGGTCGACTTCGCGCCGACCCGCATCCATCAACGAAGCACGTGATGATCGCGCAAGAGATCGGCTGCTCTGGGCCTTCGGCGAAGGAGGGAATACTCGCTGTATTTTTTGACTGAGGCGAAAGCCCTGCGGAGTCGAGCAGTTGTGCGAGCGCGCGTGATTTGGTGATGGATGCGGGCT
>JAPPOR010000591.1 GCA_028817905.1 Myxococcales bacterium
TCGAGGCAACGCGATCAAACTTGACGCAAACGCCCACGAAACGCTGACTCAAGGGCGCTAGGAAGTGGTTCGGATTTTGATTTCGTTTTCCAGGGTGCGGTGAACCGGACAGCGGTCAGCGATCTCGAGCAGACGGGCTCGCTGCGCCTCGTCCAGGGCACCGCTTAGCTCGATCCGGCGGTCGATCACATCGACGCGGCCCTCGGTCTTCTCGCAGTCGTCGCAATCCCGTGCGTGGACCCGACCGTGCTGCAGCCGGACCGATACTCCCGCAAGCGGCATTTGTCGTCGATCGGCGTACATCCGCAGCGTCATCGCGGTGCATGCACCCAAGCCGGCCAGGAGGTACCCGTAGGGAGTGGGGCCCGTGTCGGTGCCGCCCACATCCGGTGGCTCATCCCCCTTCAACCGGTGGCGGCCCGCAGTGATCCCGACCGCGTAACCACGAGCCCCTATCTGCACCTCGACCTCACCGTCCAGCAACGCACTGGGCGCTTCCTCGGCCGCACTCGGCACATAGCGTAGCGACCAGGCAGCTATCATGCGGGCCGCATAGTCGGCGTCAGACGGCCGGCGCAGCAAGTGGTCGGCACCGTCGAGGCTGACGAAGCTCTTGGGATGGCGTGCGGCGACAAAGATCTCGGACGCGTTTTCAATGCCCACGATCTGGTCCTGCGGGGAATGCAGCACGAGCAACGCGCGCCGCAAGCGACCGATGGCTTCTCGACTGTCGTGGCGTTCCAAGTCCTCGAGGAACTGGCGCTTGATTCGAAATGCGCGACCCGCGATCGAGACCTCGGCCTCGCCCCGGGCCCGCAGCTCCTCGGTATCGTCCCCCAGCAGCTTGCGTACGTGCGCCGGCGCGGACGGCGCACCGATGGTCGCTACCGCGAGCGACTCCGGAATGCGGGCCGCCGCTGCCAGCACCGCTGCCCCGCCAAGACTATGCCCAACCAGGACCTGCGGTGCAGCATGCGCCTTGCGCAGAAAGTCTGCCGCCGCCACCAGATCGTCCAAGTTGCTCGAAAAGCTGGTGTCGGCGAACTCCCCTTCACTGTCACCGAGTCCAGTGAAGTCGAAGCGCAGGACCCCGAAGCCCTGACCCGCAAGGGTCTGGGCCATGCGGGAGGCAATGCGCAGATCCTTACCGCAGGTAAAGCAGTGGGCAAACAGGACGAACGCGTGCGGCCTACCAGAAGGAAGGTGGAGCCACCCGGACAACGTATCCCCCTGCCCTCCCTCGAACTCCACGCGCTGTCGCCCCGCCGACGGGTGTTCTGACATGGTGCCTCCGCTTGCTTGAAAGATGGTGTCCTGGGCGCGACTCTATGCGCGCGGCAGGTGAACGCAAGGCGCGGGCTCATTCGACTTGCACGCGCTTGGAAGCAAGCAGCCGCCTTGGTTCGTCTTCAGGTTCGCTTTCAAACCGAACAATCAAAACTGACGGTTTCAAATGCGACGGGGCCCGCTGTGGTATAGTCACGCGGCCGGGACACTACCTTGGGAGGACAGACATGCTTCGAACATGGACGGCCTGGGGCGTGATCGCACTCATGCTGGGACCCGCAACCGTGCTGGCCGACCCGCCGGAGGAAAAGACGCAAGGCGTGCGACAGCGGCGCGGCAGGGGCCCGGCCCACGACGGCCACGAACACCCCCCAGGCCAAGCCGTGGGCAAGGGTAGGGATAGGGGCAAGGCCATCGGAAAGGGCGCCCCGCGCATGGAGCTCCGCGGGGAGAAGCAAGACGAGGCAGGAGCTGCCCGCGAACACGCCGAGGCCGCAAAGGAGGCGTTCAGGAAAGGTCACAAGGAAGCGATGTCCGCCTTCAAGGACGCCCGCGCGGCTGCGAGGAAGAAGGCCGGCGAGGCACGCGACGAAGCCAAGGCCAAGCTCGAGGCCGCCCGTGCGGAGGCCAGGGCCGCACGCGACAAGGCGGAAAAAGCGCTTGCAGCCGCGGGCGACGAAGCCAAGGGCGAGCTCAAGACAGCCCGCGACAAGGCGAAGGGCAAACTCGCTGCGTTGGAGGAGCTGCTGCGAGACTTTGGCGCAGGCGCCGCCGCGGGACTGGAGGAAGCCGAACGCGCCGCTTCCGAGACCGCCCGAGAGATCGGCAAGGCCGTACGCAAGGGGGGCACCCGCGCAAGCGCCGCTCGCAAGCGCGTGTGGGCCCGATGGAAGGCCGAGATCCGCGGGCGTGGTCGCATCGACGCGGGCATGCAGCGCGAGTTCAGAAAACACGCCCATCGTATGGCTCGCCTGGCACGCATCAAGGACCTGGCGGACGAAGCCGGCGACGACAAGGCCGTGGCCCGCGTCGAACGCCTGGAAAGTAAGGAGCAGGCGCGACACGAGCGCCGCATGAAGCGCATGACCGCGAAGAAGGCGAAGCTAGGCCAAGCGGGAGAAAAACGGGCCCAGCAACGAGCGGCGAACGCGAGACCGAACACGGAGGGCGCACCATGAGGAGCCTATTCATCGCACTCGGCCTACTCGGCATCCTGTACGCATGCGACCTGCTGCCAACCTCTTCCTCCGAGCCAACCCCCGGCCCTGGGGCCGCCGACGAAGGCACCCGACCTGACACGCCGCCCAACCCCGGCGATGACGAAGCCCAGGCGCCCCCGGCGCCCGATCCGGACACAGAGGAAGAGGACATACCCGACCAAGGCGAACTCGCGGTGGCCGAAGACTTCGCACAGGAAGTCACCAAAGAGATCACCCCAGACAACTACAAGAGCGCGCTCGACCGCCTCGAAGAGGACCTCGCGGACGACGAGTAGGGTGTCGAGCTGGAGCCC
>JAPPOR010000854.1 GCA_028817905.1 Myxococcales bacterium
GCCGAAAGAACCCGGACCGGCGGCCTAACGAGACATGGAATTGGATGCGGGCTAGTTCCGAGGCCTTCCATAGTAGTTGTAGCCCGTAACGAGCAGAATCGAACTCATATGGAGATGCGAATCATCCTCGGCGGTGTACAGCTCCTCCGATTCGTCGCTGTCCAGGGTGTGCCTGGAGACCCGTGCGGGCGCCTCCTCGGCGACGTAGAGACGATCCTGCCCGTCGAGCAGTACCTGCTCCGAACTGCGCCAACGCTTTGGCTGTCCGCCCGTTGACGGTGTAAGGTGTCCTGGGTCGTCCACTGCCATGCTGGGTGGCCTACTGCCATGACGCAGGCGATCCACATACGTGATGCGGTGGAGGCCGACTGCGCGCCGCTGACCGCCCTGTGCCTTCGATCCAAGGCGCACTGGGGCTACGACGACGCGTTTATGGCGCGCTGTCGCCCCGTACTGACCGTGACGCCCGCCACGTTGCGTTCGATGACGGTACGGGTGGCCGAGACGAACGGGGGAACGCTCCTGGGAGTGGCCGCGTGGGGTGCTTGCGAGGAACGGCCAGCTTCCGCCGAGGCGGAGTTGGAACTCATGTTCGTGGAACCCGGCGCCATGGGGCGGGGGGTAGGGCGGAGGCTGGCACGAGACCTACGCGCGCAGCTACAACGGCGTGGCGTGGAGGTTCTGTGGATTCTATCCGACCCGGGGGCCGAGCCGTTCTACCGACGACTCGGGGCATTGCGCGTGGGTCGGCGCTCGTCGGACGCGATCCCGGGGCGACAGTTACCCTGGTTGCGGCTCTTTGTGGGTGGTCCGCCGGAGTCACTCGAAACCGAACGGCTACGGCTGCGCCTTTGGGAGTTGGGCGATCGCGATCCGTTCGCGGCGCTCAACGCTGATGCGCGCGTGGCGCAGTACCTGCCCTCGACCCTGGACCGTTCCGAAAGCGACGCCCTGGCGGAACGGATCGACGTTGGCTTCAGCCAGTACGGCTTTGGATTGTGGGCAGTCGAACGGACGGACCTTCCCGGGCGGCCCTTCGTCGGGGCTCTTGGGCTGTCTGTTCCAAGCTTCGACGCCCACTTCACGCCGTGCGTGGAGATCGGCTGGCGGCTCGCTGCGGAACACTGGGGCCTTGGGCTTGCGACGGAGGGCGCCAGAGCCGTCGCCGCTCACGCGTTCGGCCCCCTGGGACTGGATCGATTGGTCTCGTTTACGGTACCAACCAACCTCGCTTCCCGACGCGTCATGGAAAAGATCGGCATGCGGCACGATCGGGACGGCGACTTCGAACACCCGTCTTTGCCGGCTGGACACGCCCTACGCCGTCACGTCCTTTACCGCCTCCCATGAGCGTGGTCCATGGCTACGATACGTTTGCGCATGCGCGTCATCGGGGCGGACAAGAAGAAGTGCCCGGTAGGGAGCGCCCCTTGCGAATGCCGTGGCGCCGCGCGGCGCGACGACGCTACCATGGTTCGGACTGGAAGCCGACATAGATGCGCCGTTCGTCGCTTCCAAGGTAGCCGCGGTTCGGCATGTTGGTCGTGAAGGTGACGACCGGGCGATCCTCCTCGAATAGGTTGTGTGCCCGGACGAAGACGCGAAAGGAGTCGGTAACCTCATACCCCAGCAGCAGGAACACGAGGTGCTCCTGGTGCTTATAGGCGGGGTGCCACTGGGCGGAACTGGGATTGCCCACCTGACCCATAGCCGAACTGGAAAGATAGTTGAACGAGAAGTACACGCCACCCAATACCCGGTGGCCGCTGATCCCTGCCTTCACGATCCCGACAGGTGCGCGCTGCGGCAGGAGGTCGCCCACATCCGCGTACGAGAAGCTACCGTCCAGCGTCAGGCGGGGCGTCAACTCCCACCGTCCACTGAGCTCGCCGCCATTGGATTGCTCTTCGTCGGCCAGGTTTTGGATCATGCCGTTGGCGTTGCCTCCGGCGGCGATCACGGCATCTGCGTCGTCCCCCCAGGCGTCCGACAACGGACCAAACGAGAGCTGCTCCCTGAACTCGTTGTGGAACAAGTTGATGCCAACGATCAGCCCGGACCAGAGTTCGGCCTGAAGGTTGGCCTCGTAGGTGTCCACGGTCTCGGGCACCAGATGGTGCGTCGGAAGGCCCAGACTCTCGGCCGCGCGATTCCCGATGGAGCTGAAGCGGTAGTGGACAACGTCCGGCACTCGATACCCATGTCGGTAGCTCACTTTCGCCACCGTCCGAGGTGCGATCTCGTAGATCAGTGCTGCCTGCGGTGAGAGATGACCCGCGATATCGGGCTTGAACGGTATCGGCAAAGCCTCTCCCGAGATCTCGTCGACGAGAAACTTGTCGTACCGAAGTCCAAGGCTGAGTGAGAGGGGCTCGAAGATCGTCCACCTATCCTCGGCAAATACACTGAATTCGATCCAGGCCGCGTCCTGGGCTGCGACCTGGGAGGACAGGTCGCCTCTCAGGTACTGGTCCCGTTCGCGGAACTTCTTGTATCCCAGGGACGTACCCACGGCTATCGAGTGGTGATCGATGACGGTGGCCTTGTATACGGCGGTGATGTCTGTGTGTGCCTCTGATCCGCCCGCTTCCACCGGCCCCTCTGGATCAGGTGTCTTCTTCCCAAAGTCGATCAGCAGCAGCGAACCGATCAGGGAGAGGGTGTGGTCGGGGGCCAGTTCAAGGTCGAGCCTGGGGCGCAAACCGGCCGCAGCCGTGTGCCATGAGCCTTCGGCGTATGCGAGTCCGGTGACTGCGCTCCCTGTCACAGGGTTGTTCTGAAAATAGAAGGCGTTGACGCCTAGGGCTTGATGTCTCCAATAGGACGCAACCCGGTAGCCGGGATCGCCGGTTCCGTATGCACGCACGGGGCTCGTGGTTTCTTGTTCGAAGACGTTGGCTGGTTCGAAGCCTTCGGCGTCGTAGGTTCCCGCATAGAGATACAGGTCCTTGTCTTCGCCGTAGGAAAGGCCATGCCCCAACTCCACCACGTACGCGGTCTCCTTGAGCCCGGTCTCGAAGTTGAAATAGGTTCCAGGGTTCTCGGTGCCGTGCTTGGGGACCATGTTGATGAAACCATTGATTGCGCCGCTTCCCTGGGTGAGTGCTCCTGGACCATGCGTGATTTCGATGTGATCGATGTCCCCCATCAGCGGGGAGGTCATGCCGGTCATGTAGCCGAACCCCATGCGCTGGTTGAGATGCTGGCCTTCCAGTGTGACGGTCGTCTTGGTGTTGGCATCGGTCAGGATACCGCGAACTCCATGAAGCGCTCCGGACCAGGGATGGAAGCCCATATAGGTGCCGGGCACGTACATATGAAGCACATCCTGAAGACTGCGGGCGGGACCCCGCCGAATAGCGGCCATGTCGACCACCAACGTGTTGGCCGGGGTTTCCTGGAGGGAGGAGGCGAAGTAGCCGGTGGAGGTGATTCGGACCTTGAGAAGCTCCTCGAGCGACAGGGACAGGAGCTCCGGTTCGTCCGCGGGGGGCTGGGTTTCGCGGGGAGGGCCGACCTTCGGTGTCGGTGAGGCTTGCGTTGGCCGCCCGATTTCCTGTGCCGGTGAGGCCTGCAGCGCCGACCTAGGGCCTTCCGCAGGGGTTGAGTTAGGTACCACCGGTGGGGTTGCCCGAGCCGCAGGCGTCTCCTGTGCGTGCTCAGCGTCCTGTGGGTGCTCAGCGTCCTGAGCTGGCACCGTCGCCCGCGCCGGAGGGGTCTGCTGCGCTGGTCCGGTTTCGGAGGGGGCTGCTTCAGTTTGCGCGCTTGACCGGAGAGGAACTCCAAATAATGCGATTGAAAGCCAAATGCACCTGCGCATGTAGATTCCCCCTCGGAGTCAGAGCATGGGGCACAGTCTTCCTATGACAGGGAGTACATATCATCGGCTTCCACGCATGGGATACTGGTGGGGTGTCAAGGTTCGAATGCTTTCAGAAATGCCCCTTGTGAGTACAGCGAGGCTAGCGGCCGTCGATCACGGCCTCGATGAGCGACGGCCCATCGTGGACGAGTGACGCGCTCAGTGCTCGCGTGAACTCTTCGGCAGTCGTCGCGACAAAGGCTTGCATGCCCATGCCGTCCGCCAGGGAGGACCAGTTGAGGTCAGGGTTTGTGAGCTCGAGCATGCTCATGGCCTTGGGTCCGGGATTGTGGGCACCCACGCGGCCGAACTCCACTTGCAGGATGCCATATTTGCGATTCGAGAAGATGATGGTCGTGATGTTGAGCTGTTCGCGCACCTGCGTCCACAGCGCTTGCACCGTGTACATCCCGCTGCCGTCGGCCTGCAGGCTGACCACACGGCGCCCTGGGGAGGCCACCGCCGCGCCCACCGCCTGTGGCAGCCCGAAACCGATCGAACCCCCGGTCAGGAGCAATGTGTCATGCGGTGGCGCGCCGCGTGTGGCATAGGTGGTGCCGCCACCGGAGACGCCCGACTCGTCGACGAGGATGGCGTCCTCCGGAAGAAGATGGCCCACGGCCTGCCCAATAGTGCGCGGGCTCAGGGCTCCGCTCGGGAGCTCTGGGCGCTCGACGGGATACACCCTAGGCCCTACCGAGCCGGCACCCACGGCTTCGGCGAGCGCCTGCAATGAGCCGTCGATGTCGCCGTCGCGTTCGACCAGCGTATGTAGTGTGCAGCCCTCGGGTGTCAGCCAGTTGGGCTTGTCCGGATAGGCGAAGAACGTGACCGGTGGTTGAGAGCTGATCAGGATCAGATGCGCCGTGCCCGCGAGCACGTCTGCAGCCTGCTCACCGAAGTAGGGTAGGCGCTGCACGTCGACGCGACCGGCGCCTCGCTGTACCCGTGGCACGAACGTATCCGATAGCAGGCGAGCGTCAGTGACTTGGGCGATCCGGTCCGCCAGGGCGGTGCGTTCGGCGCTGAGAGTGCCCCCCATTAGCAGCACGCAGGGCTGGCCGCTTCGCAAGGCCCGGGCGGCCGCGTCGACCTGGGTCGTGTCGACCGCGGCGGGCGCGACCTGTGGCAGTGGCGCGGCCGAGGCAGCGGTGGGGTTCCACGCGGTGTCTGCTGGAAGGATGAGTGTGGAGATCTGACCGGGAGGCGTCAGGGCCGCTTGTATTGCTTCGGCGCCATCGGCAGCGACGTCGTCCGCGGATTGCGAGACCTTCACCCAACCCGAGACGGGACGCGCGATCCCTTCGACATCCGAGGTCAGCGGCGCATCATACTTCCGATGATAGGTCGCGTGTTCGCCCACGACATTGACGATTGGCGTGCGCGCCTTCTTGGCGTTGTGCAAATTCGCAAGGCCGTTACCCAGTCCGGGACCCAGGTGCAGCAGGGTCGCGGCCGGCGTACCCTTCATACGGCCGTAGCCGTCGGCTGCGCCTGTTACGACCCCCTCAAAAAGCCCGAGCACGCAGCGCATCTGAGGATGGGTGTCGAGCGCGGCCACAAAGTGCATCTCGGAGGTGCCTGGGTTGGCGAAGCAGACGTCGACACCGCTGTCCACGAAGGTCTGAACGAGACTTTCGGCGCCGGTTCTGGATTTTCCTTGTGCTTCCGTCATCCCGCCTGAATAACCTAAGCCGCTGATGGGAGGAAGCATGCGCATCGACCACGAAGAACTTAGAAACCTGGCGACCGCGATCTGCGAGAAGATGGGGGCGGAGTCCGCCGATGCGCGCACCGTCGCAGACCATCTGGTCGATGCCAACCTGATGGGGCACGACTCCCATGGCGTGGGCATGCTTCCGGTCTACGCGTTCAACCATGCGTCCGGTGCCCTGCAGCCGAGAGCCCATGCCAAGCTTGTCTCCGAGCGGGGCGCCGTGTTGGTGGTCGACGGGCAGGCCGGTTTCGGCCAGGTAGTGGCGCCAGAAGCGATGGAGATGGGCCTGCAGCGCGTGCAGGAACACGGGATCGTTGCGGTGGGCCTGCGAAACGCTCACCACATAGGACGGGTGGGCACCTACGGCGAGCTATGTGCCAGCCGCGGACATGTCTCCATGCACTACGTCAATGTGGTGGGTCATCCGCCCATGGTAGCGCCGTACTGGGGTGCCGAGGCGCGGCTCAACACCAACCCATACTGCTGTGCCGTGCCGGTACCCGACGATGAACCGATCGTGCTGGACATGGCGACCAGCGCGGTCGCCCACGGCAAGGTGCGCGTCGCCAACCTCGCTGGGGAGCGGGTGGCCGAGGGCCTGTTGCTCGACAACCAGGGGCGGCCGACCACCGACCCGGGCGTGATGTTCCCGCAGCGCGGTGAAGCGAGCGGTGCGCTGACGGCCTTCGGATTGCACAAGGGCTCCGGCCTTTCATTGATTTGCGAAGTATTGGGCGGCGCACTGGCGGGCGCCTGGACCATGGAAAAGCAGTTCGACGGCATCACAGTCGTCAATGGCATGCTGACCATCCTGATCGACCCGGCGCGCTTCGGCGGCTCCGATCTGTTCGCAAGTACCGTTGGTAGCGTCAAGGCGTACATCAAGGGCACGCGCCCGGCCGAAGGAAAACAGCAGGTGTTGGTGCCTGGCGAGCCAGAGCGAATCGCACGCAAGGAGCGAAGCGCCGACGGCATTCCCATGAGTGAGGGAGGCTGGGCCACAATCGTAGAGGTCGCAGACAAGCTCGGCGTGTCAACTTCGGACCACATCTCGACCATCTAGTCCCCTTGACCGGGTGATCGTGAGCATTTGAGACAAGTTTGGTCGAGGTGGTTCTTGCTGCGATGCGCCGCGGGTCAAGGGGACTAGCTAGCTAGGGTGACAGGGTCCTGGCGAGCCGCATGCCGAAAACGCTGCTTGTTTGGACACTCGACAGGGAGCTTCGCTTGCCCGCCGCCGTGCCGAGAGCATCCGTGAAGTGACTGCCGCCTCGAACCACACGTAGCCAGATTCCCGCAGTCCACTCGGGCCCTGGGTACTCGGGGGTCAGGTTCTGGTCTGGGGTCAGGGTACCCTTGGGATCCGTTAGCGGCCCTTCTCCATAGCCGCGTCCATCTTTGACGTCGTTGCACCACTCCTTGACGTTGCCCAGCATGTCGAACAGACCCAGGGCGTTGGGGCGCTTTTGGCCAACGGGATGGGCGCGCTCACCCGAGTTGTGACAGTACCAGGCGATGTCTTCGAGTTGGGGTTCGGGCTGGCAGCCTTGGTTCCGCGCGCTGGTTATGTCACCGCTGTAGTAGTGGGTGCTGGTCCCCGCGCGCGCCGCAAACTCCCACTCGGCTTCCATGGGCAATCGGTAACCTTCACAGTCATAAGCGCTCGGCGCGGTAAGCATCACGGACGTGCACGTGAAGTCCAAGCCGATCTTGCCCGTGCATCCCGAGAGGTCGTAGCAGGGGGTCAAACCGCTGCGTTCCGAGTAGTGGTTTGTGAAGGCGACCGCATCGAAGAAGTTGATGTTGGTGACCGGGCAGTTGGGCTCCCGGCAATCCGCCTGACCCACGATCACGGATCGCCGTGGCAAGGCCCAGCCTTCTGCCACCCACTGCTCTCGGGTCAGCTCGGTGGACCCGATTTCGAACGGCCGGGTCAAGGTGACCCGCACCTGCTTGGAGACCCGGTCGCCGAGGCCAGTGCCGTCGGGTGGCATGCCCATCACGAACGTCCCGGGTTCGATGCGGCGCAAGGGCGAACGCTTGACGACGGCCTGGCCCCCGCCGTCGCTGGCGGGGGCCGTGTTCGAGCTGGCGGCATCTCGAACGGGCGTCATGGCCGAGCTAGCAGCATCGCCGGCCGTCACCATCGCAATGGTGGCGGCGTCGCGCGCCACTGGCGTTGTGACCGAGCCATCGTTTGGGAACCGCATCGGCGCCGCTCCGTCAGGCTTGGGAGAAGGTCCCGCTTGGAGGCTTGCTCCACCTGAAAGCATGGGCCCCTGATCCCCAGTCGCGGCTTCAGTCGGCGCCTCCGGTGCTGGCTCACTGGCTCGTGGGGTCCTTGGCGCAGGCTGGGACACGGGCATCTCCTGCGCCGCCCGGTCGGTCGCCTGGTTGCATCCGACCGAGAGGGCCGCGAGGCTCAAGGTGGTCGAAAGCAATCTCATCATATTCAGCTGGACCCACCCTCAAAAGTCCACACGGTGCTGTCCCCCGAGGTCTTCCCAATGCTCGGCCTTGGGGCTACCAGGCCCATGGGCATCGTTGGCGGCTTCCTTCAGCATATTCCAGGTCCAGAAGTGCAGGTCCGGGTCACAGTCCGAATCGCCGCAGGCCTTGAGAAATACGCTCTGGAAGTCCGCAAAGGTGTACGCGTTGGGTGTCTTGTGCTTGACGGCGTACAGATAGGTCAGCCAGTCGTACTCGACGCCTCGCCCGGTATGACTGCCGGAACATTCATTCGCCATCCATGGAGGATCATCGTAGACATCCACGCGGATCGGCGGCGCTTCGACCCAGTTGAAGAAGATTCCCCGATGCAAGAATTCCTTGTAGTAGGCGAACGAGGCATTGGATTGCGACGGGTTGTTGAACAAATGGGCGGCATAGAAGTGCGCCCAGCCCTCAGCGATGGCCGCGCCTATGAACTCTTTCGATTGCAGGCAGTGGAACGGTGCGGAGACGTTGACGTGGCCGCACTCGCATAGCGGGTCGACGCCGGGCGGGATCGGGTCACCGTAGTCGACGTTGCCGGATCCGAATGACTCGAACATGGCCGCATGCCCCAGCTCGTGCGCGATGATGCTCTTGCGGGTCGCGAGCTTGCTTCCGAAGCCGTCCACGCCGAGCTGAATGACGGCTCCATCGTTGCCCATGTTCGCTTGGCCGACCTGCTCGTCTCGGTCTGCATACACGATTGCGAAGAAACCATCATGCCCGTTGTCCGGTCGGGTCAGCATAAGGGTAGAGACCGCCGCGACGTTCGCGACCGGGTCGCCCAGCCCGACACTTCTGGTCTCCACGTCGGTTGCGCCGTCTGGAACAGACAGCTGAAAGAATGTGTTGGCGAAGAAGCGGAAGTCCATGTTGAAGTCCGGGTAGACCCAGACTTCGCTCGAGCCGCTGGCCAAGACGGGATACACGCCGAACTCATAGGTGCCCGACAGACCCGAAAGTGGAGGCGAGCACCCGGACTCGTCGAGGTAGCCAAACCAGTAGATCAGGCCGTCGCGCAAGACATACGCGAAGGAATGGGATGCGTCGATCTCGCCCCACAGTCCAAAGAACATGTTGTGCAGGAGGTAGTCTTCCCCCTCTGCCGTGTCCGTGTACTGGTACTGCCAGCGGGCGCAAAAGACGCGGTCACCCTCCGCGCGGCTGACCGATGGCACCGCGCAAAGCGCGGCGACGACGACTGCGCAGCGGATCGTCCACTTGTTCATTGCGAGCTCCTTGTTGGGCTACGCGGCTCTGGTCTTGGCAGTCCATCACCGCCTGAGGCCATGACGACAGCCTGCACGCCGCGCGTGCGGGCAGCCTCCGACGTGGGCTCGGCATGCTCTTTGAAAAGACCGGTATCGCGGTCGAACAGGCGCACGCTCTGGAGGGCGCTCAGGCCTTTTTCGGTCCTTGCAACGCTGCCGAGCCGGTTGGCCCTGGCAAGCTTGAACCCCCCCTCGAACTCCACTTCGAGTGTCGAGGAAAAGTTATGATAGTTGCGCTGGAGGGAGGGCCCATCGGACGGGGGCCCGTTGCCATCCGTTTGCGTGTAGGTGACCGAATACTTGGTATGAATCACCACGGTAGAGGGCATGCCAACACTTTGGGCTGGCAGCGATGCGACCGGGACCCCAACCGAGACGCTCTTGCCTGCGGGCACTCTCCGCCGACCCATCGAACGGGTCGTGACCTCTCCTGTCGGACTTGCGGCCTGTAGAGTCAAATCGACCATCACGTCTTGCTCGACGGTATTGACCAAGATTGCCGTCAAGCGTGCGCTGGCGGTTCCGGGCGGATCGTCCCACTCGATCGCGACGGCCTGTGCCGAAGGGATCTCGCTGGCCTCGGCTGCAGCCTTCTGGTCCAAACCCTGTTCTACACGGCCCACCTCGGTCTGCGGCGCTGGTGCGCTCTGAGTGCACGCAACGCACGCGACCACGGTGGGAATCGCCAACAGTCTTCGCATGACATCCCCTTTCGGTCGCCAATACTGCAGTGGAGAGCTGGCCGTCGGTCCAACTTCCGTGGCCGGCCGCGAGCGACCCTATCGAGCGGTCTAGCCCAGCGTCAAGGCTCAGAGTCCGCTTGTGCCGAGGGGACCACGGATGCTGGCGAGCTGCTTCTACCCACTCTTCGTACCCGCTGACAGCATGTGCCATGTGCCATGTGCCTCAGCCCGCGCCCCGTCGTTGAGCCCACACTCTGGAAAACCGGCCGAAGCGCCCCTTGGGTCGTTCGAAGCTTCGCTGCGCGTGTGCTTGTTGCGCTTGCCCGCGGCTGGCACGATATTCCGAAATGCGACACGCGATCGCACTGCTATGGCTTGCTTCGCTCGTTATCGGTCATCTCGGCGGCTGTATACGCGCCGAACGAGCTGATGGTCGCGCGCGACGGGCCAGCGGGGACTTGCGCGGCGCCGTTGTGACACACGGGACACACAGGGGGGCTCACGAGGGGACGCAGGGCCGGGCGTTGACGGGGCCGGCCAAGGCCTCCGAACGGGCGGAAGACGAGCAGGCCTTGGCTGTACAACCCGCCGGGGGAGCGCCAGTGCGCGCGTCCGGTCGCCGTCCTGTGCTGCTCGTAACGGACCCCGAGGCGCTCGCGTGGTGGGCCGGGGAGGGCTACGGCTTTGGGGCGCTGGTATTGAAGAGGTCCTCGGAACGCCTCTCTGACCTGGACCATCCCCGGTTGCGCGCCATCGTCACCACGCTCGCCGGGGACTTGCGGCGCATCGAGAGGGCGGACCCACGAGCGGGTGTCGGCATGCGCCATGCGCATCGTCTCTTTGACCTACGGTGGTTGCGCTCGACGGCCACGCGCTTTGAGTTGATTGGGGTGGCGAACCGACTGGACCGAGAGGTATTCAGCGAAGGGCGCTGCGGGGAGACACGCCTCATCTACCGTCTGGCCTACGCGACCAAGGCCGGCGGGCATCCGTTCGGGTCACGTCTGCCGATGACCGTCAATGTGGTGTTCTGGCAGCACGCCGCCCAGCCAAGCCCGCAAGCGGGGCCAACGGGGCCAACGGGGCCAACGGGGCCAACAGGGCCAACGGGGCCAACGGGGCCAACAGGGCCAACGGGGCCAACGGAACAGAGCGGACAGGCAACGTGTCGCCAGGTTGCCAGGCGCTGGCTCGTACCGGAGGGGATGGCGGGCGTTGAGCTCGCGCGCGCCCTAAGCGCGCCGGGCGGGCCGCTCGAGAGAGCGCTGCTCGCGGGCGGGGCCCTCAAGAGCATCGAGGTGAATGTCCAGAGTGTGCGCTGGCCCTCGACCATCCGACCGGATATGGCGGGCCACGCCGAGTATGTCTTGCGCGTCTTTCACCCCAGTGGGAGGGGCCTGGTGGCCGCGCCGCTCGAGAATACGCCCGACGTCGCGCGTCTGCGGACAAGCCCCGGCCTCCGTAAGCAGCTCCTGGGCTGGCTGCGCGATCCGGGCAACCTTGCGGGGCTGGACGGCGCGACCATCGCTATGCCGGAACGCTTTGCCGCCAGGCTGAGCACGTCCGTAACCCCTTTGGGCTTCGGGCGCTTGGCGAACCGGCCTTTCAGCCAGCTGTTTGCCCCCGCGGACTTTGAGGGGCTCGATCTCGCAGGCCTGCGACACGCACGTTCGCCAGTGGCGCTGCTTCGGCGGTTGGATGGTCTGAGCTGCGGCGGGTGCCATCAGACCCGCAGCACCGCTGGCTTTCATTTGCTAGGCGAGGAGCCGAAGGACGAGCGTCTCGACGCGTTGGCCCTGCCGCGCTCGCCGCACCTCGATGGTGAGCTCGTACGGCGCGCCCAGTTTGTACGTGCGGTGGCTGCGGGTGCCCCGGCGGACGCCACCCGGCCGCTATCCGATCGGGAGCGCGTACAGGGGGGCTATGGTAGCCACTGCGGGCTTGGCGATCCGGGCCTTGTGGCCTTTGCCTGCCGGCCGGGGCTTGTGTGCCAAGCGTTGGCCGATCCTGACATGGGCACCTGCCTGCCACCCGGCCCACCGGGCGCCGGCGACCCTTGCGAAGTGGGCCGGCTCAAACGTCATCGCCACCCCCATCGCGACAGGGTCGTAGGTCACCGGGCCATCCCCTGTGCACGGGGCGGGGTGTGCAACGACAACCGTGTCGGCTTTCCAGGCGGCAGTTGCACGGACGCTTGCGGCGGTACCGTCGACGGAGAGGCCTGCGGCCTCATCCCGGCGTTGCACCCCTTCAACATGTGTGTCGCTCGCGGAGAACCCTTCACGCACTGTGTGGAATCCACGGCGAGTCCTGCGGCCATGCGCGCATGCGACCGGGAGCACCCATGTCGCGACGACTTCATCTGCGCCCGAGCACCCCATGCCGGCGGCGTATGTTTGCCGCCCTATTTTCTCTTTCAGCTGCGTGTGGATGGCCACGTCTTGTAAGACGAGCTTGTCGACGGCTCCCGCCGCGATACTCACTGGGGTGCCAGCAGCTCACACGGAAAGTCGGCGCGCAGGTCGAGCCCGGACTGGAGCATCATGCAGTAGCTGCCGACGACTTCGAAGGTCTGCTCGTCCTTGACATAGAAGCCCTCTGCCTTGTTGGCCTGGTCGCACGGGACCTTGAGGCCCTGGATAAGAACGCGTCCCTCCTCGCAGGCCATTGTGGCGTTGGTCAGCTGGGCGTCCTGGATCGTGATCTCACACATCACCGAGCCGCGGTTCTCGCCCACGATGGTGGAGATCTCTTGCGACAGCGACGCACTGTCGGCCGGATAAAGGGACTGCATAGTCCCTCCCGTCGCCGCCACCATGTCGTTGAATTGCTGGCCCGAGCCGGTGCTCGACGCCAGACTGACCACGTGCGTGCGGATCCCCATGTCGTGCCACTTCTGGGCAAAGGCCACCACGTCGCCCCCCATGCAGTCGCCGGTCTCCTGGCCGTCGGTCAGGAACAGGACTGCCTTGTTCCCCACGACGGCCGGATCCATCAGGGCCTCGTCGGCGCGGGCAAACGCTACCGAGATCGGGGTGCCCCACATGAGCGGGTGCATGCCGGGGTAGAGCTCTCCGCCGTCGATGTGCGTGCGGCTCTCCCAGTAGGGCTCGAAGCTCGCGACGAATTCAGTGACGCGCATCCAAGGCATCTGCTCGTCGCTGTCCAGGTCTTCCACCGTGCAGCTAAGGTCGCGGCCCATAGCCGTTGCCGCCGTTCGGCCACGGCCGCCTCCTGCCAGTGCGATGCCGTTGACGCCGTCGTAGGTGGGGAATGTCAATAGAGCGACGCTCAGGGGGTCGGTGCAGCCCGGCCCGTCCGGGTTCGTTTCTTCGGGGCAGGCCAGGGGTTGCAGCGCGGAATGGATCGCTTCGCGCGCGCTGGCAAGCCGCGAGATCATGCCCGAGCTATTCGGAAACGGTTCCGACATGCTGATCGATCGGTCGAAGATCACCAGGAGGTTGCCCGGGTGGAATGTGATGTCGGGCGCGATGCTGATCATTCCACATTCGCCCAGAGCCGCTTCGGGCAGGGTCTGCACGGGTGCCGGCGCCTGGGTTGGCCCGCCCATGCCGGCCGGGACCGCTCTGTTGTTCGGTTGGCCGCCCTGGATCGCTGCGCTACCGGGCAGTCCCGGTGCAGAGGTGGTGGAGGCGAGACGTTCGCGCTCGGGCGCCCTATGGGCATTCGCCGAGTCGCCGCATCCATACGCGACCGCCAGTACGAGAAGCGCTACCCATGCGCCCGCCAGATGTCTCATGTCGCCACCCATGACTGCGCCCGTAGAGGACCCGACCCGCTCACGTATAGCCCGAATCATGCGGCAACTCCACGCGCCAGCCCCATCAACCAAGCCCAGGGCGTGTTCCGTCGAGCTCGGACCCTTCATCCAAGCGGCCGATGCTCGCGTCACCCATCGGCCCCGCGGGTCAGCTTGACAGGTGGGTGGCCATATGTTCCGCTGAGCGGAACGCTGTCGCTGAACCCGCGTGATGTGATCCACATGCCATCGTCGCCATCCAAGCGAGAGGAACTGGGGCTCTCCAGGGAGGGCCGCAAGAGTGAGAGCGCGCCGGTCGCAGGTGACGGGCCAGTCGTACGAGCATTTGGCATTCTGGAGCGCCTCGCTTGCTCACATGAGGCGATGCGGTTGTCCGCCATCGCCCGTGACGTGGGGCTGCAAAGGAGCACGGTGCATCGCATGCTGGGACTGCTCACCGGTCTTGGCTATGTGGAGCAAGTGGCCGAGACGGGCTACTACCGCGCGACGCTCAAGCTGTGGGAGCTGGGCCAGGGTCTGATCGTCGAGCACCCTGTCAAACGGGTCGCGGCTGCGTTCTTGCTGGACCTGCACCGTACAACGCAAGAGACGGCAGCGCTGTCGATTCTCGACGGAGAAGAGGTGCTGTTCCTCGACAAGATCATCGCACCTCGGCCCGCCCCCTTCCTGACGCGGGTCGGCAGCCGTGTGCCTGCCATTCTGACGGCGGGCGGCAAGGCGATGCTCTCGCTTTCACCAGACGCGCGCAGCATTGCCAAGCGGCTCGTAGCGACCACTGGTCGAGACCAGGGGCTAACCCTCAAGGGTGTGTTGCAGGAGCTGGAGGATGTGCGGCGACAAGGCTACGCCGTGGCCAGCTATGCGCCGGGCGTGGTCGCCGTGGCCGCGCCCGTCATGGGGCGCGATGGCCAAGGTGCTGCAGCGATCTCGGTGTCGGCGCCGGTCCAACGCCTGAACGCCAAGAAGCAAGCCAAGATCGTCGAATGTGTGTTGACCACATCGGCGCAGATCGCGGAGCGAGTCGGTCGCCTGTGAACCCTTTCTCCCGAGCCCGATTACAGGTCGTTCTAGCGACCTTGTCCAGACGCATCGAAGCAAGGTAACGCGATTCGCGCCCGGAAATGGCGCTTTCGCGGCCCGCGACCATGGGAGCCCGCGAGCGCATGGCTTGATGAGCACTTCGGTGATCGCAGGCCAAGGCGCCTTCGGAGGGTTTCCCTTCGCTGGCCGCTAGCCTTGCATCGTAAGTGGCTGCGCCGTGCAGCGCCTGGCCAATAGGGGGCGATACGTCGACGTCATAGACCTGTTAGGGTTCAAGCGCCCATCACCGTCTATGCCGACAGTTACGCCGCAAGGCTACGGTCGCT
>JAPPOR010000566.1 GCA_028817905.1 Myxococcales bacterium
CCCGAGGAGAAAGCCGAAGAGACAGCCGAAGAGACAGCCGAAGAGACAGCCGAGGAGACACGCGAGGAGACACCCGATCCAACGCCCGAGCCCGACGACAGTGGTGGAGCCGCTACGCCGGCACCCGCCGAAGAGACCAGCCCGTCGCTGGTGACGGTTTCGCCCCAGCGGGCGCAGGAGATCATCGACGAGGCGCCCGAGGGGCTGGTAGTCCTCGACGTGCGCACGCCGGCCGAGTTCGCCGAAGGGCACCTGCCCGACGCCATCCTGGTCGACTTTCGTGCGCCCGACTTCGAGGACCAGCTCACCGCACTCGACCCGACGGTCCCCTATGTCCTGTACTGCCGTTCGGGAAATCGAAGCGGACAATCGATGCCGATCATGGAGCGGTTGGGCTTCCAGGAGGTCTACGAGGTCGACGGCGGGATCGTGGCCTGGATGGCCGACTCATTGCCGGTCCAAGTGCCCTAGCTATAGCTACCCGGATGTCCGCTTCGGCTTGATGGCCGGTGGGGGTGTGGTGACAGCTTCTGGAACGGCGCGCCGGATCGCGGCCAGCAACTGGTCAGCGGTCACCGGCTTGCTCAGGAAGTCGTCCATGCCCGCTGCCTGGCAGGCGCGGCGATCCTCCATGGAAGTATTGGCGGTCATCGCGATCACTGGCGTACGGCGGCTGTGCGGAGTGCTCGCCTCGCGCTTCCGAAGCTCGCGTGTTGCCGCAAGACCGTCGAGCACGGGCATCTGGCAGTCCATGAAAACCAGGTCGAAATCCGTTTCGTTGCAGCACCGGAGCGCTTCGGCACCATCGCCTGCGATAGTGACCTGGAGTCCGAGCTTGGTGAGGAGCTTCATCGCCACGCGTTGGTTGACGAGGTTGTCTTCCACGACTAGCGCGCGCCTCGTACGATGAACGGCGGGTGGAGCGGTGGCGACATTTCCAGCGGCTTGCGCCGGCAAGGGAGCGGCCTCAGTCAGCGGTAGCTCAAACCAGAAGCGGGCTCCCTCGCCGGGCTCGCTTTCGACCCCAATCCTACCGCCCTGCTGCTCGACCAGGCGCTTGCATACCGACAGCCCAAGCCCCGTACCGCCGAAGCGCCGAGTCGTCGACGTATCCACCTGCGTGAACGGCTCGAAGATACGCGCTTGTGTCTCGAACGGAACGCCGATGCCCGTGTCGCTTACCTCGCAGCGCACGCCGCCCTCTATCGGAGCGGCCGTGATGAGCACCTCCCCCCGTTCGGTGAACTTCACCGCATTGCTCCCCAGGTTCAGTAGGACCTGTCGCAACCTATTGGGGTCACCGATGTAGGCCTTGCCGAGGGTACCTGATAGCTCACATCTGACGTCCAGCGGTTTTCCGCCGGCCAGCGGCCGGACTACCACCATTACGTCCCGGACAACCTGGGCAAGATCAAAGTGAACGCGCTCGAAGTCGACAGCCTCGCGATCGAGCTTGGCCAGGTCTAGCACGCCGTCGATCAGGCTCAGCATCACCTCCCCGCAGCGGTGGATGGTGTGCACGCACTCCCGCTGCTCAGCATCCAGTCGCGTGCCACGAAGTATCTCCGTCATGCCGATCACACCGTTCATCGGAGTACGGAGCTCGTGGCTCATGGTCGCGAGGAACGCCTCCTTGATGGACAGTGCCCGTAGCAGCTCGCGGTCTGCTACTCGCTTGGCATAGCCTCGGCGGCGCAGGGCTTCCCCGAGCACGATGGTTACCACGCCGAAGAAGTAGACCACGCCCGTCTGGAGCGTGAAATCGCCGAGGGGCTCCCCGATAGCATAGCCCACCGCGAGCGCGCTCACCCAATCCGCGGTGCACGCGGCCAGCGCCCAGCCGACCCGAAACAGAATCGGCTGCACGACCATCCAAGGTATGAGTAGCAGCCACGCGTCGCAGCCATGGCCCGCCGCCACGATCATCCCCGCCACCCAGCCCAAGTTGCAGCCGGCCCGCACTCGCTCCAGTGCCAACTGGTGCTCGCCCGCCTGCCGGGCGCTAACGCGGCTAAAGGCGAGGTTGAAAGCCATCGTCCCCGCAATCACTGCAGCCAACATCACACGCCCCGGGCTTGCCAGGAGCACCGGGGCCGCCGTGACGACCAGGCAAACCGGCATGAAGCGGTCCGCCAACGCCACGAAGTAGCGCGAGTCATCCAGATCGACCAAGGGATCGGCAGCCGCCGCACTCCTGGTTTGTGGGCCGATGGGCGTGTTCGCTGGTAGCGACTCCACCCTCTGGAAAACGGTTGGGGGGTCCTGGCGCCTGAGACCGGGGCACCCAACCCGCGCCTCACACCTGAGAAATGTCTGCCTTCCCGCGTCCCTTGGTGGGTCAAACCAGCACGCATGCACCGCGTTTTCCCGGGTTTCGACGTGAACGTGTAGGCAAAGGAGCACGCTTTCGCAAGGTGCACGTAAGCACGAGCTGGGGCTCCGCCGGGTCGCACCGGGTGGGCGTCGCAATCACACTCCAGCTAGGAAGGCCAGTTTGCTCGGGTCATTCCTATCGCGCCGCCGCGAGCACGTCGAGCAATGAGCTGCAGCCTTCGTGCTCGGACTTTCGGCACCACAAAGCTAGCCCGGGCCATTTCTGGCATCGACAGCGCCTCGCCTGTTCGACTCCACGCGCTGTGTCCGCCCCAGAAAACACGGGAGTATTGCCGTCAGGTCGTCGAAAAGCACTGTGAAGCCGATCCCCGTGCGATCCGACGCCCAACGTCACGAATGATCCGGGCTAGCCCGCATCCATCACCAAGGCACGTGATGATCGTGCAAGTGATCGGCTTCGC
>JAPPOR010000328.1 GCA_028817905.1 Myxococcales bacterium
GGCTAGCTACGGACTGGGCAGAGTGAGTCGCGAGGTCCCAGGCTCGGGTATGCTGGTTTAGGTGGCCGCGCGCGGGTAGGCTAGCCCGGACCATTCATGACTTCGGCGAGGTGTTGGGAATGCAAGCACGAACAGCGACCAACATGGCGTTTTGGCTGTGGTGGCTGCTGACCTTGGCCGCCTGTTCAAACGAAGAGGCGGAAACCTTGGTGGCGGTAACCAATCAGTCCGAGGAAACGATCAGTGTGGCGCTCAGTGACGGTCAAACCGAGTTGATGTTCGAGAACGTCGCAGCGAGCACGACGTCGACCTTCCAGGCCGCGAACTTCGCTTCCTACGCGGCCGTCGAAGTCATCGTAGGAAATGACACGAACCACCTGGACCTGTTCGAGGGGGAAACGAACGTCATCGTGATCGGAGCCGACGGTGAGGTGAGGGGTGTGCGTCGAGCGGCATCTGCTCCGGCCACCGAGACCGGGGGCTGGTAGCCGGGACGCGCGCCCCTCGCGATCACAGCGCGTGCAGGAACGCTTCCAACGCGGCCGCCTGCTGTGCATCGTAGGCCCGCACGCCAGCCCCGGAGTGCACGCCGGGGCGCACTCGGGAGTAGCGCGTCACGACGTCGCGCAGGGATGGGGCACTGCCAGCAGCAAAGTAGGGGCCACCACGGGACAAGCCCATCAGCGGCGAAATTCGATTGCCGACCTCCGTAAAGCTCGGACCTGCCCCCGCATGGGCGAAGCCGGTTCCCCCCAGGACCAAGGGGCGCTCGCGCAGCGCCTGGAGCAACCCAGCGGCGTGCGTCTTTGAAGACCCAGGTAGGCCACCTCGGACCGCATGACAGTCGACGCAGTCCCGCAGGAAGATGCTCGCTCCGCGCAACGTCAAGGCCCGAACATCAGGTGCCTGGGCGCGCAGATAGGGGCCGGGAGGGACCGGCACCCGGGCCAAGAACGCCGACAGCGCACGGCGTTTGTCCTCGGGGCTCAGCCGTCGCCGGGCCCCGCCCTTCAGGACCACTTCCAGGGTCTCCTCTTGGAAAGCGGGGTCCTCCCAATGGCGATCGTCCAAGACCCGCAACAGACCGTTCACGGCAACGGCCAGGGTCGATGCCTGACCAGGCGTGAAGATCGGCGCGAGTGCCCCGACGCCGCCGAGGGGGCGTGTCTGCTCCATCCGAGTTTCGAGCAGTCCGGGATGCCGGCGACGGTCCGTGCCCGTCTCCCAGTGGCAACTGTTGCAGCCATAGGGGCGCTCACTCGCCTGGCTCCATAGTTGTGTGCCATAGAACAACCGCTCCCCGACGTCGCGCAGCGCATCGCGGGGCGTGGGGTCGAGCTGCAGCGTGTCGGACAGCGCAAGGCGCTGCCCAAGCGGGGCGTACAGATAGATACGATCCTCCAGACGGGCGGCAACGGCGAGCAAACCGTCGGAGCCCGCGAGCCCAAAAGGGGCAAGCCCCGCACGCATCTGTGCCAGCGCCCTTGTGCCCCCTTGCGTGTTGGGACGAAGCCACGCAACCCGGTCACTGCCCGTCAGCGCGACGACCGCGCCCCCTGCAAACGCAGCCAAGCGTGTTGGGTCCGAAAGCCCGTGCGCCTGGAGCTCCCAACGCCCCCCCACGGCGACCTCGCCCCGACCCAGCGCGGCCCCGTCCAGCATCAGGACCGTCGAGCCGAGATACTCGATCGGGCCGCGGTGGCGCCGCACTGCATGGTCGGTCGGCCCGGCCACCCATAGCACATCGCGCGCGCGGTCGTAGCAGGCGTCTCGCAAGGGAGCGGTGCGCTGCCACTGGGCGACCCTGTGCGTCCCGCCGTCGGCGCTCACGCGAAACACCACGAGCTGGGGAGCGCTTGCAGAGAGCACGAAGACCCGTGCGGCGCCGGCCCAACCGATACGATAGCTGGAAGGAGAAAGCAGTTGACTGCCCACGACCGCGCCCGCGACATCGAGCCATAGCAGTTCGTGGTCCACGGCGTCGACAACGCCAACCAGCCCAAGACTGTCCAGCAGCACGAGATCGACAAAGCCTGCGCGCGAGGGCAGGTGACCGAAGGGACGCCCGCCAGGCACACCGTCCTCGAAGAGCATAACACCAGCGTTCTCGTAGCGCCCGACGCAGAAGGTCTTCCCCTGCAAGGCTGCACGGCCAACCAGGCAGCGCTGCGTCCCCGCCGGACCGCGGCGCGTCGGGCCCGGCACCCATCGACCCCGCTGCCGTTCGTAGCTCTGCTGCCTCCGGTGGCGGTCTGACCAGACCCATAGCCGCTCCCCGTCCCAGTAGACTCCCGCAGGACTCGCCGGCGAGATCGGTTGCCGATCCGCATAGGTGAGCTGCACAAGGTCCACGGCCGGCGGCTCGGGCCCGACAGGCGCGCGGTCACCGCTCTTGCAGTGGGTGACCGCGAGCATCAGGAGCGGGCAACCACTGCGAAGCGCCACGCGAGCGAACGCAGCAAGCCGAGAGCTGTGCGGGACCGCGATCATGGTCGGCGAGAGAACCTACCCTGCATCCATCTCCAAAGCACGCCCACCGCGCACATCCACTGACCCGCGACTAGGCAACGCAGTTCGAGTTCTTGAGTACGCAAATCCTCCCTGCCTGGTCCGCTGAGGCATGCTGCCAAGTTCCGAGGCGCCGTACACCGAGAGGTGCCGCGCGACGACCTGCCAGCAGAGATCATCAGGCAGGCATCGCGGGCCGCTAGCCCGGAATGATCCGGGCTAGCCCGGGCTCATAGGTGATCACCTAAGCGAGACTCCTGCCGGGACGAGATTCAGGGCGAGCC
>JAPPOR010000882.1 GCA_028817905.1 Myxococcales bacterium
AGTCGGGCAACGCCTGGTCTCCCGCCCGGCCGGAAGCTAGCGACCTTGTCCAGACACATCCAATCAAGGCAACCTGAGCAAGCTTGACGCAAACGTCACAAACCACTGCCTCAAGGTCGCTAGGGCTGCACGGACCACTCTTCGGCGATCGTCGCGATCTGACCGCGTTCGCGCAGCGCGACCACGGCGCGGCTCAATGGCCCGCGCATCGAGCTGCCGACGGCCACCGCGAAAGCGTAGTCGTCGGCACGCTGCGATGTCGCCTGCGCCCACAAATCCTGGGCAGGATGCATCTGGGCGTGGTAGTCGAGCACGGGCAGATCGTAGAGCATGGCCTCCGCCCACCCGCGCATAACCGCGTCGACCCCTTCTTCGAGCGTCGCAACCACCAGCGGTCGCGCGCCATGGGGCACCACCAACCCTTGCGCAGGCGTCCCACGCACGACGGCCACGCGCCGGCGCGCAATATCCTCGAGACTGGTGATCCCGCCACGTTCGATCTGAGAGAGCGTGAGGGCCGTCGCGATCCCCGCGGTGATCGACGAGGCTGCCACCATCGCAAACAGCATCCACATCCCCGCGACCAAGCGGCCCGGCCCCGTCACGGGTGTCCGGTCGCCGTAGCCCACCGTGGTCATGGTCACCAGCGCAAACCACATGCCCTCCGGAATCCCCCTCCCGGGCGGGGCGGGAAACTGCTCGGGATTACGGCGGCGTTCGAGCAACCAAACCAGCGTACCGACGCACAGAAGCACCGTTAGCAGGGTCGCCACACCCACAAGAAACGCCCGGTTGAAGAAGGGACGGAGTCGTTCCCAGCCGGACGCGCTCGGCGACAGGATGCCTACACGAGCTGAAAAATACGGCTGGGTGAACTCGACCCGGTCCGCTCGGCTCGCGGTCACACTGATGGGGCCGATGCCCACGTCGACCTCGCCCGCCGCAACCGCATCGAGCAAGCCAGTCACAGTACCGAACTCCACAAAGTGGGTGGCAAGCTCCAGTTCGACCGCCAGCGCCTCCCACACAGCGATACTCAAACCGGTCGGCACCCCATCGACAGGTGGCAGCACAAAGGGGGCCGACCCCGTGTAGCCCACCACAAGCGGCTGACCCGATCGGGGAAAGGAACGCTCCCCTGTCCCCGGATTGGGCTGGAGCATCCCAGCATCCGTCTCCGCAACCCCCGCGTCGACCGGGGCGACAGACGAGTCAACTGAAGGAGACGCCGCAGCGACGAAAGTCCACGACGCGACCAGGAAGCCGAGGGACGGGAGCGGAGCGATATGTGAGCGCCGCGAACCCACCTGCGCACCATACCGCCTGTCCCAACCCACAGAAAAGTTTTGTCTGGACGGGGCGGGCGCCAAGCCCGTGCCACGACCCGCGGGGATCGTGCAAGTGATAGGCTTCGCAGGGCTTTCGCCGCAGGGGCGACACCTATCAACACCCCGACGCTAGGCGCACATCCGATTGAAGCAAAGGCGCCCAACGACCGCGGAGTGCAAGGAGCGCGCAGTGCGGGAAGGGTTGCGTAGTTCGGGGGGGCAGCCGGAGGTTCGCCGATCGGAGGTCCTAGAATCGGCGAAGGCGCGCAACGGAGCCTTCGGATCGCGCTGACCGGGACACAAATCCTCTCGCCCAGGGGACAGGCGTCAGGTACCCTTCGGCGAGCGAACGATGGCGGTCAACCTGCGAAGCCTGCAGCGTACGTTCAGGTACTACGTCCACCGACTGTTTCCGCGCCACCAGCCCAGTACGCCGGTGGCAGCGTCGGTCGCGCTCGGCGTGTTCATCGGCGTCCTGCCAACCCTAGGTGTGGCACTGATCCTGACGGCGATCGCACAACAGATCTTGGGGCTGCCCAAGGGCCCTGGCCTGGTCGCTTCTTTCATAGCCATCCCGCCAACCCTGTTCCTATTCTTCTATCCGCTCGGCTACTGGGCCGTCGGCGTCCCGTTGATGGATCCGGTTGCCCTCGACTTCAACTTCCTCGGACAAATCGAAACCCTGAGCATGGGCAATGCGGGCGAAGTCCTAGGGCACCTCTGGCATGTGGCCAAGGATCACTTGATCGCGTTCATGGTGGGCATGACAATCGTCGCCTCCATCACTGCCGCCATCGCGTTCGTCCTGACCTATTCCGCGATGGAGCGCCGCCGCAGGCGCCGGGCAGAGCGCAGGCGGAGCCGCCGAGAACAGCTGCGAAACTCACACCCAGAGCCGACGTGACACGCCGCGCTTAGACGACAGTCACCACGGCTTCGTTCCTGAAGACGGGTAGGCACTCGGCTTCGATGGGAGAAACGGACTTGCATCGTGCTCAAAAAGCACGACCCGCACTTTGCCAGGGTTGCATAGGCGGCGTGCGCGCGGGATGCCAATTGGATTGGGCAACCGCAAGGAGGCATGTCGTGACGAAACTTCTGTGGGCAAGCGTGTTTGCGGCAAGCGTGTCTGTGTTGGCATGCGGCGACGACGACGACTCGGGCTGCCCCGACGGTACAACGCCGGGAACGACTGTAGACTGCACGTGTGATGACGCAGCCACCGGCACTCAAAGCTGCATGGACAACGGAACGGCAACAGCGTGCGACTGCAGCAGCGACCCTGGAGACCGCGACGAAGACGACGACCAGGATAGCCGGGACCGCCAAGACAGCGGCGTCGGTCAGGATGGCGAGGACAGCGGCACCACCGACGATGATGACGCCGACGCCGACGACGCCGCACCGGCTCACCCCGCCGCCGACGACGGGGCTTCAGCCCCCGACGACCCAGGCGAGCTCG
>JAPPOR010000242.1 GCA_028817905.1 Myxococcales bacterium
CCGAATAGGACATTTCTACTTGCGGCAATTAGGACATTTCTAATAAACGCTTACACGGCTAGTTCGCAGAAGAAATATTATGTCAACTTGGCATCAACAGCTTGCTGTAACTTGGCGCGGGCTACCACTCTCGCGCGCTCAGACCGCTATCGCCCCAGCGCGCCACCATCGCTGGGCGCTTGCGATGGGCGTTGCGGCACATTCGTTGGGGTTCGGGTACTACGAGTAGTGAACTGGATCTCTTCCGGGCTCAACCGGCCCATGCTAGGAGCCCTGCAGCCCTAGCCGGGAGGTGTCCAATGGCAGACTCCAACTCTCATATCAAGTCTTGGCAATACGCTGCGCGACACGTGATCCTCGGCTGGCGTCGCCCTCGGCGCGACACAGCAAGTTAGGCTCCGCCGTGTTCACTCCTTCGACGAGCCTGTCGAGGTTGTGAGGTCTTTGTACCTGAGCTTGCTCGTGTCGCCGCGAGTGCTGGTCCCCTTCCGAGCTCCAGCGTACGCAACCTTCGGTGTCTGTTCGTCACCAACGCTGGCGCTCTTCGTCTCACCGATGTGAGCGAATGAACCGGCTCTTCGCCGGGAGGTATGTCTCCCCGCGGAGCAATAGCGTGCTGGTGCCAGTTTTGCGTCGTCGAGGAATCGGTCTTTGGCGAGCGCAGAGCGTCTCGAACAGGTGCCGTCCGCGAACCATAAGGCAACCGGGCGGCCCGTACCCCCCTCGACGTTGTTCGAGGCTACCTACGTACGGTTCTACGTGCGGGAGTCGACATGACAAAGGGCCGCGAAACCTACCGCGACTCCTTCGGCCAAGTCCCGGGGAGTTTGAAATTGTTTCATATTATCCACAGCGATATCCGCAAAAGCAGATCTCTCTTGCTCTCAGCATACGCGCTGGAGCCTTCGGCGGTCAGCTCAGTAGTGCGTACATGCAGATAGGTGTGGCTTGCAGAGCCGCAGCTCTTGGCGTGCTTCTTCGCCTCCCGCAAGTGACGCATCGCAGCCCTGATCGTGGCGAGCCCGGGGAAGAGACTGGAAGCGGGGATATGACATGCGGCACATGACCTCCGTTCCATTGTCCGGTGCCGCGAAGCGCACATTATTGCCACAAGGACACGAGCATCGACGACTCGGTGCAGGAGGAGCCTTGAACCGTTGCGGTGAACCAGTCGAACTAGCAGACACCAGACCGTGTGCGTGCACGGCGTTTAGCGTCATCCTTCAGCCGCGGCGGGCTGATAGAGGCGCGGTCAGCGCCATGGGCGCACGGCGCCACTTGGGAAGAGAAATCGGGGGCTACCGTGTGCACGAGCTGATCGGGGAGGGAGCGATGGGATGCGTCTTTCGCGCTCGCAAGCGAGCATCGGAGCTAGAGGTTGCGGTGAAGGTGCTTCGCGACGAGCTTGCCGAGATACCGAGTTTCCAGCAGCGGTTCTTGGCCGAAATCCGCGCCGCCCAGCTCGTAGGAGGCAAGGAGATTGTGGAGGTGTTCGACATGGGGGTTGAGCCCGACGGGATCACCTGGTTTGCGATGGAGTTGCTCGATGGTGGGCAGGACCTGCGCGCGCTTGCGAATCACGGCCCGATGCCGGCGCTGCAGGGGTTGCGACTCACACGTTTGGTGTGCGAAGCGCTTGAGGCGCTGCATCGCGTGGGCGTGGTGCATCTCGACCTGAAGCCTGACCACGTCTTCGTGACCAATCGCAGCGGCGCCGAGTACGCAAGGTTGCTCGACATGGGGATCGCCCACGTACCCGGCTTCGAAGGATGTGCGTCCAACGATGCGCTCGGCACGCCTCCCTATATGGCACCTGAGCAGATTCTTCGCGAGCCTGTTGGACCCAGCACTGATCTCTACGCGGTCGGTGCACTGCTATTCGAGCTGCTCACGGGGCGCTTGGTCTTTCAGACGGGGTCCCTGTCATCCATGCTCGCCGCAGCGCTCTACCAGCAGCCGCCGCGGGTGAGCGACCACGTGAGCCTCCCACCAGTGGTTAGGGCCCGTGTCGATGAACTCGTGCTTGGTTGCCTGGACAAGCAAGCCCGCAACCGGCCGCAAAGTGCCTCGGCGCTTGCCGGTCAGCTTCGTGGCCTCGAGCGCCACCTACAGCAGCAAGCGAGCGACAGCCGACGCCCCCCAATCCCCGCCGGCCAGGGCGGGTTTGGGACACCGGCGCATGCGAATAGCGGCAGCTCGCGTGTGCTTATGCGGTATGCGTCCCAGTCCCCCGCGCATTCAGCCGCGTCCACGGCTCGCTGTCGCGTAGGAGCGCCTGAGGAAAAGAGCGCTCGTCTGTTTGACAGCGGTCCGGGTGTAGCCTAAAGCTGCCTACCGTGGAGCTGCATCCAGTCATTCCTGCTTGTCGCATGATGTGGGCCCTGCGCTCGAGCGCGTTGGTTCCCGTGTGGGCTGTCTCGGTGACGAGCTGCGTGCGCCGGACCGCGTTTATTGAAGAAGGATCTACCTAGGCGGCTGGACCTCTCGTTCATGGAGTTTATGAAGCCGCCTCGAAAACCGGGGCGGCTTCATTGCTTTCGGCGTGCGGATACCGAGCAGTCCCATTACACGCGTCCCCCTGCCCTTCCCCCACCCCCGCTGACTCATGCCCCATCAAAGCTCACAACAAGATTCCTCCCGAGCTGAGCGGCTCGCCCGGAATCTGAGACTTCTGTCCTGGTTTCGGCTGCTGCAGATGGCGCTGTTTCCCGTGGCGATCATCACGCTCTTCATGACGCGCGAGCTGGGTTTCAGCATGGCGGAGGTGTTTGGCCTGCAAGCCTGGTTTGG
>JAPPOR010000028.1 GCA_028817905.1 Myxococcales bacterium
GCGGAGTCGAGCAGTTGTGCGAGGGCGCGTGATTTGGTGATGGATGCGGGCTAGCGGCGCGGCCTGCGTGCGCGGCCAGGTCGACTCCACAGGCGGTGGGCGCGGGACAGTTCCGCGCGCGCTTCCGGTGAGAGCTTTGGGACCGTTTCAAGCAGAGCGCCATGCAGGGCTTCCTGGGCGTCGTGGGTCGCCTGGCGAAGGTCCGACAGGGCGGTCCGCAGTCGCTCGGGCTCGAAGGGGTCGGCCACCAGGGCATCGCGGACGGCCCTTCGGGCCCGACGGACCTGCTTTCGCTTCCCGCGCAGTGCTCCCCGGTGTTCGCGCAGCATGGCTCGCATGGGTCCCCTCTTGGCCCTACGTTCCATGATCGCCTCTCGGTCTGTTCGGTGTTCGTGCCTCGAGGGCGACGGACCCAGTAAGCGCGCAAACACGAAGCCCAACAGGAACACATTGAGCAGCAGGCTTAGGGCAAGGCCGATAGCGACCAGCCGACGTGGCTCCAAGGATGTCATCGTGTGTCTCCCGGTTCGCTGGCCCCATCGGCGAAGTCGGCGAAGTCGGCCATTTCGAGTTCCACAAGCGCCAGGTCATCCGCGAAGGCGAGCAGCGCGAACTCATCCCAAGCTGCGTCCGCGCGATCGTAGGTTGGGTTGCTGTTGTGTGAGATGTCGACCGGTTCGCTGCGCGTCCACAGGCCGCTTCCGACACCCAGGGCAGCGGCCAACAAGCCAGCGGTGAGGGCACGCCACAGCTCCCCTGTTGGTGACAGCAGGCCCCCAATGGACCAGGTGCGGTCCTGGCGGGGATGGCGCAGGGGGATCTCCGCTACCCGCCGGGTGAGGTCCGCACTGGCGGGGCGGGTCTGCGACAGACCGAGTAGCGAGTCCAGTGCCTGCGCGTCGCGCTTGGCCTCTGCAAAGTCCGGTTGGTCCTTCAGGAGCTTCTCCGCGGCGCCGCGTTGCCCGGGGGGAAACCGGCGCGCATCCGCGCCATAGGTCTCCAGGAGCTCCAGCGCCCGCTTGGGGTCCACACCTGTGTGCTCGGTGTGCCTGCTGGGTTGCTCGGAGGGTGGGTCGGATGGGCGCTTGGTCACGTCGAAGCTCCTGGGGCACGAAAGGAAATATAGGCGCTACGCACCCTGGTCATCGGCCGACTCGGCCGCGCTGGCCTGCAGTCCGGCGAGTTTCTTGCGAAGCGTTCGGCGGCCCCGGGCCAGAAGCGACTCCAGGGCTTCGGTCCCGACCTCCAACACGCCGGCCGCCTCGGCCTGGGATAGGCCGTCGTAGTGTACGAGGCAGATCGCTGCGCGCTGCCGTTCGGGCAGTTCGCCCAGGGCTCGATTGACCTCGCTGGCCAGCTGCTTGCGATCGAGCAATGCCCCGGTTCGATCTACCGCGTCCACCTGGCTGATGCGGTTGCTGGTTTCCTTCCGTCGCCGCAGGTGATCGATACAGAGATTGCGGGCGATGCGGTAGATCCACGTGCTCACGGCGGCCGTTGGCGCGTAACGCCCGGCGTCCTTCCACACCCGCAGGAAGGTTTCCTGGGCCACCTCTTCCCCTTCTGCCTCGTTTCCGAGCATCCGCTGCGCAAACCCGTTGATGGGGCCGAGGTAGCGGGCGCACAGCGCGCGATAGGCGGCCGCATCACCAGCCGCCACGGCGCGCATAAGGGCCCGTTGTTCCTCCAATCCCTCGTGTGGGGAAGCGTCGCTTGTCAGCGTATGCCTATCGGCCGTGGGCCGCGTCATGCCCCTGCTGTGTAGCCGCATCGGGGCGGCATGACCAAAAATCCCCTGGGCTAGGGCCACAATAGGGGCAGCCCCGCACGCACCGGCGAGCGGCACGAGGCTTCCGTTGGGGATCGGCAGCGTGAGGTGTTCGGCAAAGGACGGCCTCGTGTGCTGGCGCTGGCCTCTTGCCGAGGGGCGGCAGGGCCGAGCGTTCGTGTGAAGGACCGTGGGTTCCCCAAGGGAGCGGGCAGGCCCCGACGAACCGATCGTGCGCTCGTTCGGGGCCTGGCCACAGGTGGGGCCTTCCAGATGAGGTAGGCGCGTCATACCGCGTTAGAGCGAAGCGGTCCTCGGACCCCAGTTGGCGTGCGCGCGCTTGCCACGGGCACCGTGCCGCTTGGGCTTGTCCTTGGTCCTGTGCTGGCCGTGCTTGCCGAAACGCTTGCCATGACGATGCCGCTTGAGTTCCTCCCGCGATACATCACCGCTGTTGTCCGCGTCCATTCGCTCGAACCGACGATCGGCGGCTGCCCGCATTTCGTCGCGCGTGATCTTGCCATCTCCATTGATGTCGGTCCGCTCGAACATGCGCCGGGCGAGGCGCTTGAGCAGGCCGCGCTTGTGGCCGGGCTTCATCCCGCGGCGCCGGTGGGCCTTGCGCATCTCCTCGGGATCCAGCTGGCCGCTGTCGTCTCTATCGATCTTGGCAAACACATGGGCAGGCATGCCGGGCACTTCGTCCGGGGTCAGTTGGCCGTCGCGATTGCGGTCCTTGTGTTGGAAGTGCGCCTTTCGCCGTTCTTCGCGCAAGGCCTTGCGCTCCTCGCGGGCGATCTGCCCATCCTTGTCAGCATCCGCTTGGACCCTCATGTGGGCGCGGCGTTGCGTGCGCTTGGGCCCTTCGCGGCCCGCCTCGCTGGAAGCGGGATCCATACCGTCGGTCATTTGGGCGGCGGTCATACCGGCGGTGGCGAGGATGGCAGAGAGTGAGAGGATGACGGTTTTCTTCATGATGTGGTGTGAGTCCAAAGGTTGAGTGTGTGGTGGGTCGGGATGACCCGTTCACTCTCGCAAACGCGCACCAACCGAAAATCCGTCGCGAAAAAGATGCCCCTCGAAGCCTTTTTAATAATACGCTGTGATTATAATGACTTAGCCCGCATCCATCACCGAAATCACGCGCCCTCGCACAACGGCTCCAACTCCCGTGCCCGTTCCGTGCCCGTGCCCGATGCCGTCTATCGATTGCGCCACTGCCGCACCTTGGGGTGCTCAGCAACCGCCTGCGTGACGGTCTTGACCTTGGGAAACCCGTCGAGCACGTCGGGCTCGATGTGCTCGTAGGTACCGGACAGCAACGCACCCATGACCATGTAGATCTTGAGGTCGGCCAAGTGCAGGGCGTCTCCGGCGACAAAGGGCCCTGCGATCTGCTGCTCCACGTTCCCAGCCCAAGACTGTAGAAAGTCGCGTACAAAGGCTTCGCGTCGCTGCTTCTTTCTAGCCTCGTCGTCCGTGTTACCCGTGACCGCGACGGCGGACCGGTACTCCTCGACGGCGACGAAGAGTGCCTCGTGGCGCGCCGCCTCCCACGGGTCCGTAGGGTGATAGCCAAACTGGCGACCAATGAAGCTCAGAATCGCATTGGTCTGAGCCAAGGGGGGCTTGCCGGTGACCTCCAAGACCGGCAGCGCGCCAAAGGGCGTCGTGGCCTTGAGCTCCGGCCAGCGGGCAACCGCAATGCGGTTGTCCTCAAAGTCCACATCGTTGAGGAAGAGCGCCAGCCGGCACTCCTCACCGCGGCTGCCAGAAAAATCGAAGTACGTGAGCTTGTAGGTGGCCATAGAGCGTCTTCCGTTGCCGAGTTGTCTGTTGCCAGGGACCGATGCCTGACAACAAGCAGCTATCCCGGATGTTTCACCAAGTCGAGCGGAACCCGCCGGCGCTGCTAGCTAGCTAGTCTCAATCAGGGTCTTCGGCGACAGACCGCTTCCTCCCTGCTTGTGCGCACAGGCGCGCGTGTTGCGAAGCTGAATTCCCCGTGCCACCGGTGCTCCGGCACAGGCCGGCTTCACCTGTACAGTTGATGCGTGTCGATGTACTCCGCCACGGCCGGGCTCACAAGTCCCGTCAGCGGTTCGCCCGCGCGCACTCGGCGGCGGACCTCGGTGGAGCTGACCGCGGGCAGCGCGGGGCGTCCATGGTCGGTTTCATGGCCGACGCGTTGCACGATGATCGGTGGCGCCAAGGCCTCCACAGCCGGGAAGTTATGCCAGTCGCGGGTGCCCGGTAGCAGGTCTGAGCCGATCACGAGACGCAGCTGTACAGTGGGCATTCGTTCTTTGAGGGCCTTGAGCGTGCGCAGGGTCAGGCTCTCGCCGCCTAGCTCCGCTTCGATGGAGGACACTTCCACGTTCTTGAGGTGCGCCATCGCGAGCTCGCACATACGGTGGCGGTGTTCGAAGGGGCTGAGCTGCTTGTCAAACGGGTGGCGCGCAGTCGGCACCACCAGAAATCGGTCCACGCGCACGGTCGAAAGTACGTAGCAGGCGACCAGGGCGTGGGCTACGTGGGGTGGGTCGAAGCTGCCGCCGAACACTGCGATCACTTGTGGGCGGGCACCGCTCACGCCGTCACCACCAGCTTGGCGGATCCCGCCTCCAGGGTCTCGTCGATCTCCATGCGCCCGTGGCGGTCGTATGCCTGCAGGGTCAGATCGCCCGCGGCTGACAGTTCGAGGCGCCCGACCAGCCCCGCGGAGACGGGGCCCGGTGTGAAGAAACAGCGTGGGCCAAAGCGCTTGAAGTCTGCGTGCTTGGCCTTTCCATAGAGGATTACCTGCGCGTTGGCGACATCGTCCTTGTCTAGCATCGCCTTGTCGTGAACGGCCAAGAGGATCCATCGTTCGAACATTTCGATGGCGCGGGCCGGAGGGTGCGGGAGCCGGCGCACGATCGCGAGGCGTCGGCGTTTCTCATCCTCCGCCAACAGCGCATCGATCGCGCTCGGTGTGCCGCCATGGGCGAGCTTCGCCGCGCGGTCAAGGAATGCCTCCTCCGATAGTGCATCGCGCTGCTGGGCTTCCACCGCCGCTGTCGCGGCATCGTCCAGGCCCAGGTAGATGATCTGGTGGATCTCGGGATCATCGAGCAACTGCTCGAGTGCGCGCCCGAGTGCGTCCCGTCCCCCCTTTCCTGGTGGCGAGGAGGGTGTTGCCCCGCCCACCGGCCCGATGATGCCGATCCGGATGGTCACCGGTTCCGCTCCCCGTCACCGGTCTCGTCCCGTTGGGTGGTGAACTTGGTTGTGGCATCTTCGTCGCGGCCTCCACCCGGGTCGGAGAGCAGACCCAGTTGATCCTCGCCGATCGCGTAGGTGAGCAGGGCGCGCGCTTCAGGGTCGCGCAAGATGGAAGCCGTGCGGCGCTGCGCGTCGCCGTACAATCCGGGCTTCCCCGCCAGATGGAGCAGCGCGTCGAAGCTGGTTGCGCCGTCACCGCAGGCGACCAACGCGCCGCGAGCGCCCAGCTCCCAGGTGGCCGCATGCACCACTCGCGCGTCGGCACACCCTTCCGCTGCCAGGTGCTTGAGCAACTGGGAGAGTCGCTCGTGTTGGGAGCGGGTGAGGTGTCGCTGCATCTCCTGGCTGAGGACCTCGACCGCGTCCTTCCGGTCGTCAGGGACATCGTGGTGCTTGTCGGTCAATCGCCACAGGGCGTCCAGGAAGGTGGCGAACTGGCCGGACGCCAGGTTGGCGACCCGGTCGAGTCGCTCGACGCACAGCAGCAGCGCTCGGGTGCACAGCCAGCGGGCCTGTTCTGGAGGGGTGGTCGTCAGCATGCTTTCGGCAACGAGTAACACCGTGGTCGCGTTGTCGCGAGCCGTTCCAACGCCCTCGTTGATGGCAACCACCGACCGTGGCTTCCAGGCGCGTAGCGCGGGCACCGGCATGTCCAAATCGCGCGCAGCCGCCTCCGCCCCCGCTTGCCATGGATCCGCGTTGGCGACTGGCGTGGCATGATCGATGCGAGCGCGCGCCGGGTAGAGGGCTTCGAGCAGGGGGCGCGTGGCATGGATGAAGGCCCAGGCCGCTCCACGCAGGGGCTCCGGCCTCAAAGCGAGCTGCACGCGCGGGTCCGATAGGCGGGTCGACAGGCCCACAGCGCGGTTGGCCAGCCCGCTGATTTCGTCGCGATCGATGCCAGCCGCGCGCGCAATCGATGCGCAGATTGCACCACCGGTCATCTGACCGCGTAGACGTGCCACCTCCAGCAAGCCGTACCAGGCGGATGAATCCGCCGGGTCAGCCTGCACCTTCGCTCGGAAGGCGTCGGCGGCGCGGCCCATCCGTTGTGTGCGCGCTTGGTCCTCACCTGCACGGCGATAGAACCGCTCGATAGCCTGTATGTTGAAGAGCCGGCCTGGCTGTTCGGTCTGCAACTGTTCGAGCATCTGCTCGGCGAGCGCCGCCTGGTCCACATCGATGAGGATATCGATCAGCCGCAGCGTGTAGCGCTCCTTGGCTCGCTCGTCAGTGGTGAGCTCCGACAGGCGCCATAGGGCCTGGGCAGCTCGTTGGGGGCGCTGTCGGCGCTCATAGATATCGACGAGGCGCTCTAGCACGTCCGTGCGGTCGGCGGACAGGCTCTGGCAATGGGTCAGGGCGATCTCCGCCCGACGAAGGTCGTCCATGTGGTCGTGGTAGATGACTCCAAGGGTCAGGAAGGCGTTGAACAGCTGGCCCGGGCTGTCGACCAGGCGCGCCAGCTGAATCAGCGGTTCGGTGGCTTCCTTGTAGTGTCCGGCCTCGAAGAGACCACGTCCAAGTGTATCGAGCAGCCCGATGTGTGTCGGCGCACGAGCCATGCCGCGCTTCAGCGCATCCAGGGCGGCTTCGGTACCGTCTAGCGGTAGTAGCGCCTCGTATAGTGATAGGGAAAGCTCGGCTGCCGTGTTCGGATCCCGCTCGGCGTCGAGTTTGCGGCGCAAGAGGTCGGCGGCTCCACGTTTGTCGTCGACGTGTTCCAACAGGCGAGTCATCCGCTCGAAGGCCTGTGGGTGCTGCAGGTCGATCGCAAGTGCCTGCTCCAACGCGTGGCGTGCGCGCTCGAGCTGGCCGAGCTCGTCTTGATAGATCGTCGCCGCCGTCGTCCACAAGCGCACGGCGCGGCGTTCGCTTGCGGCCTGACCGGCGGCTCGCTCGTAGTACTCTGCAGCCCGCGCGAGCTCACCGCTGCGCTGACTCAGGCGGCCGAGCTCTTCATCGACGATCGGGTGGTTTGGGTCCAGCTCGCCGGCCGCGAGCAGCATGCTCAGGGCTTCGGCGTTCGACATTGGCTCCAATGCTTCGGCTGCCCGTATGGCGTAGGAGGCGCGCTCGATGGGGTCATCGAGCAGACGACTGATGTCCTGGTCCGCGCGTGCCTCCAGCTCTCGGTCCTCCAGTCGCCGGGCGGCGCCTTCGAGCCACACCCCATACCAGAGCTGCTCGCGATCGACGCGCTCGGCCGCCTCCAGCAAAGTACTCTCGAGCTGTGCTCCCGTGGCCGGATGATCCATGGCACCGGCGAGCGCCTGCAGGTAGGCGGTTCGGTCCGGCGCATTGTCGAGGACCGCCGCGAGCATTTCGTGCACGCGGTACAATCCTTCCATGTCGCTAGTGGTGCCATAGTGCCGCTCGAGCACGCGCAGCGTGGGCACGTGGTTGCGGGCGTTTGGCAGCAGCGCCTCGAGCCGCGCGGCGGCCGCTGTGCGGTCATGCCAAAAGAGGTGCATGGCCGAGGTGAAGGCCTGACACTGATGGCTAGGCCCTGCTGCCGGCACACTCTCTTCTAGGACCGCGACCATCGCTTCGGCGTCGCCGGTGGCAGAAAAAACGCGTGCCAGGCCGGCGGTGGCGATCGGGTCGCGTGGGTGCTCGGCAAGGACTTCCTCGTAGCGCGTGCGTGCGTCTAGCGGCGCGCCACTGTGTTCCAACGCACGGGCGGCCCGGAGCCGCGCGACGCGCCGCATCTCCTTGCTACGGTTCGCGAGGTCGCATTCCAGGTAGGTTGCCATGTTTTCCGCGCGGACGGCGCCACGTCGCAGCAGCAGATCGCAGAGTATCAAGTCACTGGGGCAATCCCGCCTGGCTGTCTCCAGCAACCCTTGTCCGCGCCCCGGGTCGTCGGTTGAAAGGGCCGCGCGAACGGCCAGCACTGCTCGGTGCAGGGGGCCGACCGCTGTGTCCATGCGTGCCCGTTCGAGCTCACACATGCCCGGGCCGTCGCCTCGCTTTCGCAGGTGGCGCGCGAGCGCGCGCGCCGCGAGAGGCGAGCGCGTGTCGGAGGCGGCCGTCTGTAGCAGGGCACTGGGATCGTGCCCTGTGCGAGCGTGCAGCGACGCGGACAGGAGCCAGCAAGTCGCCGCCCACGCACCGCTGGCGGCTTCTGCCTCCTGGCGAAAATGGGCGACGAGCGTGTCGACGTCGTTGGCCCCCGCGAGCAGGCTGGCATTCCATCCTGGACTGTCTGCGAAGGCGTCCGCCTGCGCACCGAGTCGAGACAACGCCTCGGGGCCAGTGGGTCGCTTCGACAGCAGCAGTAGGGGGCCGAGTTGGTCGGGCCCATCGAGTTGCTTGGCCCAGCCGAGCAAGCGAGCATCGCGCTCCGAGACGTCTTCGTCAGCGAGCGCCATGTCGAGCAGAAGCGCGGCTGTCGTGGGGTCGCCCGCTCGGGCGTGCTGCGAGCGCGTCAGCCACTGTCGCTCGCGGTCGACGTCGTCGCCTCCGGTCGCCAGCTTGGCTGCCGCCGCCAATGCTTCGCTTTCCGTGGTCGCCGCGACACCCTCGGGATCGCCTGCGCTGCCCAGCTTGCGGGCGAGGGCTTGGCGGCAGAGCTGTACCCACGTTACGGTCGGACCGAGGGCGGCTGCATTGGCGAGCGCTGACAGTGCGGCTTCGGACTGACCCTGCTCAGCGTGCTGGAGCGCCACCTCGCATAGGGCCAACGCACGATCGTCGCCGCTGGCCGCTTCGGCCCAGCTGGAAAGCGCGCTGGACGGGTCCTCGCCAGCCTCCAGTAGGCACATCGCCCGTAGCTGGAGGTTCGCCGGCTCGTCCGTGGGTGCCAGGGTCGCGTGTGCGCTGGCCGGATCGCCGGACACATCGCGCTGCATGAGCGCGATCATTCGGTCGGCCCCGGCTTTGGCACCCGGACTCTTCAGGCAGACCGACAATCGGCTGAGCATGCTTGGTAGTGCGTCTTCCTTGCCTGCCGCCAGCGCGCAGCGGACGGATTCCATGACAAGGCCTGCTTCGTCGAGCGGTATCGACGTGCTAGCAGGCGTTTGGCTCAGGGCTTTGTCCAGTGCCTTCATGGCAGTGGTTGGCTCGCCTGCGTGCCGGAAGCAGTGGGCGGCGGCGAGCACGAGGGCGCGTCGATGGGCACCCATCGGCCACTGGCGGGCACACGCCATCAACGCGTGGGCGGTTTCCATGAGATCACCCGCCATGCGTGCTCGCCGGGCAAGCTGTAGGCGCACGACGTGGGCCTTCGGGTCGTCCGACAGCGCTCGGCGCGCCGTGCCCGGGCTGGGCTTGGTGCCGGGCGTTGCGGTGGCAACCTCGAGCTCCGCCAACGCTGTCAGCGTGAACATCCGCTCCTTCGGCTGCAGCGGAAGCCGTGCCTCTTGCTCCAATGTGTCCCGGACCTGTAGGAGGTCTCCGCGGTCCGTTGCGTCACGGCGCACCCGGCGCATGGCAATGACCTCGCGTGGATCGGCCAGATGAGCCTGCTGCCGCAGCTGGCGCGCCTTGTCTTCTTCGTCGAGCTCAGCGTGTAGCTCTGCCGCGGCCGACAAGAGATGGGCCCGGGCGCGACCGCGGTGGGTCCCCGAAAGCTCGCGTAGTAGCTCGATACGGGCGCGCAGGCCTGCCGGAGCGTGCCCCCAATACCCGGAACCCGAGGCCGGGGCGCGTCGGCGAACGGTCCGCAGGGCCTGAGCGACGTCGGCAGTTGTACTCGCGTCAGCAGCGGGTGTGAGGGTCGTCCGTGGTGGGGGCTTTGATGACGGTGCCAGGTCATCCACCCCGTCGCCGCGTTGGCTTCCCGCTTCTGTGGCAGGACGATCCCCTCCATCCGGTTCCGGAGGGCGGGTACTCGGCAGGAGCGCCTCGATCGCCAGCAGTCGCGTGCTTTTTGCCTCCTCCTTGGGGAAGAAAGACGAGCGCTCGCCTTCCCGTTTCAGCCACGCCTCCAGGGCTGCGCTGGCTGCAGAGTGTGCTGGTGGCGCGCTCGAATGGATGAGGGAGGTTTCGAGTGCGGTGATCTCCTGGCGCTCATCGGGTGTGGCCACCGTAAGGTCGACAACGGGCTCCTCGTCGCCTGTCTCCCCGCTAGTCATGCCTGATTCCCCTGTCGGTGCAGCGAAAGCAACTTGGGCGACGTCCAAAAGCGCAGCAGATCGAGCGCCTGGACCGATTGACTTATCGCTTCCAGGTCATGCTCTGCTCCCAGAAGGTGATACATGGCGGGGGCCAACTCACCGGTCAGCAGCAGTCCCGCACGCAAAAGGGACGCTTCGGCCGCTTGCAGGTAGACGTTGATGGCGTCCCAAGCATCTCCCAGAGGCGTGAGCGCCGCAGCTAGGCGGCGCCGGAGCGCTCGCGGCAGATGACGGTTGAGTTCGCGCACCAGCGGCCGCAGTTCGGCCCGCGCTGCTTGAAACGCCTCCTGGTCTGCGATGTTCGCTTCCGCCGCGATGGCTGCGGCCATCACCAGTTCTCGGCGCCTCCCTTTTTCCTGCGAGAACAGCGGCCATACGCCCATGTGCTGCGCGAATGCCTGGATTCCGATCTGAAGTCGCAGATGGGAGGGCAGGGGGGCTTCGACTTCCTGACCGACGATCCATATTCCCGCGCGCGTTTGCAGTGGGAGCAAGCGGATGCCCTGCATGTCCTCGGCACCCAGGTAGACCGCCTCCAGCTCAACACCAAAGATGGCCAGAAGAGCACGCAGTTCCTGGCTCAGCGCGTGGTCGCCTTCGAGTCGTTGCTGCGGATCTAGCCCGAGCTTGTGCGGTGTCGCCGCCAGCATGGCAGCCACTGCCTCCGACGCTAGCATCGCCAGGTTGCCTGCCGGTCCAGTGGCTCGATCCTTGCGCAGGATCTGCATTTCGTCGGGTGATAGTGGGTGCTCGGGCAGAAGCTTCAGCTGAGAGAAGAGGGCATGCCTAGCACGCGTCTCGTCGGCGCTGGCAACTCCCAAGGTCACGAGGGCATCGACTGCCGTGTAGACGCGCCATGGATCCTGGCGCCACGAGCCGACTTGCGAGAGCGCCCGCAGGTGTCCTGGGTCCGCGGGCTCGTTGCCCAGCCGGACCTGCAGCGCATGCTCGAACACGGTCAGGTATTTCTCCCGGGCTTCCAGCGTGGGCAACACGTCCATCAGCAGCCCGCAGGTCGTCGGGTCGGTCGGAGTCGCTCGTAGCGCTTGTTCGTAGGCCTCTCGGGCCCGCTGGTGGTCGTCAAGGTGGTCGCGGTAGATCGCCCCGGCTCGCTTGTAGAGCGCGGTCCTGTCCGAACCGGCAGTCAGTTGGGCCGCCTCGATGAAGGCTTGGGCTGCGCGTTCCATGCCGCCGCTTTGCTGGGCTAGCTCCGCCACGTGCAGGAAGGTATCTCCATCCGCGAGGTCTTCCTTCACCAATTCTTCGAGCACAGCAAGGGCGCCGGCCGGATCGTGTAGGTGCTCTTCCAGGAAACGTGCCGCGCCGGTGCACACGAGCTGCCTTTGAGCATCGGGGATCGAGCAGCGTGAGAGTTTCCGCAGCGCGCTCACGGCGCGCTCGTAGTCGCCGCCCGTCGCGTGAGTCTCCGCAAGCATGCCGAGGGCGGCCACGTGCTCGGGGACGAGATCGAGCAGCTCGCCGAGGGTGTCGAGCACCGCAGCGGGCTCGTCGAGGGCCCGCATGATGCCCGCGGCCTCGTAGAGCAGGTCAGCCCGCTGTTCTGCGGCCATCGGAACGTTCAGTCGCTCGCGCAATAGCTCGATCAGTCCCACCGCGTCGCCCTTGCGGACCAGCAGGTCGTGCAGCCAGCAGAACGCTTCCTCGTTTTCGGGATCGAGGTCGAGTGCCTGGCGCAGCCGCAACTCTGCGGACGGAAGGTCGCCGAGCTGCTCCAGCAAGCAGCGGCCCGATTCGTGGAGCAAGGCCGCCTTGACGGCGCCCGATGCATGTTCGGCCAGATGGTCGTTGGCAACCACCACGGTCGCATAGTCACCCTCGTTGTGGGCGGCGGCGCGTAGCAGCTCCCAGGCCGCGGTGTCGCTGTCGGCGTCGTCACAAAGCGTTCGGGTCTCCTCTAGGGCAGCCTGGACGTCGCCACTGAGCAGCCAAGCCCTGGCGCGCGCCAGCCGTATGTCATAGGCGTGCTCGGGCGAGCTGAAGGGTAGCCGTGCGGACAGCGCGCTCGCGCGCGCTTCCGCGTCATCGGCGGTTTCTTCCAGCGCGATCGCCGCGGCCAGATCGCTCGGATATTGCGCTAGCAGTTGGGTGGCGCGCGCCTGTAGTGTCTCGGGTGCCGATGAAGCTGTCTGGGAACCGGCCAGTTGGTCGCTCCGAAGCGCGTGCAGGCGCAGCTCACAGAGGACTTCACTGCCGCCTGCGATCGCGTCTTCGCCCGCAGCGATGCCCGCGAGCGCCCAGGCGCGCGCGGCTGCAACGGGGGTGGTGAGCCAGAGCCAGAGCCTCGAGAACGCGTCGTCCCCGGAGGCACCGAGCAGTTCGCTTGGAGTCGCTTCGGAGCTTGCCTGAACGAGGTCGCGCGCGATCTGCTCCGTGCGCCAGGTTTGGGCATCCTCGGGGCAGCGAACCGATAGACGGTGGAGAGCTTCGCCTGCACCTCCGTCCGCGTGGGGCGAAAGCAGCATGCGTACCGCCGCCAACACCTCCGTGTCCGGGTGTCCCAGTGCGCGACCGAGTAGCTCATGTGCCCGCCCGTCGTGGTCGAGGGTTTCTCCGAGCAACAGCAGCTCGGCCAATTCCAGGGTTGCCTGCATGCCACGGCCCCGGCGCGCTTCGCGCTCGGCGAGCCCCTGCAGAGCCGCGATCCGTTGGGTTCGATTCCGCGCATGCTGTGCGCTGCGGTATAGGGCCCACAGCGGCGACAGGGGATCTCGCGAGCGTCTGGCAGCTTCGGTGTAGCTCGCGATGGCGTCTATGTGCTCGCCGTTCAGCTCGGCAGCCATACCCGCGTGCAATAGGGCCAACTCAGCACCGTGCGCGTCCAGGTGGGAAGAGGCCTTGTCGCGGAGTAGGTCGATGGCGCTTTGCGTCTCGCCGCGGGCTAGCAAGATCTGTTCGAGTACTGCCACCGCATATGAGTTCTCCGGGGTCAGCTTCAGCGCTTCGCGCAGACACTCTTCGCCTCGCGCGACGTCGTCGGCCCTCAGCCACGCCCGGGCGGCTGCGCACATGTGTGCTGCCTCGTGACCGGCGTCGCTGGCGGTCTTCGCGAGAACGCCGTGGGCTTTCGCCAACAGGGAGTGGTCGCCCTTGGCCGCTGCCCAGGCACGTGCGGCATGCGGCGCCCAGTCGGAGCACGCTGGCCGCCCGAGCGCCCGTTCGAGCTCCCGTTGCTGGGCGTCGCGATCATCCCGCGTCATGGCCCACTCGTAGCGGATGCGCTGCAGGAAGGCCGCGCATCGCAGGTCGACCGGGTCGTCGCATAGGGCATCGCTAATCGCCCATTGTTCGTCGTGGGTCTCGGCAGTGGCCAGCATGGCAGCGCGGTATAGGATGAGCTGTCCTGCCTCGCGGGCCGCCCGGTCATCGGCCGGTAGCTTGGCGACCCACGCGCGGGCGAGATCGGGATCGGACGGCTTGGCCGAAGCCAGGGTGTCAATCGCCAATAGCGCAAGCTCGCCGGCGTCCTCCGGTTCGCGCGCGGACCGCCCCCAGAGGTGATGCGCCAGCTCGATGTCGCGACCCTGTTCTTCCAGGATGTCTTCCAGGACGGCCACAACTACGGGCGATTGGGGGCTCTCCGAGTGCGCGGCCTGCACCGCTGATAGGGCTTTGTCCGGCATCCCTTCCTCGCGCGCGCACTGCGCGAGTCGGAAGTGCAGAGCTGCCAGGTCCGGACCCGAAATACCCCCGGCGATCAACCGCTCTGAGACCTGCATGAGGTGGTCGCGGTCGGCGGGGTGGTGGGCGACCGCGCAGCTCTCGATGGCGAAGAGCGGATCATCGCTGAGATCGCTGGCCGCACGGTAGTTTGGAAGCGCCTGTTGAGGTTTCTCGCAGGCGTGGGCGCGCAGCCACGCTGCTTCCCGAAACAGCGCTGCCGCGTGGACGCGTGCTGCTTCCGCTCTTCCAAAGCGGCCCTGTGGCTCGTTGTCTTCCTCGACGGTCCGGTCACCTTCCGTCGCAAAACGTGCGGCCAGGTCGGCTTGTCGTTCCGTCGCCTCTGCTACCAGGTCGGGTCGTGCCAGCAGCATGGCGACGCGCGCGCTGGCTTCCAAGGCCCTAAAGCGGCCGTGGGGCAGCTCGGCGGCGGACTCCAGGCACCGGAGCGCCCGTGCATAGTCGCCTCCCGCTTCCGCAGTAGCGGCCAGCTCCTGCAGTATGGCGCCCTTGAGTGCAGGGTCTGCTGCCTGCTGCGCCCGCGCCTCCAGTACGCGGTCCGCAGTCGCCTCGTCTCCCCGGGCGCGACAGAGCTGTTCCAGTACAATGGCCGCGCTCTGGCAGTCCGGATCGAGTTCGAGGGCGGCTGCGAGCAAGCTTTCTGCGTGAGGCCGGTCCGCGGGTCGCTGGGCTAGGACCAGTGCCTGCTCGGTGACGGCGGCAGCCCGCGCAACTGGACTGCGGCTCGCGTGGTCGACGCGGGCCTGAAGGACCCTTTCCAGTTCCGCCCTGCGTCCCTGGTCGATGTAGATTCGCTGAAGGGCTAGCAGGGGTGGGGACAGGCTAGGGCACAGATCGTAGGCGGCCCGGTAGTGCGATTCGGCGAGCCCGGTGTCACCCAACGCCCGTTCCGTGATGGCCCCCACCTCGTACCGCAGGATGGCCCGGCGCTTCTGGTCGCCACTCGCTTCGAGCTCCTGTTCGAGCGCGGAAATGCGCGTCCGGGCGACCACTTCGGGTGGCAAGTTGGGAGGCGGCATGCTCCGCGGAGGCACAAAACCCATGCGACGCCGCAGGTTATCCTCCTAAGCCAGATTCTGCCAGGACCCGTTACCTCGAAGCGCGCCCACACGTTCTGCCAGGGTGCTTTGGGCAATGTGGCGGGATATTTCGATGAGGTTGAAAGCCTCGACCTGGGCGGTTCGGGCGAGCTGGGCGTGGGGCTAGGTCTCGGAGCAGGCGCTGGCATGCGAGCACCTTGGTCCGGGGCGCCTCAGGT
>JAPPOR010000890.1 GCA_028817905.1 Myxococcales bacterium
GAGTATTCCCGTCGGTTGTCGAAAGCCCTGTGAAGCCGAATCCCTGCGCGATCCGACGCCGAAGTCATGAATGATCCGGGCTAGCCCACAATTCGGCGCCTCGATCATCCCGGCTCGAGCAGCGTGAATGCGGCCCGCGCCGCGAGCGCTATTCCTGCACACAGAATCAGTATGCCGGCGGCGCGTGACGCCCGGTTGAGGGTGTCGGCCCGGAAGCGATTGCGGAAGCGCGCAAGGAGTACCAGGAGCAGCGAAAACCAGCTGGCGATTCCGGCGCAGGCGCCAAGGGAGAAGGGCAGGGCGTGGTCCGCGTTGAACTCGACGGGCATCACCGAGTACAGCGTTGTCACAGCCGCTCCCCAGGTCGCGATCAGGGCGGGGTTTAGGCCCGTGATGACGAAGCCCAGGGCGACGTTGCGCTTGACGCCCTTGCGGCGCGCAACGCGGGGCTTTGGCTCGGATGTGGGCTTCGGCCGCCGGAGGAGAAACCACGTCCCCAGGGCGACCAGGATGCCGGCTCCTCCTACCCGAGACGCCACCCCGACCCATGGATTGGATTCGAGTAATTCGCTGAAGCCCCAAAATGCCAGGTAGGCGTAGATGGCTTCCGCGATCGCTGCCCCGATCGCGATGTGCAGACCAGCACGGCTCTTACCCTCCAGGCCACGACTGAACACGAGCAGTGCTATCGGTCCCGCCACCGGCATTGAGCCGACGAAGCCGAAGAGGAAGCCGATAATCGTGACGAGTAACACGTACGAAGCCCCGCGCTTCACCGGAAGCGGGTCGGAGCCCGCGTGGGCTCCGCTTGTATCCCGAAAACGGCACACGGGGCTAGCCGCGGAAGATGCGTCCAAACGCCGGGTGCCCTCGCATACGGTCCGCCAGGGTTGTCGCTTCCGGCACCAGCCGTTCCAAGTGGCTTCGGATGCGATCTTCCAGCTCGTTGGCGCGGCCTCCGGACCTGTCGATGTGCACATGGCTCTCGGCGTTCGTGCTCGCCAGGCGTCCCTTCAGTTGGGAAATCTGGAACTCGAGATCGTCCCGCTGGTGTTGTTGCGCTCCTTGCTTGGCCCGGAGGGTCCCAATCACCTCGCGGACAGCCGCCAGCTCCTCGGCGGCTTCCACCAGCTCCAAGGATGCCGCGGGAGGCTCGCTGCCCGCCGCGCCCGGTTTCTGGGCGGTGCGCCCCAGGCTCGCGATCCGCTCACAAACCCGGTCGAGCTTTGCCTCCAGCTGTCTGAGCTCGCGGCTCTGGCCTTCCAGACTGCGGGCCAGGGTACTGTCGTCGCGCGCCAGTTCATCGAGTGCGTGCAGGATGGAGTCGCGGACGCTGCGGGTCTCGGTGGCCTCGCTGTTGGCGTCTTTCGCCAACCGGTCCAGCTCTGTCCGCATGTCGATGACCTCGTCCAGGATCCGCTGCATGCGCGCCAGGCATGCGGACAGCTCGTGGGGACAGGTTCCCTCCGGATACGCGGTGGCCAACAGTTGGCGATACATCGCTACGCGCTTTCGCCAGTCGTGCTCCTCGCTGGGTACGTGCAGCGTAGGGCTCTCGCCGCGCGCCGGTATCGAGGACGTCGCGGTGGGTGCATCGCTCGCTGTGCCCACTAGACCAGGTACTTCCCGTTCCAGCCGCTCCAGGTCTTCGATCAGGTGGTGCGCGTCGCGGTAGCGCTTTTCAGGGCTCTTCTGCAGGAGCTGGAGCACGACGGCGTCCAACGCCTTCGGCACCTCGGAGCAAAGCTCGCTCGGCGAGGGGGCAGCCTTCGTGACTTGCTTGATCATGACGGTGGACGGGGTGCCGTAGAATGGTGGCGCACCGGTGAGCATCTCGAACAACACGCAGCCGAGGGCATAGAGATCTGTGGCCGGGCCCAGGGCGCCGCTGCGCAGCTGTTCGGGCGACATGTACTCGGGGGTCCCGACCACCGAGCCCTGGTCCGTAATGCGCAGCTCGCGCTCGAAATGTGCAATCCCAAAATCGAGTAGTTTGACGAAATCCGGGTTCTTTGGTCGTCGGAGCAGGAAGACGTTGTCCGGCTTTACGTCACGGTGAATCACGTCCAGCTCGTGCGCTCGCGCGAGGCCAAGGGCGACCTGGCGTGCAATCCGCAGGGCGCGCATGGGCGCGAGCCGCCTTCCTCCGATCTCGTCTGACAGGCATCGCCCGCGCAGGTACTCCATGACGAGATAGACGTGGCCGTCTTCGGTCTCACCATAGTCGGTGACGTCGATAATGTTCTCGTGGTTGATCTGATTGGCTGCCCGGGCTTCTCCGAGAAAGCGGCGCCGTTGGGTTCCGTCCTTTGCGAAGCGGGCGTGTAGGAACTTGATCGCGACGGGACGGTCGATGACCTGATGGAGTCCGCGATACACGGCTCCCATGCCGCCGCGGCCCAGGCACTCCTCGATCCGGTAGCGGCCCGCGATCGTCCGCCCCAAAAGGGGGTCTTCGACCGAGATCAGGACGGTCCCGTCGAAGGGGCAATGCGCCACCTGGCCTCGAAGCCGAGTCTTGCACCGCGGGCACTGGCTGACGGTCAACGGATTCCTCCCCCGTGCCCGGGCGTAGGCCAGAATCCGGGCATGAAGCTAGTACGACTTGGTCACACCCGCCGTGATGGATCGCGAAGGACCCAGTCTTCACAGGGGCCGCGGCCGATGAAAGAAAGGGGTGTCCCTTTCGAGGAGGCCGCGGATGCCGTGGAAACCAGGGACAAGCGAGGCGCGCGTCGGATGTGATCAAGTCGTACTATCTTAGCCCGGATCATTCCATCCGGGTTAGGGCGCCCCGTCGAGACAATCCATTCGATACCTCAATTGGGGGAGGTCATCGGGGCGCACATGAAGCCCAACTCACTTGGGTTCCATGGGCTTTACGATGATTTCCACGCGCCGGTTCTCGGCGCGCCCCTGGCGCGTGCTGTTGTCTGCGATCGGCCGACCGGGCCCAATCCCCACCGCCGAGATGGACTCCTGTACGACACCACGTGACACGAGATAGTTCATCACAGCGACGGCGCGCTGCTCGGAGAGCTGCATGTTGAAGTCGCGGCTGCCTCGTGAATCTGTATGTCCCTCAACAACTATGTCGTGCGTTTCCGACTGCGGTGCCAGGGTCCCCGCCACAAGTGTCAGCTTGTGTTGCGCAGCCTGGGTCAGTGCGTACTTGCCCGAAGCGAACAGAACGTTGCCAGGCAGGACGATGACCGTCCCGCGAGACTCTTCCTTGACGTTGAGCGCCGCCGCTTCGGCCAGCTTGCGCATGGCATCCCGTTCGCGTTCCTCTGCGGCGGCGCGCGCCTGACGCTCACGGGCCAGGGCCTGCTTCTCCTTGCTCAGTTCCGCACGTGCCCGGTTGAGTTCCTCGTCGCGGAGATCTTCGCGCTGTTTGCCTGCGGCCTTGAGCTGCTCAGCTGCGGCCTTCGTGTTGGAGCGCGCTTCCACCGTTTGCGCTTGGCGCAGCGCCACGTAGGCGAGCGCGTACGTCTGCGCCGACTCTGGGTCTTCTTTGAAGCTCTCCTCGGCTTCCGTGAGTTTCACTTTGGCCTCGTGCAGGTCAGCAGGGGCCAAGCGCGCCGCCTGACCGCGGCTCACCTTCTGGTAGGCGGCCCGGGCGTCCAGAAGCTGGCGCGGCTCTTGGGGGGTCGCGCAACCGCTCGTACCAAGCAGCGTCGCGCCAGCGGTCAGCGCGAGCATGCAAACTCCGATGCGTCGAATGGTCATCTGTTCCTCTCCCGTTTTCTGCCAGCGCACTACTTGCTTCCGGTCTGCTTGCCTGCTTGCTGTCCGCCACGGAGTTTGTCGACGTCCGCTTGAGCCGCTTTGGCCTCGGCCACGGTCTGGGCCTCGCGCGCGATCGCAAGCGCAAGTTCTGCATCCGCCTGGGCCCGCTGCAGGGCCAGGTCGGCCTGGATGTTCTGGCCATCCTCGACGTACCGCTTGGCCTTCTCGACCTGTTCCTGGGCCAACTTCAGGTGGAGCGCCGCCCGGGGCTCCTTCGTCGCGCCGATCTCTTGGGCACCTCGGATCGCTGCCTCGGCACTCGCCATCCGCTGGGTGGGTGGCGCGGAGCCCCCGCAGGCAGCGAACACGGTGAGCGCCAAGAGCGATGCACACATCCATTCCAATCTCATGCGTTTCTCCTCGTTTGGAGCAGCGGCCTCAGATCGCAGGTCACCCCGGTAGTCGGGGTTCGCGGGACACGTGTTGGGATTCGGTTCAAGCCATGCAAGTCAACAAGCACCCCGTCGCCTCCTGCGGGCGACTTGGCCTGGCCGCCCACCTTCGATGATGGACCGGCCATTCCTCCCCGCCCGCGGACGGCCTGGTCGGCTCGCGCGTGGGCGGATGAGAGCGGTGTCACCGTATCAAAAACCCTTGTGACTGCAAAGGCTTGAGGTTTCCGGTCGGTGTTCTTGGTCAAGCCCGGGGACGGGCCCGGGTGCTCCCCTCACCGCCGTCCACGACGGCTTGCGGGTGCCTGCCAGATGGGGTCTATTCCCGGTCCGGAGACATTTTCGCCATGTTGAATCCGACCGACGACGTACGCATCCGACATTTACGACCGCTCCTTCCTCCTGCGATCCTCATGGAGGAGTTTCCCAACGACGGACAGGCGTGCAGGACGGTTGCGGACGGCCGTGCCGCGATGGCGCGCATTCTCGCAGGCTCGGACGATCGTCTAGCGGTCGTCGTGGGACCCTGCTCGATCCACGACCCAAAAGCGGGTCTCGAGTATGCGCGCAAGCTGAAGGTGATGGCCGATCGCTATAGGGACGATCTTCAGGTTGTCATGCGGATCTACTTCGAGAAGCCGCGTACGACCATCGGTTGGAAGGGCCTCATCAATGATCCCCATCTGGACGATACGTACAAGATCAACGAAGGGTTGCGGGCGGCGCGCGGGTTCTTGCTGGACGTCAACCATCTGGGCCTGCCGGCAGGGACCGAGTTCCTGGATCCGATCACCCCGCAGTTCATCGCCGATCTCGTCGCGTGGGGAGCAATCGGTGCACGCACGGCGGAGAGCCAGGTCCACCGGGAGCTCGCGTCTGGTCTGTCGATGCCTGTCGGGTTCAAGAACGGGACCCGAGGGACCATACAGCTCGCTATCGATGCCATCGGGTCGGCGAAACACCCACATCACTTCCTGTCGGTGACGAAGCAAGGGGTGGCTGCGATTGTCGCGACCAAGGGCAATCCGGAATGCCATCTGATCCTGCGCGGCGGCAGCTCCGGACCGAACTACCACCTCCAGGACGTCGCTTCTGCCGTTGAGCGCCTTCAGAAGGCAGGCTTGCCGACGCGCTTGATGATCGATTGTAGCCACGCCAATAGCGGCAAGGACCACGTGCGCCAGGCGGATGTCGTGTGCGAGGTCGCAGAGCAGATCGCGACTGGTGAGCATGTGGCGGGAATCATGATGGAGAGCTTCTTGGAGGATGGCCGCCAGGACCACCAGACGGTCGCGGACTTGACCTACGGGCAAAGCATCACAGACGCCTGCATGGGATGGGAGCGAACCGAGCCCCTTTTCGAGGTGCTCTCGGCCGCAGTACGGCGTCGGCGTAGCTAGTGTTTGGGGGCGCCATCCCGCGAGCAGGCTGGGCCGTACCCTGGTTGCTGCTCTCACTGTGCGCGTGCCGATCGCGATCCGAGCCCAAGCCGCGAGAGCCGGCGCCGACGCAGGAGGTCAGCCAGGAGGGGCAAACGGAGGGTAAAGTGGAGCGCGAGACCGAAACGGATCCAGGTGACCCTGACCTGCCCGGAGTGGCGCGCGTGGACAGATCCCTGGAAGTAGCCCTGCGCCACGAGATCTCCCTGCGTGGGCCCGACTACCGTCCTCGCACCCATCACTTGCGTGCAGACGGGTCGCCCAAGTACGTCAACCGCCTGATCCGCGAGGCGAGTCCCTACCTGCTGCAGCATGCACACAACCCCGTGAACTTTCTTCCATGGGGCCCGGAAGCTCTGGCGCTGGCTCGGCAGCTCGATCGGCCCATTCTTCTATCCATCGGATACTCCACCTGTCACTGGTGCCACGTGATGGAACGCGAGTCGTTCGAGGACGAGGAGATTGCGGCCTATCTCAACCAGCACTTCGTCAGCATCAAGGTGGACCGCGAGGAGCGTCCAGACCTCGATGACCTCTACATGGCAGCGGTTACGATGCTCACCGGGCGCGGAGGATGGCCGATGACGGTCGTCTTGACGCCTGCCCTCGAGCCGTTCTTTGGTGGGACGTATTTTCCCGCGCGCGATGGGGACCGGGGCTCTCGCAAGGGCTTTCTGACGATTCTGCGGGAACTCCAGCACCGCTACGCCACAGACCGGAAGGCAGTGGTGGCGAGCGCAGGGCGCATCAGCGAGCGTATGCGTCGGGCGGCCCAACCTGCGCGACCAGGGGCGGTGCCGGGGCGCGATGCAATCGTCCGAACAGTTGGCCTCCTGGAGGCCAGCTTCGACGCACGGGCTGGTGGCTTCGGGCGTGCGCCCAAGTTCCCGCAGCCGGCGCGCCTTTCGCTACTGCTTCGCAACTTCAAAGGAGCGCGCCACGAGCAGAGCCTCAAGATGGTTGTGCGTACGCTGCGAGCGATGGCGGCCGGTGGGATGCACGACCAGGTGGGTGGAGGCTTCCACAGGTACTCCACCGACGCTCGCTGGCTGGTGCCCCACTTCGAGAAGATGTTGTACGACAATGCGCAGTTGGCTGTGGTCTATCTGGAGGGGTTCCTGGCGACCGGCGACGTCGAGATGCGGCGCGTGGTCGAACGCACGCTCGACTACGTGTTGCGCGAGATGACCCACCCGCAGGGACCGTTCTACTCAGCGGCTGACGCCGACAGCGAAGCTGCGGATGGCGAGCAGGAGGAGGGCTACCATTTCACGTGGAAGGAGCCCGAGATCGAGGCTGCGCTTGGGGCAGACGGGCTGGCGTTTGTGCGGCAGGTATACGGGACCAGTGAGGCGGGCAATTTTGAAGGTCGCAACATCCTGTTCATGACCCGCCCGCCGGAGGCGCTGGCCAAGGCTTTCGGGCTTTCGCACGCAGCATTTTGGGAACGTCTTGATGGGTACCGTCAGTCGCTCTACGCGGCGCGTGCGGAGCGGCCAGCTCCCGGCCGAGATGACAAGGTGCTGTGCGCCTGGAACGGGTTGATGATTTCCGCGCTCGCACGGGCCGGATTCTACCTCGACCGGACGACGTACATCGACGCGGCGCGCCGGGCCGCGGACTTCCTCTGGGACCGGATGCGCGACCCACGTGGCCGCTTGCTGCGCAGCTATGTCGGAGGACGGGCCCAGCACAACGCCTACCTGGACGACTACGCCTTCCTCATAGCGGCGTTGCTCGACCTATTTGAGGCGACTGCCGAGTCGCGCTATCTGACCCACGCGGCGTCCTTGCAGCGCCTGCAAGACCAGCACTATGTCGACGCGGAACATGGAGGGTACTACACCACCAGCGACGACCACGAGCGGCTGCTGGTGCGCGAGAAGCCCAACTACGACGGTGCGCTCCCAAGTGGAAACTCGGTGGCTGCCATGAACCTCTTGAGACTCGCCGAGCTCACCGTCGATATGACCTACCGCGCGCGGGCCGAGCAGGTCTTTGGCGCTTTTTCGCGTGAGCTCACGCAGGCCGGGCTATCCGTGCCCAGCATGCTGTCGGCCCTGGACCGCTACCTGGACGAGCCCTTGCAGGTGCTCATCGTTCATCCCAAGGGTGTGCTCGCAGAAGCGTTGATTGCGGCCGTGCGGCGGGTGTACCTGCCCAACGCGGCCACGCTGGTGGTATCTGAAGAGCAGCTTTCCGCGTTGTCGGTGCACGTACCCTGGCTCGCGCACAAGAAGGCGATCGGTGGGCGCCCCACGGCGTACGTATGTGAGCGCGGTGCCTGCGAGTTGCCCACGCCCAACCCGAGCGTGCTGCGCAAGCAACTGACCAACACGCGAAGATGAGCTGGATAGATCGGGCCGTCGAGCGGCGCATGCGGCCCCGATTGCCTGGAAATTTCGCCTCGGCAGGCCTGGGATCACAGCGGGAAGATGCTAGTAGGCTCCCAAGGAGTGTCACGATGCATAGACGTCCAAAGGGGCAATGGGGTGGTTGCGTCCTGGGGTGGGGTTTGGTCTTTCTGACGGCCTGTTTGACAGCCTGCGGGGAGGGCGCGGAGTCGACTGGGGGCAGTCAGCAGATGCAGACGGCCGGCAATGGTACAGGGGCTGGTGCGCCAGTTGTGAATCCAGTGCCGCCGCCGCCACCTCCTCCCCCGGTCCAACAGGAGGCGGCCGCTTCCCCCGCGCCGATGGGCCCGCCTGCGTCTACCGTGCAAGGAGGCGATGGCTCGTCAGTGCAGCCGATGGAATCGGAGTACGCGCACTTCACGACCGGAGAGATCGACCTCCCGGCTGGTAAGGAGCGGTACATCTGCCACACCATGACCTTGACGGAGCCCACCAACGTCGACCGTTTCGAGTACGACGCGCTACCCGGTGTGCACCACTTCCTGTTGGCACGTACGACCAAGAAGGAGCAGGAGGGCACGTTCGAATGCGATATCCTGTTTCGCTTCTCCTGGATCCCGGTGTTCGGCGCAGGTTCCGGTAGTCAAGAACTCCAGCTGCCCGATGGGGCTGCGCAGGTCTTCCCGGCGGGTACGCAGTTGTTGATCCAGTTGCACCTCTTCAATGCGGGCGACGAGGATCTTCGGCAAAAGGTCGGCATTCGGATGCACAAGTCGACGGTGCCCGAACCCAAGCCTGTGGGGATCTACGCCTTCGGGACAGACGAGATTGCCCTGCCCGCGGCCGGTCCCAGCAGCGTTGTGAACGAGTGCGAGGTGCCCACTGACGTGACCTTGTTTGCAGCATTGCCCCACATGCACTACCTCGGTCGTTCGCTCGTCATGGAGTTGCAGGATCCGACGACTGGTGTGTTCAACGAGGTGTACCGGCGCGAGCCATGGGACTTCGATGCCCAGTACGTGGAACCGATGATGCTCGAGATTCCGAAGGGCACCAATACGCGCGTAACCTGCAACTACATGAACGACAACGAGCACGTGGTGAACTTCGGCGAGAGCTCGGCGGACGAGATGTGTTTCCTGGTTGCCTATCAGGTGGGCGGCGTTGGGCTGAACGGCTGCGTGAAGTTCGACCCCAAGAACCTCTCCATGTAGGGTGGGCCCGCGCTGGAGCCCGGATCAGCCCCGTTGGGCCTGCCGCAACCGCCGCACCAGTTCGGCGACCTGGCGGCGGGTCGCGCTGAGCTCGGAACGCATGTGGAGGATCACCTCCACGCCCGCCCAGTTGACTTCGAGGTCGTGCACTAGCGTATAGGCGACCCGCGCCACCTCGACGTGGTCCGGTGAAAGCTCCTGCTCGTCCTTCGGGACCACACCCGCGTCGTGCAGGCGCATCAGGAAATCCCGATCGTGCTCTATCACGGCGAGCAGTACATGGCTCTCGATGGGTCTCATCACAGCCTCAGACCCTCCCTGATGGGCCCACCGTAGACCGCCGAGGCTTTCTCGAGAGCCTGAGCAAGGTCCGCGTCATCGCGCTCCGGGACCCGGACCGAAAGTTCGATGTAGAGGTCGCCACGTCTATTCGCACGAGCGACGCCCTTGCTCTTGAGGCGCAGGCGCTGACCGGATTGCGAGTGGGGCGGAACGGTCATCTCGACCGATCCATCGGGGGTCGGCACCCGCACCCGCGCTCCTGAGTAGGCTTCCGAGATCGTAATCGGGAGCGTTAGTGTGAGGTCCAACCCCGCTCGGCGGAAGTGGGGATGGGGTCTGACCTTGGTACGGATCAGCAGGTCTCCTGCGGGGCCTCCGCCCAATCCAGGCTCGCCTTGCCCACGCACGCGCAGCTCGGAGCCATCGTCGGCACCGGGTGGGATCCGTACCTTGGTCGTTGTCTGTGTTCGGACGAAGCCCTCGCCCCTGCAGGCGGAGCACGGCGTGCGCCTCTGACCGGCTCCGCCACACGTGTCACAGGCTCCCATGATGCGCATAGGGCCCTCCACGACCTGGCGCCGACCGGTCCCATCGCACGCCGCGCAGTGCCGCGGTCGTGTCCCTATCTGGTCGCCTGAGCCGCCGCATGTAGGGCATGCGGCATGACCGGGGACGGCGACCTGGAGCTCGACACCGCGCAGGGCGTCGACGAAGTCGAGTTCTACTTCGGCCAGGATGTCGGCACCGCCCCGCGGCGCCGACGGCCGCGGCTGGAAGGCCTCGCCAAAGAGGTCCCCAAGGTCAAATTCGAAGGGGACCTGGTCGCCGGGAGCCCCGCCCGCATTGCGGCGACTGGACCAGCTCCGGTACGCGCGCGCCTTGTCGGGGTCAAAGCCGCCTTGCAGGCCTTCGTGGCCAAACTCGTCGTAGAGCTTGCGTCTGTCTGCGTCCGAAAGAACCTCGAAAGCGGCTGTTAGTTGCTTGAAGTGCTCCTCCGCCTCCGCGTTGTTCGGATTGACATCGGGGTGCCACTTGCGCGCCAGCTTGCGGTAGGCCTCGCGGATCTGCTTGTCCGTGGCGTCGCGAGCGACGCCGAGAACCTGATAGAGATCGGTGGTCTCGGGCATGGTCGGTATTCGGTGGCCACGCCCCGCAAAGTAGCTCACGGGCCGCGAGGCTCTCTCGACACCATGAGCACGCTCATGGGCATTGCAAGTGGCAGCCCGGAGCTCCGCATGCTTCGTCGGCTAGCCGGAAGGCGCGGAGTCCGCCGCGTAGGCGACTGGCCGACCACCCGACCCCCCTGGCTGGCGGGTCGAACCGGGCGCCAACGGACGCCGCCGGGTCGAGTGTGGGGGAGGCGGATGCTGGGGGAAGGAAGCAGGTCAGACGAGCCCTTGGTCGGAGCCTGACCCATGCGGAAAACTCACGCCAAATCAGTGAGATGGCGCACTGGCGCAGGGCGATGGGTCGGGCCCCCAGCTAGGCTGAACAAATTCTCGTTCACGGTAGGGTTGGGGGAGCCGGTCAACGTTTGCCTGTCGACAGTGCGCGATGATAGAAGAATTGCCACACGCGGACATCGGGGAGGAGCGCGGCGAGCCACTCGCCGCGGTGCGTATCAAAAATGCGGGCGGAAGACATCGACGAAAAGATCGCCAGGCTGGTCGACCTGCACCACGACGACATCGTGGCGCCGCGCGCCGAGGATTGGCGGGTTATCTTAAGGCTCGAGCCGGATCAGCCCATCGTGATCGTCAACCTGCTGTGCTTCAAGGCTTCGATCCCCTACAACGCGGAGACGATCGCTGGTGCCACGGCGCATGCGCGCTACATGTCCGAGGTCGCGGAACCGTTCAACCGTGCCGGAGGACAGCTGATCTTCTCGGGAGGCGTGATGCACATGTTTCCTGACGCTGGCGTGGACGCATCGGAGGGGTGGGAGTCGGCGGTCATCACCCGCTATCCTGGGCCCGAGGCCCTTGCGGACATGTGGCTGGATCCGGGCTTCGTACGAGCCCACCGACATCACGAGACCGGCGTCGAGCGTTCGCGCGTCGTGGTCCTCAAGCGCCCCCGCATGAGAAGCTCGCGACCACCGTCCCTGTAGCTCGAAGGGAGTACGTGCTGGCTTTGCTGACCCCTTTGTGAGTGCAGCCCGGATTGGCTGCAGTTTCCCGCGGGCGATTGTCTTGCGCGCCCAACTCGGGGCGCACCCGCGCGGAGATGTCACGGCAAGTGGGGTGTTGTCCCAGCACTCCCAGGGGAGAAGCGCGCGTGCCTATAATGGTTCCGCACCTTGCTTTGAACAAAGGGGAGTCGCGCGATGAACAGGGGTCGTTTGCTCGCTTGTGTAGCTATCTCAAATATCTTTCTTCTGGCTTGTGGCGACGACAATGACACCGGAGCCAGCGGTGTCGAGCAGAGCAAGCCCGCCAACGAAGCCACCGAAGCAGAGGTAATGCAGGTTTGTGAGACGGTGACCAAGATGCAAAGCACCGCGCAGGAGTGCACAGCATGGGCTTCGGAGGACTCCGACACGTCTGACGAATGCGAGGAGAAGCGCGACAACTGCATCGCTCGGGCCGATGATGATGATGATGATGACGATGCCTGTCATGGCGACGACATCAAGGAGGACCTTGCGGATTGCGATGGTGTCACCGTGGGGGACATCGAACGCTGCTTCACCGACTACATCGCCATGCAGAACGCTCTTAGTTGCGATGACCCGCTAGGCAAGGAGCTGGAGCCCCCAGCCTGCCTCAAGGAGATCGTCGAGAAGTGCCCCGGGTTCATGGATGGCGATGATGATGACGATGAGGAGGAGCGGAGCGAGGGTCGCGGTCGAGGCGACGGAGACTCGAGTTCCTCGTTTTCCTGCGAGGAGGACGACATCAGCGCCGATGGTGTCGACTGCGAAGCGCTATGCACGCCGCTCGCGGCGGCCGGTTGCGGGCCGACCATGAGCCAGTGCATGTTTTTCTGCGCGGAAGCGAAGACCGCTTGCCCGACGGCGCTCGAGCGCATCTCTGGCTGTGCTGCGTTCGAGGACGTCACCTGGGTGTGCGATCAGGATGACGACCTGGACCTGGAGGGCGGCTGCGGCCCCGAGCTGTTGTGTTTCGGCCAGTGCGTCGACCGAACTGGCGACGAGTAGCGGGTGCAAAGCATGCGCTAGCGCATGCGTTCGGCAAGGAAGTCGCCGACCTTGTCGATGGCGATGCGCTGCTGGCCGGCCGTATCGCGGTCGCGCACCGTGACGGTCTGGTCGCCAAGGGAATCCCCATCGATCGTGAAGCAGTAGGGCGTGCCGGCCTCGTCCATGCGGGCGTAGCGTTTGCCAACCGCTTGCTTGACGTCGATTTCAACCGCGTACCGCGTACGCAGTTCCTGATAGAGCTTGTGGGCCATTTCAGGCATGCCTTCCTTGGCGACCAGCGGAAAGATCGCTGCCTTGATCGGAGCGAGCCGTGGGTGGAATTTCATGTACACCTTGCTGGGCCGCTCCGGGTCGGCCGTATACGCTTCGCATAGCACCGCGAGCACCCCGCGCGTGAGACCTCCGGCCGGCTCGATCACGTGTGGAAGATAGCGCTCCTTGCGCTCCGCATCGAAGTACTGAAGCTTGGACTTGGCGTGTTCCTGGTGTTGCTTGAGGTCGAAGTCGACCCGATGGGCGACACCCTCAAGTTCGCCGTATCCAGGGGCCGTGAAGGGAAAGCGATACTCGATGTCGAAGGTGCCGGCGCCGCCCTTGGCATAGTGTGCGAGTTCGTCGGCTTCGTGGGGGCGCAGCTGCAAGTCATCGGAGCGCAGGCCAACGCTCTGCCACCACTGTCCGCGCTGCTTGCACCAGAACTCATGCCACGTCTTGGCATCGTCCGGGTGGCAAAACCATTCCATTTCCATTTGCTCGAACTCGCGTGAGCGAAAGATGTAGTTGCGAGGGGTGACCTCGTTGCGGAACGCTTTGCCGATTTGTGCGATTCCGAACGGAACCTTGACGCGCATGGTGTCGAGCACGTTCTTGTAGTTCAGGAATATGCCCTGTGCCGTTTCGGGCCGTAGATATGCGATCGAGTCCTCGTTCTGGACCGCGCCCACGTAGGTCTTGAACATCAAGTTGAATTGGCGCGGCTCGGTCAGGGTCCCGGCCGCCTTGGCGTCGGGACCTATCACGTGCGCGAAGTCCGCCACGGCAAGTTCGGTTAGGGCTAGCGTCTCGAATTCGTCTAGCTCGCGGCCCTTGGCCAGCTTCTTGAGCTTCTTGTGAACTGCCTCCGGCTCGCCCTCCATAAAGGCAAACATCGGCACGGTAGCGTCATCCCGGTGTCGCAGGACCATCAGGTGGTCGTGACGGTAGCGGTTCTTGGTCTCCCGGCAGTCGACCATCGGGTCATTGAAGCCGCCGACGTGTCCCGAGGCTTCCCAGACCCTTGGGTTCTGAATGATCGCCGTGTCGACACCCACGATCGACAGTGGCGTCCCGTCCGGGCCCAGGGGCGGACACCGCACCATGTCGTGCCACCAAGCGTCCCGCAGGTTGTTCTTGAGCTCGGTGCCCAGGGGGCCGTAGTCCCAGAAGCCGTTGATGCCCTGGTAGAGCTCACTCGCCGGAAAGATGAATCCGCGCCGCTTGCACAGCGCAACCAGGTCGTCCATCGATACGGTCAAGGTGCATTCCTCGCATAGGTCATCGGCGCCTGCCAACGCCGGCCGCTCACGCTCGGCAGGCACCTCGGGTCGCGCAGGCGGCATCCGGCGGCCGATCCATAACAGATGCCACGATCGGCGACCAGTCCGCATCCGCCACAAGGGCGCATGACGGTTGCGCAAGTGATCGGCTTCGCTCGGGTTTCGGCCAGGGTTCGGGAACACAACCCGGCGCAGAGTTGAACGGTTCTGCGAGGGCGCGGGCTTGGCGAATGATGGGGACGCTAGCTTTGCAGCGCCTTGAGCGCGCGCGCCAGGTCCCGTCGAATGCAGCCGTAACAGTCCTGCAAGCTCAGGAAGCCACAGCCGGAGCGGGAGCGGTGGTAGCGCTCCAGTGATGGTAGAGCCCGCCGGTCGTCCAGCGCGACCAGTTGTTTGATGGCGTCCCGTCGCTTGCGACAGGTCGTGGATGCTTCCAGCTTCGCGACCGCGCGGATAAGCGGGGGCAATTGGGCTGCTGGCTCATGTCGCAACAGGCGGCGTGCAGCCCGCCTGCGGGCCCGCAGGCGTTGGTTCCTCAGCAGCGCGTTGGCGTCCTCGCGCAGGGCCGCGGGCAAGCGGTTGACGGCGTCTGCCAGTTTGCTCTTTCGGGCAACCGGCTGCTCGGGGGGGCGCCGCGGGTCGGCACCGGTCTGCGCGCTGGCGGTGGTGGCCCCGGCGCGGGCCGCCGGGGCCGGGGTCGTAGGGCTCGCCGCGGGTGCTGCCGCGGGATCCGTTGGCGGGGGTGCAGGGGCTCCGATCAGGGCCTCGGCTTGTTGGGCGCCGCCCTGTGGGGCCTCGGCTTGCTGGTTCCTGGTCCCAGGGGCCTTGGCCTGCTGAAGCTCGGCCTGTTTGAGTCCCATCCGCGGTGCCTCCGGTTCGCCTAGCACCTCTTCCTGCAGGCTTTGGGGCGTCGGTGGAGGCGG
>JAPPOR010000399.1 GCA_028817905.1 Myxococcales bacterium
ATCTCCCCGAGCTCCTGGTCGCTGATGACGTCCTGGAGCCGTTCGAAGCCGTTCGGCGCCCGTTCCTCCACGAGCTGCATCGGTAGCTCGGGGCCCATGCCGCGATTGGCCTGTACGATCTGCGCCGTGGCAGGCCGTCGCTCCTCCTCGTAGCGGTTGAGCGCCGCGTTCGGATCGCCTGGGTGGGCCAGCAAGCAGCCGGTCAACGCACGCGCGTCCAGAATTGCCTGGGAGGCGCCGTTGGACCCAATCGGATACATGGGATGGGCCGCGTCTCCCAGCAGGGTTGCGCGCCCGTGGGTCCAGCGCGGCAGGGGATCGCGGTCCACCATGGGGTAGAGCCATACATCGCTTGTCGCCCGCACCAGCGCAGGTACGTCGAGCCAGTCGAAACGCCAGTCCGCGAACAGCGGCAGGAAATCGTCGATATGCGCGCGGCGCATCCAGTCCTCGCGCTCCGTGGCGGTGTCGCCCTCGGCGACCGGGACGCGCTTTTCGGCGACGAAGTTGATGCACTGCTGATCGCGGTCGTCGGGAGGCCGGATCGGGTAGCATACGAACTTCCGCTCCGGGTAGCCGGCCATGATCATGGTATCGCCACCCAGAAATGCCGGGGCCTCGGCCACGCCGCGCCACATGATGGCGCCGTTCCAACGCGGCGGGCCCTCGTCGGGGTAGAACTGTCGGCGCACCGCCGAGTGGATCCCGTCGGCGGCGACCAGCAAGGCGCCGCGCACCGCTTCACGTCGTTTGCCGTCGCGGTCCGTGAGTGAGACCCGCACACCGTCTTCATCGCTGTCCACGCTGGTGACACGGTGGCCCAGGTGCACGCGGGCTTCACCGATGCGCTCGAGGGCGGCGCGCAGCAAGGTCATCTGCAGCGCGCCGCGGTGGATGGAGATCTGGGGCCAGCGGTATCCCGCCGCGAGGCCGCGCGGCTCCGACCAGATCCGCTGTCCGCGCCTGGTGAAGTACGCGAGCTCGCGACACAGCACCCCTTCCGCTTCGAGCGCCGGGCGCAGCCCCAGCTCGTCCAGTTCCCGGACTGCGTGCGGCAGGAGGTTGATACCGACGCCGAGCGGCTCGATGCGGGGTACCGCCTCGAATACGCGAACGGGAAAACCAGCCTGGTGGAGCGACAGGGCGGCTGCGAGTCCACCCATGCCGGCTCCGGCGATCAATACTTCGTCCTTCATCCCGGGGCTACCTGCACCCGCGGGGCATCACGATCACGCATAGTAACCAGTCGGTAACACGACCGCCCAGGAGGTCAAGGGCGACGACCGGCACTTCACCGGGCTTTGGCCCGGATCATTCACGACATGGGCGCCGGATCGCTTGTTCCTTCGACTCCACGGGACTTTCACCGCCCGAGAAAATACCGGGAGCATTCCCGTCGGTCGTGGAAAGTCCTGCGAAGCCGAGTCCCTGCACGATCCGTCGCGGAAGTTGAGAACGATCCGGGCCAGCGATTCCCGTGACTGGCATTTGGCACCTGATGACGTGGCGCAAGGGGGTCATCCGCAGCCAAAACACCAAGTATGCCGAGGCTGTCCCTTTCGATTCTTCCCTGTATTTCCGTTGCCTGCACAGGGCTTTCGCTCCTATTTGGCTGCGGTGGATCCGACAGCAGCCCGGATCCGTCCCCGGCGCCCAACGCTCAGGGTTCCGACGAGGTTCGGATGCGGATGGCGGCTGCAGCATCGATGCCGGCCGACATCGGTGGAGCCAGCACGGGAGCTGAAGGGGCCCAGCCATCTCAGGCAGTCCCTGCGATGCCAGCGCCCGGCGACGGTGCCGCTCCGACCGGTGGCACGATGGTTACTGCGGGAGCAGGGGGGCCCGGTGAGATGTCGGGAAATGCCGCGGCACCGAGTGTGCCGGCAGCAGCTGACGAGCAGACACCGGCCGCCGCGCCGATGCCTGCAGAGGAGATGCCCGGACAAAGCTCCCCAGCGCCTGAAGCGGAGGAGGGAAGCGACCGGGTGGCGTTTCCAGCCGTAGAGGACCCGGAGCAGATGGGGCCGTTTGCGACAAGCCTCATGCAGCGTGTCGGCCCGAGCAGCTTGTACACAGTGTACCGGCCCCAGGAGTTGGGCAAGGACGGGGTCAAGCATCCGGTCGTGGGTTGGATGAGTGGTGGCGGGACGACCCACACGCTCTATACCTTGCCCACCGTGCTCGCTTCTCACGGCTTCATCGTGGTGGCGGCCGACGTGGTGCCTGGGATTGGCCAGGAGGCCATGTTGGGTAAGCAGATCATTGATGGGATCGATTGGGCGCTGGCAGAGAACGAGCGAGAGGGCAGCGAGCTGTTTGGCAAGCTCGATCCCGGGCGGATCGCTTCGAGCGGGTATTCGATGGGCAGCCTGGCGACGTTCATGATTGCGTCGGATCCGCGTCTGACGACGACTGTGCACATCTCTGGAGGCAACATGGCACCTGAGCGTGTCTCAAACCTGCACGCGCCAGCGGCGTTCATTTGCGGAACTCCGGGCCCCGCAACGTGTGGCTTGTTGGACGCAGCCTGCGACCTGGCGGCGGCCAACTGCGATAGAGATTTTGAGGGGGCGCAAACCCCGGTTTTCTACGCGAACTTCACGGGCGGTCACCTCGGAATCCTGACCCCCCCGATGTCCGACATGATCAATGGGATGACAGTCGCTTGGTTGCGCTACAAGCTGATGGACGACGCGACCTTTGGCACGTGGTTCACCGGCCCAGACTGCGTCTACTGTCAGGACAGTCGCTGGAAGGTGCAGAGGAAGGCGCTCGACTAG
>JAPPOR010000763.1 GCA_028817905.1 Myxococcales bacterium
GCTACGGGACCCTCGCACGTCGAGCCACCCGTAGGCAAGCCCCGGTCGGCCGGCGGCACGGGGGACGAGACTTGCGGCTGTGGAGGCGGGGGTGCGGGCGACGAGATCGGAGGCGGCTCGGCGTCCGTGAGGGCGGCCGCCGCCGCAGACCGCAGAGGCTGTGCTGGCAGGGGTGGCACGGTGGAGGGTCTTGCGACCGCGCTGCGCAGCGACGGAATGGGCGGGTGGCTCGAGTGGTTGTGCCCCGGCGCGGGCATCGAAGAATTGCGCCGCCCGGCGCCCAAGGAGGGCTGCGGCTGTCCTGCCCGCTGCGATCGACCCGACGAGGCCGCCGCGGTATCGCCGGGGGCCCTGCCCGGTGGGCCCGTTCGCGGGTTCTGCGGCCCCTGGCTGCTGTATGGTCCCGGCTTCGAGGTGTGCGGGCTGGCCGACCCCTGGCTGGCGCGTGTTGCCGGGAGCGAGCTCTTCGGGCTGGTTGCCCCCTGGCTGGTGGGCGCGGCGGGCACCGAGCCCTTTAGGCTCGCGTTTGCTGGCTGAGTTTGCCCCGGAGGCGGGTGGATGCTGTCCGACTCCAACGCGTTCATCAGGGCATCAAATTCCTCGTCCGGCCGAAGTACCGTGATCCGCGCCCGGGCGGCCGCGTGTTCGGGATGGTAGGAGACCGCCAACTCGTACAGCGCGAGTGCCCGCTCCTTGTACTTGGGCCGGCTCTCCAGTGCGACCCCGACCTCGTACAGCTCTTGCGCTGCTGTGCGGGGGCTGGGAGCCCGCTTGGCCCACCACTCGACCAACTGGGCGAGCCCCGTCAAGCGCCGCTCCGACAGCATTTGCTTCTTCACCGTGCGAAGGAGCGCCAGGTCCTTCGGGTTATGCTGAAGCTGGCGTACGAGCGTCTTGGTATCCGCCATGTCGGTCCTCAGCGCTTCGAAGCGCCCGCTGAATCCTTGTCGAAGACCTCGCGAACCGTGGCGTCGAGAAAGCGGGTGCGCATCTTGGTCAGGGCGGGCAATTCACGCTGTCCGCGGTCGAAGAGCACGACCGCGCCGGAGCCCGCGGTTTGACCGCGGATCAGACGGGCATCGAACTCCATCTTGTTCGAGCGCCGCAACGTTCCTGCGCTGGGCTGCGGGCCGCCTTCGCCGCGCGTCTCGGTGTCTGCGGCTGGCTCGCTGGCTGCACCTTCGTCTTCGGAGCCCTCGGCCTGGGCCTCCTGGCCCTTGTCAGACTGTTCGCGGGCTTCGCTATCTGCCTCCCTGTCGGCGCTCCTTCCCCTCTTGCGCTTGTTGCGGCGAGCCTTGCGCCGCTGAGCACGCCTAGCGCTGCGACTCTTGCGCTGCGCGAGCAACGCCGGTCCTTCGCCGGGCTCGAGGGCTTCCGCTGCCGGCGTGGGCAGCCAAAGAACCGTGAATACCAATACGAACAGCAGCGCGGGGCTCACGCGCCGAGTGTTGCAGATGTTTCGCAAGAGCTTCGTTCGGATCATCATGACTTCAGGATTGCCAGGCGATACTTGAAAAAGCCCGCTTCGGCTGCCGACTTCAGCACGGTGTAGAGGGTGGCGTAGTCCAGGTGCTTGTCGGACTGGATCACAATGATGGCCCCATCCTCTTCCTCTTCAGAGCTTGGCTTGCCGTCGGCGGAAGCGGCGGGCTGTTCGGGTTTGCTATCGGATCCTTGGCCGAACTTCTTGTCGTGCTCCACCTTCAGCGCTTCGACCAGTTTGGGGATGCTGGCCGCCTCCAGGGCTGCCGGGGACGGTCGGCCGTTCTCAAACGGGACCACGAGCTGGTCTGACACCGTCACGCCCTTTCCCGTGACCACCATGTTGACGGCCGGCTTCAGCTTTTGCTCGGCGGTGCTCTCGGGCAACTCGACATCGGAGTCGAGCTTGAAGTCGTGGGATTCGGCCTCGAAGCTTACGATCAGGAAGATCAGGATGATCGTGAACATGTCGAGCAGCGAGGTGAGCATCAGCCCGGGAGGCTTGCGACTGGGACGGTGCTTTTTCATCATTGCTCGGCTCCCTGCGACGCTTGTGCCGAGTCGCCGGAGGGACCCATCGGTGCACCTGGTTCGGCCGACGCCGGGGGCGCTGTCGGCGCTTCGGCCACGGTTTCCCGCTCCGTGACCGGGATAAAGCGCGAAAACACCACCACGGGGAACAGGTCCGCACGAACGTCTTCGCCCCCCTTGTCCTTCTTTCCAGTGGGATAGTCCCTGGTTGCATCGAGGATGCGGACAAGCTCATCGTAGCCGAGCCGCTCGTGGGGCAGGGCGATGAGGGTGTTGCTCTTCGGGTACTTCTGTTTGATGGCCTTGAGGCGTTTGACCAGGCCTTCGAGCTGGTAGTGTTCGCCGCTTCGCCGCCAGCTGCCCGCAAGCTCGCCGAGGGCATCCTCATCGAGGCTGGTGCTCGAGGCTGTGAGATCGATAGCGTTAGGCCCAATGGCAAGATTCACTGAGACGGTGACGGGCGTGGCAGGGACATCCGAGGTTTGAGGCGTGTGGGTCGGCAACGACGTGGGAATCACGCCTACGTGAAAGAATGCGGCCCCCATGAGCAGAAACGGGATCAGCACCATGAACAGGTTCATGACTGGAAGCAGGTCGAGCTCCTGGCTCTCCTCGACGGCCCTATGCCAGCGATCGAACACGCTTCACGCACCTTCATTCTTACCGGATAGAGCCACAAGCAGCGTGCTGGCGCCGCTTTCGACCTCCATCACGATCGCTTCCATCCGCTTGGACATGAAGTGGTGAAAGAACAGCAGTGGAAGCGCGACCGAGATGCCGAACGCGGTCGTGTACATGGCTTGGGAGATACCGGCCGCCAGAGCGGTCTGACGCTCCGCGGCGCTCGCCATCGCCACACTGTTGAACGCCGTGATCAGACCGAAGATGGTGCCCAGCAACCCGATCAGGGTGGCCGAGTTGGCCAGCAGCGCCATCAGACCGATGCGCTTGTTCAAATGGGGCAGCGCCTCCAGCATCTCCTTCTCCATGGCCCGCTCGATTTCCTTCTCGCGCCGGTTGGCTCGCAGCACCCCCGCCTTGATGACCTGCACCAGCGGGTGCTTGGTGCGCAGGTTGCAGGCTTCCAGGGCGGCACTGAAGCGACGTGCCTCGACCTCTCGCATGATGCGGTCGGTAAACGTCGAGGCACCGAGACGGCGCAGTACATACAGGTCGAAGGCTCGCTCCAGAAACAGCACCGTTCCCAGCAGCGACAGCCCCAGGATGACGTACATCACCGGTCCGCCATCACTCAGGTAGTCGCCCATGCCGCTGTCTGCAAATGCGGTATTGGCGGACAGGCTCGTGAGGACGACGGCGAGGGCCCCGATCCGGTTGCGGTGACTCAAAGAACTCGTATTCATACCTAGTCTTTCCTTCTTTGGCCTTGGCGTTCGGCGCACTAACGCGGTCGCACAAATTCTTCATCGAGCACCGTCAGACGCGGTGCGCGGGGTCTGCGTGTTACTGGCGGGCGAAAGACCACGGGGATCTCTGCAATCCGAAACGGACCCGGCTCCGTGATTCTGCTTTCGGGCGTTTCCGCGAAATAGATCACGATTCGATTGTGCCCTGCCTCGGTTCCATCTTCGAGGGGCAGCGTGTCCATTAGCCGGATGCTGCGCACAGTGTAGTCGAGGCACTGGCGCTCCCGGTACAGGATGCGTACGCGTTCCATGATGTCTTCGGGGGGCAGACTTGCTGGATCGACCCGTGCGCGTACACGTCGGCCATCATCGCCCTGAACTTCCGCGTAGGAGGACGAAGGTAGGTCGTATTCACCTTCTTCCGACACGCTCACGTTGTCTCCCGGTCGCGAGTCCATCGCGTCCTGCCAGCGAAGGCTGCCGTCGCCAGCGTCGAACTGCAGCACTCCCAGCCCGGGCGATGTTCCCGGACTGGTGGCCGTGATGTGGACACCGGTCAGTTGGGCCAGGGGCGGGGCAAACAGCTCCCGAATCACCCCTGTGTCCTCCAGGTCGTAACGATAGCCGAAGCTCAGGTGGTCGCCTGTGTCTGTCGACCGCGGATCGGATCGCTGACGCAGTTCGTCGGCGTTGCTAACGCCGTCGCCGTCGGCGTCTAGCTCACCGTCGGGTTCCAGGTAGTCGGTGAAAGCGTAGAGTTCGAGTTGGTCCGGCATGCCGTCGCCGTCGGAATCGACGAGCGTGGGCTCGGTACCGAGGACAGCCTCTTCGCAGTCGTTGAGCCCGTCGAGGTCCGTGTCTATCGAGGCGTCGACGCCGTTGCAGGCGACCGGCATGTCCTCGGAAAGGGGGTCGAAGTCGACGACCGACTCGATCAGGTCCGTGATGCCGTCTTCGTCGGTGTCCGGGTTGGTCGGGGAAGTGCCGAGCTCCGATTCCTCGGCGTCGCTCAAGCCGTCGGCGTCCGAGTCGACCACTGGGCCACCGGCGGCGGGCTTGGCGTTGAGATTGGCGACGAACAGCGCCTTGACCCCGAGTCGGGCGCGCTCGCGCAGCACGTCGAAGGCCGCTGGCGTGAGAGCTGCCTGATTGTTGTATCGCTGGTAGGACCCGAGCCCGGAGAACGCCAGGTTGCGCATGGCGTCCTGCAGCCCGTCGTTGACGCTTCCGTCCGGATCGGCGGCGAGGTGGAGCACATGTAGCTTGACGCCGAGGGCGCCGCGGGCATCGACGGCGGCGCGGAGGGCCGCGATTTCCTGCTGCTCCCGCTGGGTTTGGCATGCTTGCGAGGGCGTCGGAGGCATGTCGAGGCAGGCCGCGTCGTCCCCGTCGCAGCACTGCGTATTGAGGGACATGGGCTCCTGAGGGCCGGCGAGCACGAGCAGCACCAGGTACTGTGTCACCACGGATTGCCCGGCGGGGGCGTCCGCCAGGTCACCCTCGATCAGGGCGCGGGCCGTACGCAGCCCTTCGATGTAGTCGCGGCACTTGCCCGCGCCCTCGCACGGCTGGGCCAGCGACAGCTGATTGACCGCGTTGAGCAGTTCACCTGGGTTGCGCGTGAAGTTGCCCTCGATCGGAGCCAGTTTGCGGGAGCGTCCCGAAAAGCCCACCACCGCTAGCTCCGTCTTCGGAGCGCTCAGGGCCGAGCTGACGAAGGAGCTGAGCAACGACACTCGTTCCCCGGCCGGATCGAAATCGGCAAACACCGGACCGGCCGCGTGGTCTCCGACGACGACGATCCGCAGCGGTAGGTCCGTGGTGGCCGAGTCCTGGGCGCATACCCTTCCGGTCACCGCGACCCTGTCGGCTTCAGCCGACGACCCCTCGGGGCCGAACAGGTGGGCGTCGGAGCAGGCTGCGAGCAGCACCACAGCCGCCGAGATCGCATGGACTCGCATCAGTCGTCGCCTCCGCAGGATGGCCCACCCGGCGCGTCCGGGGCGAGCTCGCACGCACCGTCGATGCACGTTTGGCCAAAGGCACATGCCACACCAAAGCACGCCTGCCACAGGGGCATATCGACCTCCTCCGTGCTGGACGAGACGCGGCGCGCAAAGCTGTAGCCGACCACGCCGCCGCGCAAGCCCTCCACGGTCAACCACAACATGCGATCGGAGCGAGGAAAGGTGACCACGCGCTTGAAGCCCTTTGAGGCGACGGTCGTACCGCTGCCCAGTTCGAGCACGGATAGGTCGATTGGCTCGTAGTCGCTGTCCCTTGTCGTAATCCGCAGGGCGTCCACGGGCAGGTCTTCGAGCGCGTCGTCGCCAACGTCGTCGGTCATCTCTGTGTCGGCGGTCGGCGCGATTTCCAGCACAGCGCCGTCCGAGAGCGTGACCAGGTCGGCGCTATCGGCAGGCACCAGGAAGTCCCCGCAGATGCGAATATCCAGGCTCGGCTCGTCGGCGCAACCTGGTTGGCTCGCCGCTGCCAGCAAGCACAGCAACCTCGTCAGGGTGCGCGCGAGGGGCGCCATGACAGCAAGTCTGCCATAGACTTCCAGCTTCCGGCTTGCCTGCTCGCATGAATCGTTGGGGCTTTCCCTACGCGTCAGGTCCAGCTCACCGCGGTCCGCCATCGCGTTCGCCACCGGATACAGGTACCGCCAGCCTGCCGTTCCGGTTCACATGAGAACCTCAGCTCGCTTTTTTTCTCGGCGTGGGGTTCGGGAGCGCGGTGGCCTTCGGTCATCATCGCGTTCGGAAACCGGGTACCGGGAGCGTATTGAACCGGTTCACATGAACCGACATCCGGCCCCACTAGGCTTCACGAAACAATCCGGGTGGTCGTTTGAAGGCTGCGTAAAATTGTGTCCGTGGCGGGCATTCGCTGGACCCGTTTTGGTGGCTCGGGGCACTCACGTCCCAGCAGCAACGAAGGGGACTTCCCATGCGAAAGACAACGGCTCTATTTCTTTACTCCTTGCCTGCGGCCCTGGTCGCCGCGCCTGTGCTCGCGCAAGACTCGCCGGGCTTTGAGTGCGACGGCAGCTTTGGTGCCTGTGGTACGCCCGAAATGAGTGGCGGCGGCGGAGGAGGAGGTGGCGGGTCCATCCTGATCGCCAACACCGATTTGGGGGACACCTACCAGTTCTCCGATGACTACGACAATGATGGTCTGGAGGACAACTACGACAACTGCGTCCGTGCCTACAACCGCGACCAGGGCGATGCCGATGGTGACGGTGTGGGAGACGCCTGTGACAACTGCCTCGACACCGCGAACGACATGCAGTTCGACACCGACGGAGACGGCCTCGGTGACCACTGCGACGCGGACATGGATGGCGACGAGATCGGAAACGACAGCGACAACTGTCCCGAGATTCCCAACCCCGTCACGGACGGAGTCCAGCTCGACCTCGATGGCGATGGGCTGGGCGATGCGTGCGACCCGGACATCGATGGCGACTCTCTGCTGAACCTCGAGGATGCGTGTCCGATGAACGCTGCCATCTCCGAGCCCACGGCGGACCAGCGTGAGGTGTGCTTCCCCGATATGGATGGAGACGGGATTAGCGAGCTCGATCCCCTGCGCTCGGACGTCTGCCCGACCGTTCCGGACCCGGACCAGATTGACACGGACCAGGACGGCATCGGGGACCTGTGCGACCAGGACATGGACGATGACGGTATCCCGAACGGCTTCGACAACTGCCCAAGCGAAGCCAACGCGGATCAGGATGACCCGGACCGCGATGGCCGCGGCACCCTGTGTGACAACCGGTACTGCCATGTGGTCCTGGGTGACCAGGAAAACTGCCTCGACCCGGAGGGGGAGCTCCAGGTGTATGCGCCGCCGCTGCTCGCCAGCGTCGCCTCTCCGTTCCGGCTTCCGTTTTTCGTCAACCGCGAGCAGCAGGAGCTGGAGTATCAGTGGACTGTCGTGTCCGCGCCTAACGGCTCGAGCGCAACGGTCGCCAACTCCAAGGGCGTACTCGGTACCTCCCGGGAATACGAATACATCTACGGACAGGACACGATCGCGACCTTTCAGCCGGACCGCGCGGGCGAGTACGAGCTGCGCATCAGCGTAAAGACCGTGGGGGCCGACGTGGTCACCCGGCGTATCGATGCCCGCGCGGACCACACCGTGCGGATCATCGCCGATGGTGAGGGTGCTACGGTTCCCGGTGGTGACACGGGCGGCGCCTGCAGTGTAGCAACGCCTGGGCGATCGGGTGGCGCCTCCGAGGGCGCGGCACTGATCGGTCTACTTTTCGGGCTGGTATTCCTGCGCCGCCCTCGTCGCTTGAACTAGAAGGGACGGTGGGTGTCCCGCGTACAAACGGGAACGCCCGCCTGCTTGGCCCAGGCGCCCACGTTGGGCGCAGATGTGGGGCCGGTCCTATATCGCCATCGATCGGGGCCGGCCCCTCTTGTCTTTGTCCAGTATGGAGTCTGCCATGACGCTGCTTCACACTATGCTCATGCGTGAACCACGCGTGCTCGCTGGTGTCGTGTTGTCGATGGTCGCGTGCACCGACGCGGCTTTGCAGCCCAAGGAAGCGGATCCGCTCGAGACGGTCGACAATCGTCTATCGATTCACGGCGAGTACTGTTCGCAGCCAGACACCGAAGTCACGTTTCCGGTCAAGGTGCTATTCGTCGTCGACCAATCGACGTCGCTGCAGTGCACCGATAGCCGGAATCGACGTTTCGAGGCCCTCAACGGACTGATCGACGACCTGCGGCGCTCGCGCGCGACGCAGGTGGGGTTCATCGGCTTCGCGAACTGGACACGAATCCAGGGGTTCACTCGGGATCGGTCAGCCTTTGGTCCGTTTGTGGACCCCACCCAGGGCCTCGGCCCAGCGACGGACTACCAGGGGGCCCTGGCGACCACGCTGTCGCTGATCGAGGACGACATCCTGGCGATCGAACCCGCGGAGCGGGCGCGTACGCGCTACGTGGTGGTGCTGGTCAGCGACGGCGTGCCCCAGCCTCGCTGTCTGGCGGGATGTGAAGACGACATCACGAACTGCAGTGATGGCCGGGACAACGATGGCGACGGGCTTGCAGACGGGTCCGATCCGGACTGCGACAACATCAACGACGCAAGCCTGCACCCGGACATCCTGTCGGGAGTCTGCAACACGGACATGGAGATTCCGGACGACGTGTACGTGGATTTCGACGGGGTCTGCCCTGCGTACAACCAGGACTCGCAGATCATGCAGCGCGTGCGCGATGTGCTTGCCCTCGAAGACATCTATTCGGTGGGGGGAATCAGCATCAACTCGGTGTTCCTGTTCTCGCCCCAGGCGGTAGTCGAGTCGGTGTGCCCCGGCGCGGCGCAGAACTTCGGCATCGAGCAGGATCAGGCGAGAACGTTGCTGCAGGCCATCGCCAAGGAGGGCAACGGAACCTTTCGCGATGCCAACCTGGCGACCAACAACGATAACTTCCTGCAGTTCGATTTTCGCTCGCTCCAGGCCCAGCGCTCGCTGACGAGTCTGGTCGCCACCAACGCCCACGCTCGGCTGTTCGATGGCGAGTATGCACCCGACACCGACCACGATGGATTGCCCGACGCCCGCGAGGATGAGCTTGGAACAGACCCTCGGCACCCGGACTCGGACGAGGAGGGCGGGGACGGCTACAGTGACCTGTTCGAGGCCAAGCTCGTCGACCAGGGGTTCGATCCGCTCGACCGGACCGTGCCGGCCCGACCCTGCACTCAGACCTCGGACCTGGATGGTGACCGCCTGAGGGATTGTGAGGAAAGCTTTCTGGGCACGGACCTTCGCCACCCGGACACCGATAACGATGGGTTGCCGGATTTCGAGGAGTTTGTGGCTGGCACCGACCCACTCGAAGACGACGTGCGCGGCGACCTCGACTTCGACGGCCTGTTGAACGAGGACGAGGTGCTGGGCGGCAGCGATCCCCTCGTTCCCAACACGGACCAGGACGGGCGTGAGCGGGTGCAATACGGACTCACGGAGCTGGGCCGGCGAGAGGTTCAGAGTTTCGAAACGAACGCGTTTGAGGAAAGGCAGTGCTACGCGTTCGAGGTCAACGACCTGCGCCTGGTCGTCACGCCGATCGTGCCGGACCGCGGGTTGAACCGGATCGTCCTCCAGGCCATGGAGGCACCTGGCATGCTGGCAGGCGCCAAGTCGAGCAGCTTCGTCGCATGCTTCGAGGCCTTTCTCTACGGTGAGACTGCGAAGTCCCCCCCGGATGGGCTGATCGACGTCACGAACGCCGGCTGGAACGAAATCCTGTCGCGGGTCCAGGGGGAGATTGACAGTCTCGCCGCGTGTCCTGGGTTTCCGGAGATCGTCACGGATCGGGCGCCCGTCGAGCAGGCGGTGCGCGACTGTCTGCCGGAAGGCATTCCGCTGGCCGGCTTCGAGGTCACGCGCGCTGAGGCGGTGGCGCTCGTGCAGAAGTACGTGGCACCCAACGGTGCCGTCAACATGCCGCAGCCGGCCTCGGAGCTGTTCGTACCGATCGAGCGCTTCAACCCCGACCAACATTGCTATCGACCGTGGGAGCTGGACCGCCTGTCGGAACTGTTCGTGATGCTGGCCGAGGCCTGCGATCCCTGTGACCCCGATGCCATGGTGGACGCGGAACCGTGATGGACCCGAAACTCAGAATGGGTGCGCGCTCTCTGGCGTGGGCCGCTGTATCGGTGGCGGCCTGGCTGTGCTCGTGTACCGACGCACAGCTGGAGCTGCGCGAGCGGCCGCCGCCGTTTCGGGACGACAAACTGGCGCTGACCGGGGACTTCTGCACGATCCCTCCCGAGAGCCGGGTTTTTCCGCTGCGCGTGCTGTTCGTGGTCGACTCTTCTGACTCCATGAACGTGACCGACCCCCCCGACCCGGTCACCGGCGAGACCAATCGTGAGCGCGCGGTGCGGGAGACCTGGCAGAGTTTGCTGCGGGATCAGCCCGAAGGAGTCAGGGTCGGGATCGTGCGCTTTTCGGCAGAGGCCCAGGGCAGGACCGGGGTCGATCAGGGAGGGGACGGGCTGACCGACACCTACTTCACGGCCGACACGGATCTACTGACCGCCGCAACCGAGTCACTCGGCGTGACCGATCGCACGACCAACTACCTGAACGCCCTGGGGGAGGCGCGCTTCGAGATCCGAACGGAGCTGCTCGCGGCGGCACAGGAATCGCTGCCCCTGAGCAAGTACGTGGTGATCTTCGTGTCCGATGGCATCCCCGACGCGCAGACCGGCGACGAGCGCGCCAACGCCTTCGACAACATTCTCGCGACGGTTGACCAGTTGAAGGACCTGGCCAAACAGTTCCGGGTTGGACACTTCGAGTTCAACACGGCCTATGTGTCAGCAGGTGAGGGGCCGGTGAGAGATCTGGCTGCCCAGGAGCTACTCAAGCGCATGGCCGAGGTCGGCGAAGGGACGTTCCGTAGCTTTCCGAGCGGCGAGGCTCTGAACTTTCTGGACGACCGCTTTATCGACTTCACCGTGATCCGGCGGGTGTTTACCCTTAAGTCGCTGTCGGTCGTCAACGTCAACACGATATCCGACGACGACCAGGTGCAGGAGTTCATCCGGCTTGCAGAGCTTCGGCGCGAGGCCGAGCGGACGGACGCCGCGATTCCCCTCTTGCCAGAGTCGATGGGCGGGTCGACGGTCCCTGGTATGGGGGCGCCAATGATGGGCGACCCTGCCGTGGGAGGGGCGGGCATGGGATCTGATGCCGGCGTTGGGGATGCCGGCACCGGCGAGGACCGGCCACTGGTTGACCCGCGCCTATACGTCGACCTGGACGGCAGCGAGTTGCCTGGGTGTGGCGAGCCCCTGGTTGACAGCGACGGTGATGGCTTGAGCGACTATGTCGAGGGCACGTTGGGCACGGACCTATTGGTGCCGGACTCCGACGACGATGGGATCAACGACCGCCTGGAGTGGCGTACCAATGGCCTTGATCCCCTCGATCCCGCTGACGCGCGCTGCTACATCCCCGCCCCGTGCGTCGACATGGATGGTGACATGTCTTGTGACTGCGTTCAGGACCTGGACATGGACGGGACCTGCGACTGCGTCGACGAAGCCGAACTGACCTGCGCCGACGACCTGGGGCACGACTGCGTCGACGTCGATATGGATGGATTCTGCGACTGCCCCGATGCCGACCGCGACGGGCGTTGCGACTATCCAGACCGGGACGGTGACACCCTCAGCGATTGCGAGGAGGTGCTCTTTGGCACCTCCCAACTCGGAAACGACAGCGATGCCGACGGGTTGCCGGATTTCATCGAGGCGCGCGCCGAGAGCAATCCGACGGACGCCGACCGCATGGACGATGGCGATTTGGACCAGACCATCAATGGCATCGAGGTTCTGTCGAACACCGACCCATGGTGCGACGATTCGCGTCTGCGCTCGCGCACCGCCTATCGCTACCAGGTGGAGAGCTCGGGCCTGTCCGATGGGCAGAGCTGCTACGCCTTTTCCGCCCGCAACATCACCTTGGTGCCGACCGAACCCAACCCGCGCGCGGCCTACCCGGGCAACGGCTGGAACCGCGTCCTGGTGTTCATCGGTGAAGTGTCATTTGACGACCCCAATGCGTTCGCGGCCTACCGGATCGCCTGCGTGATGGCGGCCTATGAGGTCGACGGAAATCTCAAGTCACCCCCCTCGGGGCTGGTCAACCTCAAGGACGAGGACTTCCACGATGCGAGTGAATTCGATGCGGACCGCCACTGCAAGTACCCCTAGCCCGGAGCACGTAGACGGGCGTAAGCCATCCTGCGGGCGGCCCCTGTCCGCGATCGCATGGTGGCTTGGCTCGGCCTTGGTTCTGGGAGGCTGCGGGGACAATGGCGAGGAACCGGCCGCGCCCGAGGAAGAGGACGGCCAGGTGGTGTGCGAGCGCGACGAGAGCAAAGGGCCTGAGACCGCCGAGCGGTTGGCCGAGGAAAACGCGACCGAAGGCTTCCTGTGTCCGCTGCAAGACAGCGATTGGTACACGCTGACGGTGGAGCGGGACGCTCCAGTGGTGCAGGTCACGCTGGAGATGGCCAACAACCGTTCGCCTGTGCAACCCACCTATGCGATCTGGGAGAGCGAGGACGGCGAGGCCACCACGGCGGTTGCGGGACCCCCGCCCGAGTCGATCGGGGCACGTGTCGAGGGGACCCATCTGCTTGCCCCAGGCCAGTACTTCGTTGCGGTGCGTGACCAGGGCGACGACGAGCAGGATATGCGCAATCGCTACAAGTTGACGGTTGGGACGGTAGCGGATCCGGACGCTGACGAGCCCAACGACGACATGGACTCGGCGAGCACGCTCGACAGTGGCGACGAAGCGCTCGGCTACATCGCGAACGCAGGCGACGAGGACTGGCACCGGATTGAGGTTCCGGACGGCTCAGTGGTACGGATACGGCTGCAGATGCCCGCGGGCGGCGTGCAGCCCAGGGTGCGGCTGGTGTCGGAAGACGGAAGTCAGATCGTTGAGGACCTCAACCCGATGGGAGCAACGGTCGACAGCAACCTGTCGATCGTGCGCGTGCTCTCGGCCGGAGGAACCTATTTTGTCGTTGTTAGCGACGACGACGGGGAGGACGGCGACACCGAGACGCCCTATGAGCTGTATGTCGAGGTCCTGCGGGACCTGGACGAAAACGAGCCGAACGACCATCCTGCCGAAGCGACCGCACTGGCCGGCGCGGTCGTGAACTGCGGGCCGCAGTGGTCCGATTGGATGACCGCATCGGGCTCGATCGCGTCGCCCGGTGACAACGACTGGTTTGCGGTTCAGTTCAGCGGATGCCTGGGGGGGTTGATCGAGGCGGAGCTCCTGGTGGGCGACGGTCTTGGGGATCGACGCGCCTGGGAGCTGCAGACCGAGGTGCAGGCGACGCTTACGCTGGTGCGGGAGCATGGCGGGACCACGTGCAATGACGACGAGGACTGTACGGCTCTGAACATTCCCTGCGAGGTCGACCCGGAGTCCCTGGTGGCATGGGAGTGTGAGGGGTTCTTCAACTCCTGCCTGTCGGAAGGCCTGTGCGCTGGCGCGACGGTGTGCCTGCCCAACGGGCTGTGCGGTGCCAACCAGACGCAGCGAAACCATACCGCGACCGCGATCCCATCCGATATCAATGGCCCCCCCGATCCACCGAACGCGGCTGTCATCAGCGCACCAATCCTGGCGGACGGTACGCACTACCTGCGTGCGAGTGACTTCCAGGCCGATGGAGGTAATCCCGAGGGGCTCTACACGCTTCGCGTACGGGTCCGCAGGGACCCCGACCCGGGCGACGCCACAACGCCTCCGAACAACCTCTACACGCCCCTGTTGAGAAATGAGTCACTGCCTGTGCGCGAGAGTGCGGGCCGCTATGACGCGATGCAGGCGTTGTCGGGCTGCGGGGACACGGCATGGGAGGGGGGCGCCATTTCCTACGAGAACGATCTGGACTTCTACCAGTACCCCCACCCTTGCCCAGGGGCTGACTGCATGCTCGAGTTCCACTACGAGGTGGACCCCGGCCCGGTCGAGCCAGCGGTGTTCATCTTTCGCGGTGGCGGTCTGTTCACAAGCTTCCCGATTGAAGCAGGCACCTCGGGTAGTTTCGGCGGCGTTGGCGCCGGTGCCGACGAGTGTTTCTACGCGTTCAACAGGGATGAGGCGTACACGGTCTTGATCCGCGACGTGGCGGACGACGGCCGCCAGTGGTCGCCGGATCAGGGGTACCGTTTCTGTCTGCAGAAGGTGACCGACACCTGTGAGGCGCCCTGCATGTACTACGAAGGAGATGGCTGTGGGCAACCTCAATAGATACGCGGTTTCACCGGCGCGCACGCGCCGTTGTCGGGGCACCGCACGTGCGAGCTTGCTCCTGTGCTGCACCACGCTAGTGGCCATGGGCTGCGGCGGGGACGGGGCAGGCATGGAGGAGATGGAGACTCCGAAGGCCACGCCGCGCCGCCCGGGCGAGAAGGTCGACCCATGGCAAGCCGGTACCGTCATAGCCCGCGAGGCGGGACTTCACCCGGAGATCGTCGTGACGGGCGACGGGAACGCCGCCGTTGCGTACTACGCAACCAAGGCCCGCGACATGGGACTGTGCGACGAGATCGAAGGCGACGACCTGCCGATGCGCATGCTCTGGGATCTTTGGTACGCCCAGGAGAGCGCCACGGGCTTTGCAGCCGAACCAATCGGTGAGGTGCTCTCCTTCAACGTGCCGCAGGGCCTCGACATGGCGGTGGATCCCGCGGGCGCGCCGGCGGTCGCCACCTTGACCGGTGGGCCCCACGTGGCCTTGCGCTTTTGCTCGGCCAATGACGTCGGCTTCTATCGCCGCGTGGGTGCCGGCAACTGGCAGGTGACCGCTGCCGTACGCACCAGTGGCGAGGCCGCCACCGGCGACGCTGCCAGCGACTACGGCGAGGTGGTCGGGCACTGGCCTGGCCTGGCCATCGATGCCAGTGGCAACGCCGCCATCGCCTACAAGGATGTGCACGCCGGAGGCATTCAAAACGACGACCTGGAGCGCGCCGATCTGGAGGTCGCCCTGCAGAACGGTGGCGGCTGGCGCGCCGTGCCCGTGGACTGGGGCAAGGGGGCAGGGTCCTACAACCGTGCGCTGTTCGACGCCGAAGG
>JAPPOR010000648.1 GCA_028817905.1 Myxococcales bacterium
GGGGAGGAGCAAAGCCGTCGGCTGGTGGCGGTGACGAAGTGATCGACGACGCGGCGCTTGCGACGGAGTTGGGGTCGGAGGACCCGAGTGCCTATCGCTCGCGCGTATACCAGGAATACGTAGCGGCGAAGCAGGCGCTGGGTGAGAACGTCTCGAACATTCCCGAGGAGCGGTTCAGCAAGCGTCTGGAAGGGCGCGGCGATGCGCTGGCTCAGAAGCACGGTTGCCGGATGGTACGCTTCCAGGTACACACCCGGGACAATCAGGTGGTGCTTCGCCCCGTCCTGATCCGGTGATGACGGATTTCGGCGATCCCTTGTCGCGGGTAGGGGCACCCCCTCTCCGAGGTTGATCCAATGGCGCTTTTCGGGTTGTTTGGAAAGAAGTCGGACGCTTCTCCGCTCAAGAAGCACGCCGAGCGCGTCGCGAACAAGCGCGCGCAGGCGCCCGACCGGTGGGACTCAATTCAGGCCTTGGCTCAAGATGGAAGCGAGGAGGCGGTTGAGGCGCTGCTGGCGCGCTTCACCTACTATGTGGATCCCAGCATCACGGATCAGGAGGAAAAGGACGCGGCCTTCGAAGCTGTGACCGCGTGCAAGGAGCTCGCCGTTGGACCGGTGGTACGATTCCTGGGAAAGGCCGAGTCCATCGCCTGGCCCCTGAAGATACTCGATCGGATCGAATCGCAGGAGGTGGTGGTCAGCAGTTTGCTGGACCTGCTCTCCGGCATGGGGGTCGAGTATGAACGTGACCCGCAGCGGAAGATCGACATCATCGTTGCCCTGGAGGAGCGCAGCGATGGGCGCGTAGTTGCGGCCGTCGAGCGCTTTGTCGGCGACGCCAACGAGACCGTACGGTTTGCGGCTGTCGGCACGATCCTTGCGCAGGCCGAAGCGGCCGATGTGCGGGAGAGTCTGGTACGCTGTGCCTGTGACGAGGAGAGTGTTCGGGTTCGCAATCGCATCTTCGAGGGCTTTGTCGCAGGCGATTGGGCGGTACCCGAAGGCTATCGCAGTGACCTCACGCGCAAGCTCACCGCCGGCTACAAGCTAGACAAGCGCGGCCACCTGCGGAAGTAGCGGAGCTAGCTGTAGAAGCCTCCATCGACCGCGTCCCGCTGAGTTTCGTGACGGACTCGCGATAACAGCGCACCGAGAGCCAACGAGATCGCGGCGTCACTCTCGCCGCTGCCCGACAGTCGCAAGAGGCGCGTGGCCATCAGGCGACAGCCGCGATCCTCCTGCAAGTAGGCCAGCGCAACGGCCGCGCGGGCTAGCCGTTCGCGGTCGTCTCCTACGTAGGGGAACTCCGCACTACTGCGCAGCCACCATCGCAGCCAGGTTGTAGGGCGCGTGGGGGCGACCTTGGGAAGGTCGAACAGGCGACCACGGTGGCGCGGAAAGGCGCTGGGTGACAGTGGGGCGCCCCGTCGCCCGTGCTCGATTTCCATGTGCCAGCGAGCGACCATCGCCAGCCGGCCTCGCAGTTCGGGCTCCGAGGGCGAAGGGGCGTCCCCAGGCCGTCCCAGGTAGACGGTGGCTGCGTGGTAGGCGGAGACACGTTCCGTGGCGACGCCCAGGCCCGCTAGCTGTGTTTCGCGCGATTGTAGCGTGGAGCCGAACCTCCCGGCCAACAGCAACGTGGCGTCGCCGCAGGAGAGCACGGCTTTGTGCAGACTAGCGTTGAGCGGCGCCACCCCGTCATCGGCCGTGCGCGGGGCAAGGGCAAGCTCAGCAGCCGCCTGGGTGATGAGCCAGCCAGCTTCATCACTCGGAAGGTCGCCTACATCGCACGCGCGCACGTTCTGCAGAACCTGTCGATCGCCACAAAGCACCTCGGCATTGCCGCGCGCGATGTCTAGCCACCAAAGGGTCTTGCGGGCGCGCCTTAGAGTGGCCCGCGCATGGCAATGAAGGAACACCGGCACGCCCAGGTGGTTGCTCCACCGCTGGGCCAGGCGCCGCGCCAGGCGTGTGGCGTCGTCGTCGTCGTCGGCCAGCACTGCCAGGCAGCGGTAGCTGGGGTGCGCGTGCGGCTCTCCATTGCTCAGTACCACGCCGCCCTCGCCGCGGGCGAAGCGACCGATCAATACCAGCGCTACGAGCGCTGGCCGAAGCTCAGCGTCTACGTCTGCTGCGAGGCGCGATAGGTCCTGCAGCACTTGATGCTCAGCCGCGGGCTCCCCCCCGAGCGTATACCGACGCGTGGGCGGTAGCTCCGGGGGGAAGGCTGCGACGTGCGCGGGGTTGACGGCCTTCAAGGCGATTTACTCTTTGTTGTCCCGTCCGTTGAAGTTCAGCGCGAGCGAGAGATCGATGAATAGATCCTGCAGATCGAACGGTTCCCGGTACATCCCGTCCGGACCGATCTGTGAGAATCGGTTGCCGAACGACACCCCCGCGAAGCCGAGATTGTTGGCGAAGAAATACGTCAATCCGGTCGAAAGGCTGATCTGCGCCGCCTGGTGGTCGTCGGTGGGCTCGATGGGTACGGGATCTTCGCTCGCCACGCGGTCGAAGTCGACCGCCTTGAACCCGTATCGGCGCGAGGTCGTGAAGCGGGCCGAGATGTCTGCCCAAAGGCCTTGCCAGACTCCCAGCTGGGCAGTGAAGTCGAGTGACAATGCCCAGACGGTATTGGCGTTGGTGCCCGTGTCGCAGTCGTTTCGACCCGGTCCACCTAGCGGTGTGCAGAACATCCGCACCTCTTGGCCGTACACGGGCACCTTGGACTGATGGAAGTTTGCGTTGAGCGTAGGGCCTAGTTGGATCCACAGGCCCTGCATGAGCGAGCCGAAATAGACCACGCTGCCACTGGTGGACAGTGACGTGACGAGGGTGGCCGCTTGACTCGCTTTGGAAGTGGGGAGCGAGAGGTTGCCTCCCGCTAGGTACAGCAGCGAATGTCCCTTCTCGATTTCGCTTGAGTGCAGCAGGGTGAGCCCACCCAGCTGCGCATCGCCGAGAAGCACCTGCTGCGGGCGGGCGGTTGTGTTGGAGTCCGTCAGCTCAACGGAGACAGGCTGGCGCACGAAGACGAAGTCGAAGGGGAAGTTGAAGAACCAGCGGAACTCCGGTCGGAATGCCCAGGAGTAGGTCGGGTCGTAACTCTGCTGGGCGCCGCGGCTGAAGGTTGCCGCGGTGACCGATTGTGACCAAGGAAACCGGATCTGGTAGCGTGGGGGCGGTCCTCTGGCACCTGGCATCGTATTGGCTTGCCCACCCTCCTCGGTGTCTGCGCTCGCCTCACCCTCTTGGTCCTCGGTGGCAGTGGCGGGGGGCGCGGGCGCCGGTTGGGTCACGCCTTGGCTATCGGCCGATGTCCCCTCGGAGAGCGCTTTATCGGGCGGCGTCTGACCCGCCTCGACCTGACCCGGCTCGGCGCCGCCTACTGGCTGGCCGGCTGTATCGGTTGTTCCCTGGGGACGGGCCGCCGGCGGTGGCACCCGGCTCGCGGACGCGGGCTCGACGGGCGCATTGGAGGGGGCGGACGCCGGGCCATTCGTTGTGTCAACCGGCTGGCGGCCTGCTTTCGTGGCGTCGGACGGGGCCTCCGCGTCTTCGTCGTGCGCGGGCGCCTTCGATGGCGGTGGTGTGGGCGTCTCCGCCGGTGGCTCCTGCGCTGGACCGATGGTACCCGGAGCCGCTTCCGAGGGGGCCCCTGGAGGCGCCTGTTCCGGTGGCGGTTGCTGGCCCGGCGTTTGGGCGCCGATTGTTGAGGCCCAGCAGCAGCTTACGAGCGCGAGCCAGATCCGCAAACGTCTCATGCTTGGACCGTCTCCTCCACGAAGGTTTTCGACAACCCCCCGCTGCGCCGCAGCGCCTCATACAGCACGATCGCGACCGCGTTCGACAAGTTGAGGCTCCTGACGCGCCCGCTTGTCGGAATTCCCCAGACATTGTCGGCGTGCTCTGCAAGCAGCTCGCGCGGAAGCCCGGCCGACTCCTTGCCAAACACCAGGGCATCGCCTGGCGAAAAGTCGGCTTCCAAGTAGCTTGCCGTGGACTCCGAGCTGAAGAGGTGCATACGGGCACGGGGAAGGGTGCTGCGAAAGGCGGCGAAGCTGCCGTGCAGGTGCACCTGTACCAGGTGCCAGTAGTCGATGCCCGCGCGCTTGACCGCCCGGTCGTCGATCTTGAACCCAAGTGGCTCCACCAGGTGAAGCGGTGTCTGGGTGGCCGCGCACGTGCGAGCGACGGCACCCGTGTTGGGGGGAATTTCCGGCTCGACCAACACTACCTGAAAGGGGGGCTGTAGGGGTCTGCAGCGCAGTTTGGCGGTCTGCGGCATCCGGCTCGCATACCACGTCGGGAGCGGGCTCGGCCAGCTTGACCCCAGCGATCGGCCAGGGGTAACGTCTGGCCGTGCGGCGATTCGCGGCGATAGCCTGCTTGTGGCTGGTCGCCAACGGGGCGCGGGCGGGTGAGATGGACCCGGCCCTCGCGCGTCTTCGGATTCCGCCCGGGGAGGCTGGATGTCCGGCGGGTGATGGGTACTGCCCGGACCAGGAACTATTTGAGCGGTTGGTTTCGGAGCTGGCCGTTGCGATCACCTCTCCGGTCGTCGCTCCAGCCCATACTGGGGGGTCCAAACAGTTTCTTGTCGGGTTGAGCTCGACGGCGACTGGGATCTCTGCGACCCGAGCCCAGTGGATCCGGGGTTCCGAAGGGGACGGCGGGCAGGGTGATGTAAACGCCTCTCCCGACTCGTTGCTGCTGTTCCACCGGGTCCAGGTGCGCAAGGGGCTGCCCTTTGGCTTCGAGGTCGGCGGGACCGCCGGCTGCGCTCCGGGCACGTCCATGTGGACGTTTGGGGGGCAGCTCAAGCTGGCGATCATCGAGGGCTTTAGGAGCAGCTACGGGGTGTTGCCCGACGTGTCGCTGCGAGTCACTTGGGACTTTCTGGTGGGGACACCTCAGCTGTCTGCGGCCGTCACCAGCGCGGATCTGGTGGCGTCCAAGGAGTTTGTCCTAGGTCAGGGATGGAGTGTTGCACCCTTCCTCGGTGGCCAGTTGTCGGGAATGTCGGTGGCCTCGAGCGTCGTCGACCTGACGCCGAGCGAATCCGCCTTTGACCGTTGCAGACCTCTTCCGGGACGCGAGGGCGACAACGGGGAGGACCTATGCGCGGGCGATGCTTCGGACGACAAGAACCTCTCTGCCTTCCTGCCGGTTTCGCACGCCCGCTTCCGGTTTGTGGCGGGCACGGGCGCGGAGTACGCATGGCTTCGCTTGGGCGCGAGCGTTATGTTCGATCTCGCTGCCTTCGCGCCAAGCATGCAGGCGCGCGCCCGGGACTTCGGTGGGGACCGGGTTGCGACACACCTGGCGGTTGCGTTGACAGCCGGAGCCGCATACTAACCGGGGGGCTTTCATGTTGCGGCGCGACGCTTGGTCCTCGAGTTCACAGGGCACTCCCTTGTGCGACATCCTTTTGAAGCCCTTGGGCAACAGCCCAAGAACTCGGCGTGGTCCAATGCTTGCAGGACTACCCCGCGAGCTTTCCAGGTGTCAGCGCTGCCGGCACTCTCAGCACCATTCGACGGTCGCCCGTTGGCCGCAACGCTGAGGCTTTGGTGACCACCGTCCCCCAACGGTCACACAAGCCGCGTCGGCGGTGGGCAAAAAGGCGAACCGTGCTTTCGCTGATCATGCTGGTGTCGCTCGGGTACGTTGTGTCGAACGTAGGCCTCGAGTCCTTGGACACGCGCGAGGGCCTGCGACGTGGGCTTGCGCGCCGCGGACGGGTCGCGGTTGTGTCGGCCCGCGCCTGGACGATCGTTCCTGACGGGACCGAGTTCGTGCCGGTTGTGCCTGGTACGGCGCTCGCGAACGCGCTCCGTTCTGAGCTCGACGACGGGGTCGGCGCGGCACTGCGTTCAGCGCGCTACGACGCCCTGTTGGTCGACCCCGGCGATCTGCCCGCATGGGCCTCTCGCGGCCCCGTGATCGCCTTGTCGAGGTTCGTCTCGGCGCCTGGCCTGGTCGGGCGCTATCTGTCCCGCGACGCAGCTCTCTACATCCCGGATACCCTGAGCGGGATCCCCCGCAACCATCGCGAGGCGCTCGCGTTGGTGGCCCGGCGCATGCTGGCCGGGGAGCGGCCGCCACGGGTGCAATCCTTCCCGGCCGGATTGCGCGCCGTGGAGCACGTTGAAGTGATGGTGTTGCTGCGTAGCGGTCCGCGTCCTCGACTGTGGCGGTCCGCTCGGGGCAGCTCGATCGCGCGGGCGTTTCTGACGGCGGTGCGCGTAGCGAAAACGCGTTGGCATGAGCGGGAGACCGCCATGGGCGCCCCCCTTTCCGAGGCACTCCGTCGGTTGCACGTGGAGGTTGCCCTGCTCCAGGACGACGGTGAGCTGGGCACGCGCACCGAAGCGTTCATCGACCGGGTTGTCGGCCAGGAACACGGCGTCGCCTACGAGCACAAGGGCGCCTGGCGCTATCGATTGCCTGAGGCCACTCGCGAGCAAGGACAGGGCCGTCCGAGTCGGGCCCTGTCGCAGCTCCTGTTGGACCACGGGCTACCGGGCCAGCTGTCGCGTCCGGACATTCGGCCGTATCGGTTGCGAGTGCGGACGCTCTCGGTGTCGCCTCCCATCGCCGACAAACCCGATCCCTTGGCGCCTCCGGAAAGCCCCGACGAGGTGTTGGGCCACGCTGATTAGCTAAGCTAGCTAGCCAGTCGCTCTGCTGCCTGCATCACGACGCCCATGATCGTGTGTTGCGGGTTGACGCCCATGTTGGAGGGTAGGGCGCTGGCGTCCATGACATAGAGTCCCTGCGCGCCGTGTACGCCCAGGTCCGGAGCGACCACCCCATGGCGCGCATCATTGCTGGCCTTGGCGCTGGCGAAGTGGTGGCTTGCCATGAGGTGAAAGTCTCGCTGGCGCAGTGGGGCCGCAAGGATTTCGTCCGCCTGCGCCGCCTCCGTCATCACGCTTCGTACGCCGGAGATGCCGGGATAGACCTCTTCGGCACCGGCGGTCAGTAGCATGCGCGCCAGCAGGCTGGCGGCTTGCTTGAGGCGCTCGACGTCCCGGTGCGTCGGCCGGTAGTGCACCCTGGGTCCGCCAAACAATCCCCGCCGCACGCGTCCGCGAGTCTCCATCCGGATGATGGCGCACCATTGTGCAAAGTGGTTCAGGCGAGCGAGGTTCTGCTGCCAAGTCGCTCCAGCGCCTGGGATGCGGGTGGCGAGCAGTTCGGGGGGCAGTGAGATCGACTCTAGCTTCATATCCCGATCTCGGAGGGGGACCTCATAGGCTTGGCTGGCCCCGTAGCCCATGCCAACTTGCTCCCGAAAGCGACCGAGGACGGCGACGCCAGGATGAGCCTGGAAGCCATCCCCCACGTTGCGGCGCAGACCGCTCTGGAGCAGGAGCAGCGGAGTGTGGATTGCTCCCGCCGCAAGGATGACGGCGCGATGGGCGCTAAAGCGAAACTTGCCAATCGGTTTGCGCGTGCAGGCGTCCAGTGCCACCCCCTCGACCCCAGTGGCGCGGCTTCCCCTGAATAGCACCCGCCTTGCGCGACACAGGGTGTGCAAGCGAGCGCCGCTTTCGAGCGCACGCGGAACGTAGGCCACGTCCATGCTTTGGCGGGCCCCCTCCGGGCATCCTTGCAGGCAGCGTGCCCGCCCCCGGCAACCGGGAACGTTGCGTCGCATGGGCCTGCCCGGTAGTCCGAGTAGGTCGGCCGCGTGTGCCATCAGGTGCCCGTTGCCCCCCATCACGGAGCTCTCTACCGTCGCTACACCCAGTTCTTCTTCGATGACGTCGAAGGCCCGATCCAGCCCTGGTCCTACCAGGTCGTCCAGTCCATAGTCGCGTCGCCACGCAAGCCGCACGTCCGCCGGCGTTCGCCAGATGATGCCCGAATTGATAGCTGTGCTGCCGCCGACGCAGCGACCCTGAAGCAACGGGATGGGAGCGATGCCCTCCGTCGCGACGGTCGCAAAGTCGCGGACCGATTGTGACATGGCATCGAGCAACCCACGCGCCCGCGCTTGCTTGCCGAGACTGGGGCCCTCCTCGACCATGATGACCGAGTGGCCGGCAGCACTCAGGACGCGAGCGGCGGTGGCGCCGCCCGCACCCGTTCCGATCACCACGAAGTCCGCGTCGTCGACGAGCCGCGTCACACTAGCTCACCCGGCGGTTCTGAGGGCATCCGGGCGGGTTCGCTGGCTGGTACGAGCGGCAGATGGTGCCGAGCCCCAGTTCCCGTCTGTACGGAGGTCGCGGCCTGTAGGTCGTAGCCAGAGCGCTCGCGCACGCTGTCGGTACCTAGCAGTGCGATCGCCGCCACGAACTTGAGTAGGAGCGTCAGCTCTCTGAACGCAAAGAGCCGGTGTGCTAGCAGCTGCCCGAGCAGCGCCGTTTGCTCGCAAGGTCGCAGACGCGAAAACGTCCGCATCCCACGCCCCAGTAGAATGGGCGACAGGGCCACCACCCAGACGGCGATGCGCAGACCAAAGGCGGCCCTGCGCGTCGCCTCGCGCCCCACGCGTCGAAACACCAGGAGGTAGTCCACCTCGAGGGTGCCTGGAGCGAGGCCGGGTCCGCCCGGTGGCGCAAAAGCCGCCACGATGTCGGTGATCCAGGTGCATTCGAGACGGGTCATTGGGTTCGTTTCCCCGGCAGCGCACGCAGGTGCGCCACCCCCATGCGCGCCGACAGCATGCGTGCATGTGCGCTCCGGCCTTGGGTGAGCCGGAGCTTGGCTGCGGATGCGTTGGCGCCACCGGAGGCAGCGCTTCAACCACGCACCACGCCTTCACTTATGGTGTAGCCCATCGCCGTTCGAACGCAATCGGAATTTTGGACGGCCGGCCAGGCTTTTTTCGGCGGGCCCGCCTACAGGCCGGGACTCCCCACATGATCGACCGAGGCGTCCTCCAGCACATCTCGCAGGCGCCCAAACAGGTCTTCAAGTTCGAACGGCTTGCGCAGAACAGCGTCGGGTGTGCCACCGTCGGCCAGGTTGTCGGGCAGTTCTGTTCCGGTCGCGAGCACCGCCCGCTCGACGACTCCTCGCTCGCGCAGGGCGGCGATCAGATGGTCACCGCGCTGGTCGGGCAGCAGCAGATCGACTACCGCCATCGAAAAGGGGCCACGCTGCGCTTGCGCCGTCTCCGCATCGGAGACCGCTATCACTTCCGCGCCGCGCATCTGTAGGGCGGTTGACACCATCTCGCGCAGTGCCGGATCGTCTTCTACGATCAGGAACTTGCCGGACAGCTGCTCGGTCATGAAGACGCCGCTCGGGTGCTTGCCCTGTTGCGGGCGGTCGGAGCGAACAGGATGGGCGGACAGGGGCAACGTAACCTGAAAGCTGGTGCCCTGCCCGGCTGCACTGTGGAAGGCAACCTGCCCCCCGAGCTTCTCCACCGCTCGCCGGACCATCGCGAGGCCGAGGCCGGAGCCGCTGCCCTTGGTCGTGAAGTAGGGCTCGAATACGCGCTCGCGCACCTGGTCGGGCATACCCGGCCCGTTGTCCGTGACGGTCAGTACGGCCTTGTCCCGCGCCGCTGCCAGATGGAGTTCGACGCGCCCACCGGACGGCATCGCTTCAACTGCGTTGGCCGCCAGGTTCCACACGATCGACCACAGGGAACCCCGATCGCTCTGCACGGCGACTTCAGGCGCGACGCTGCACCGAATTTGCACCTCGTGGCGCATGGCTTTCGGTGCAAGCAGGCGAGCAGCATCCTGGACGAACGTAGACATGTCGATCGTTTCGGTGGCCGGCTGGCCGGGCCGGCTCCCGTTTCGGCTGACGTCGCTTAGCATGTGGCGCGCAACCGACCAGGCGGTCTCGGCGCTCTTCTCAATCAACTCCAGGGCTTCCGCTACACGGTTACCCTGGCGGGCCAGCCTCGCCCAGCCAGCGATCGCGCCCAGGGCGTTCGCCAGCTCGTGGGAGACGCCTGCCGTGTGATCCGCGATCGCGGCGCGGCGCTTGATCGAAGCGGTTGTCGCCAGGCCTGCGGGTGCCACCACCGCAAACACGTCGCCGGTTTCATCCCGTCGGACGAGCAGCCGGTCGCCTGCCACGGTCTCGAGCTCGCCCTGACGGCCCGTCTGGGCCTGGGTGACCAAGTTGGCTACCTGTTCGGTGCTGACCTCATCGTCGAGCAACAGGCGCAGGGAGGGGACCAGACCATCGCCATCTCGGCCCGCCATACGCTCGCGCGCGGGCGCGTTCGCCTCCACCGTGCCATCGGCACGTTCGACGAGCATCGGAAGGTCCAGATTGTCACACAACCACTCCAGCACGGGCTTTCCTATGTAAAAGTTCGATGCAAGTGAAAGGCTAGCTCCGGTCGGTTGGGGTGTCAACCAGCGCGTCCGTCACACACGTGATCTATCTTGCGTCCGCGTAGGCTGGGTAGGTCGCATTTAAATGCTATGCGCCCACTGGGCCGTATCGCGCGCTTCATCCCTCGCTGCAACCGTAAGGACCCGAAGGCGGTCCATTTTCTTGGCAAAAATACAACCGCGTGTGGTCTATCTTGCGGGCGCTCGCGCGCGATCGGCTTTGACGGCGATCGGGCTTCGAAGTCGCGGCCACAGTTTGCTACGTTTCGCGCCCCATGGCCCAAACCAAGATCCCGCGCGACCAGGTCGAGCACGTGGCAAAACTTGCAAGTTTGATGCTCGCCGACGATGAGGCCGACCGGCTCGGTCACGAACTGGGTGAAATCCTCGCGTACATGGCGAGCTTGGATGAGCTCGATGTGGCGGCGGTCGAGCCGACGTTTCACTCGATCCCAATGGGTGCGCCCCTACGCGCCGACGAGGTCATCGCCTGCTTCCCGCGGGAGACCTATCTAAAGAGCGCGCCCAAGTCGGAAGCGGGTGGATTCGCGGTCCCCAAGGTGTTGGAGGGGGAGGGTTGATCGATGCCGTCGATGCCTGCCGAAGTGCACGACCTGGGCGTCACCGAGATGGCGGCTGGAATTGCGGATGGGTCACTATCGGCCCGTGCCCTCGTCGACCACCACCTGGCCCGCATCGAGACCCACGACGCGCACCTGCACGGGTTCCTACACGTGGACGTCGCCGGGGCTCGGGCGCAGGCCGACCGCATCGATCGCGCACGTGCGGCGGGCAAGCCACTTGCCCCCCTTGCGGGTGTGCCCATCGCCGTCAAGGACAACATGTGCACGCGCACGATGCCCACTACCTGCGCCTCTCGCATGCTGGCGGGGTACCAGCCCCCCTACGACGCCCATGTGGTCGAGTGTCTAGCCGCCGCGGGCGCCGTGATCTTGGGCAAGACCAATCTCGACGAGTTCGCAATGGGCTCGTCCACGGACAACTCCGCCTTTGGCCCTACGCACAACCCCTGGGATCTCACGCGAAGTCCCGGAGGCTCCTCCGGTGGTTCGGCGAGCAGCGTGGCGGCCCGGCTCTCGGCTGCGGCGCTGGGCAGTGATACCGGCGGCTCCGTACGACAGCCGGCCGCGTTTTGTGGTTTGACGGCCATCAAGCCAACCTACGGGCGCGTTTCCCGCTACGGTCTGGTCGCGTTTGCTTCGTCGCTCGACCAGGTGGGTCCCATCGCACGTAGCGCGCGCGACGCGGGGCGAGTCCTATCGGCGATCGCAGGGTACGACCGCCGCGACGCCACTTCGATCGACCGCCCCGGCGAGGATTTTACCGCTAGCTGCGGCGAAGCGATCAGAGGCGTTCGTGTGGGTGTGCTCGCTGGGGCGGCCCTTGAGCAGTGCGACCCAGAGATGCAGGCGTCGTTCAAGGCCGGGGTTCAACGTCTGCAGGACCTGGGCTGCCAACTCGTCGACGTGAAACTCCCACACATGGGTCACGGCATCGCGGTGTACTATCTGGTCGCGCCTGCCGAAGCTTCCAGCAATCTCGCGCGCTTCGACGGGATGCGCTACGGCATGCGCAAGCCGTCGGGGGACCTGCGCCAGACCTACGCGCAGACGCGTGCCGACGGTTTCGGGACGGAGGTCAAACGTCGCATCATGCTGGGGACCTACGCGCTGAGCTCCGGGTACTACGATGCGTTCTACCTGAAGGCCCAACGCGTGCGGACCTTGATTCGAAATGACTATGAGGCGGCGTTCGCAAAGTGTGATGTGATCGCCAGTCCCACCACGCCACGGCCCGCCTTCGAGATCGGCGCGATGCATGATGACCCGCTGGCGATGTATCTCGAGGACATCTTCGTGCTCCCACCCAGTCTGGCCGGCCTGCCGGCGGTGGCGACGCCGTGTGGGATCACGCGCTCTGGGCTACCTCTGGGGATGCAGTTGACCGGATCGGCCCTGTCCGAGGCCAAGTTGGTACAGGTCGCCGATGCGTTCGAGAGGGATCTGGCGTTTGACTCGCTTCCCCCCGGACTGGGGCGTGCGTCGGAAGGGGCTTAGGACAGCTGCCATGGCAGGCGCATTCGAAACCGTGATCGGGTTGGAGGTTCACAGTCAGCTGCTGACGCAGTCAAAGCTGTTTTGCGGCTGTCCAGCGCGCTTCGGCGCGCAGGCTAACGAGCACGTTTGTCCGGTGTGTCTGGGGCTGCCTGGAGCGCTCCCGGTGCCCAACGGAGCGGCGGTCGACATGGCCATGCGGGCGGCGCTCGCCCTAGGTTGCCAGGTACGCACGCAAAGCGTCTTCGAGCGCAAGAACTACTTCTATCCGGACCTCGCAAAGGGCTATCAGATCTCGCAGTTTGCCCTGCCGCTCAGTGAACACGGTGAGCTTTCGGTGGAGGTGGACGGTGCGACGAGGACGGTCTCGATCGTCCGCATTCACATGGAGGAGGACGCCGCCAAGAATATTCACGGCGTGGGCTCGGGAACGGATACCCTAGTGGATTTCAATCGAGCGGGTGTTCCGTTGATCGAGATCGTCAGCGGCCCGGATCTGCGGAGCGCGGCCGAGGCCGAGGCCTATCTACGACGCTTGCGCGAGGTATTGATGTTCTGTGGTGTCAACGACGGAAATCTCGAGGAGGGGTCGTTTCGCTGCGACGCCAATGTCTCGATCCGGCCGGTTGGCCAACAGCAGCTGGGGACGCGCACCGAGCTCAAGAACATCAATTCGTTCCGTTTCGTACGCAAGGCCATCGAGTACGAGGTCTCACGACAGAAGGCTGTCGTGTCGGGCGGTGGCACGATCGTGCAAGAAACACGCACGTGGCTTGAAAGCAGCGCGACGACCGTGAGCATGCGCAGCAAAGAAGAAGCGATGGATTATCGCTACTTTCCGGACCCGGATCTGCCCCCGCTGCAGGTCGATGAGGCGCGTGTGGACGCGGTACGGGCGGCGCTTCCCGAACTGCCCGTGGACAAGCGCGCACGGTACGTGGCCACCATGGGTTTGACCGAATCCGATGCCGGGGTCATGACCGGGCATCCCGAGATCGCGTGCTACTTCGAAGGCGTGGTCTCCGAGCTTTGCAAGCAGTTGGGGAATGGGGCCAAACTAGCAAGCGTGGGCAAGCGTGTCGCGAACTTCATTCAGTCAGAGGCGCTGCGCTACGTGCAAACGGAGGGGCTGGCCGCGAGCCTTCCAGGCGCTCCGGAGGCGCTTGCTGAACTGCTAGCGCTTGTGGAGGACGGCACCGTTAGCGGCAAGATGGCCAAGTCGGTGTTTTCTGACATGGTGCAGAGCGGCAGGTCGGCCAGGGCGCTGGTGGATGAAAAAGGGCTCTCGCAGGTCAGTGACGCCGGGCAGCTCGAGTCCGTGATCCGCGACGTACTCGCAAGCAGCCCCGACAACGTGGCCGCATATCGCGGTGGCAAGACGGGTTTGCTCGGCTGGTTCGTCGGGCAGGTGATGAAGGCAACGAAAGGGGCTGCGAATCCCAAGTTGGCCAACGAACTGCTGCGCAAGCTGTTGGACGAGGAAGCGTGATGGGAGTGGCGCTTTCCCGGGACCCGCTTTCCGAAGCGCGCTTTTTTGCCGTTGAACTCGAGCCAACCGCTGGCGAGGTGGTGCTGCTTGATCAACGGCGCCTGCCCAGTGAGGTCATCTACCGACGCTTTCACTCGCCATATGAGGTCGCGACTGCGATCACGGACATGGTCGTTCGGGGGGCACCGGCTATTGGCATCGCGGCGGCCTACGGCCTGAGCCTGGTTGGGCGTATTGAGCGTGGGTCCCCCGATGCGTTCCGTGCGGCCTTTTCCGCCGCCGCCGAGCGAATGCGGCGCGCTCGCCCGACGGCCGTGAACCTGGGGTGGGCGGTTGCTCGCATGCGAACGGCGGCCGATCGGGCAGCGCCAATGGATGCCGAGCAACGCGTGATGGTGCTAGAGACCGAGGCGGAGTCCATTCACCGGCAGGACGTGCGGGCATGCCGAGCCATGGGCCAGTTGGCCCTGGACTATGTGCCCGACGAAGCGGTGATTCTGACCCACTGTAATGCGGGTGCGCTGGCCACGGGTGGGTACGGGACTGCGCTCGGGGTCGTCCGGGCGGCCCACGAGGCGGGCAAGCGCGTGCGCGTGCTTGCAGACGAAACCCGCCCGTATCTCCAGGGTGCGCGACTGACAGCCTGGGAGCTCCAACAGGACGGGATCGGCGTGGAGGTAATCACTGACTCCATGGCGGCTTTCTACTTCCAGCGAGGGGAGATCAGCTTTTGCGTGGTTGGCAGCGATCGAATAGCGGCCAATGGGGACGTTGCCAACAAGATCGGCACTTACAACGTGGCGGTGCTCGCACGCGAGCACGGCGTGCCGTTCACCGTGGCGGCACCGTGGAGCACCGTGGATCTGGCCTGCGCCAGTGGCGATGACATCCCCATCGAGCAGCGCTCGCGGGATGAGGTCGCGCGGGTGGGTGACACCGTCCTGGTGGCCGACGGGATCGGCTGCCGCCATCCGGCCTTCGATGTGACGCCGGCCCGGTTGGTCCATGCGGTCTTCACCGAGCGTGGCGTTTTTCACCCCGAGCAGGGCGAGCGGCCGGACGAGTTGAGCTAGCCCGTCTTCACGTGGGTGTTCCAGGCACGTCGAAAGCGACGCCTTCCAGC
>JAPPOR010000476.1 GCA_028817905.1 Myxococcales bacterium
AGGCACGTGATGATCGTGCAAGTGATCGGCTTCGCAGGGCTTTCGGTGAAGGAGAGAGTACTCGCTGTATTCTTGACTGAGGCGAAGGCGCTGCGGAGGCGAGCAGTTGTGCGACGGCGCGTGATTCGGTGATGGATGCGGGCTAGGTCCGGGATCTGCCTCCCTGGCGAGCCGCTGACCCTTTGGGGTGAAGACCTCCATCCGCTTTGGTGACATGACCTTGGCAGAGGCATGTTGCCGATGAACGCGAGCGTTGCCGGAGTGCGAGGGGCGGGCATGCGACGGACAGTTGCCGGCGTGTGCAGCGTGCTCTTGTCCGCCTGCTCGGGGCAGGCACATCCGGGTCTGGTCGAGCGCAGCAAGGGAACCCACGTCATGTCCGAACCCAGTCCGCAGAAGACCGTCACGGCCCCTCCCACACCCTCTGCTGTCCTAGCGAGGCTTGGGGACGAAATCGTTCAGCTGATCAGGGAACAATACCACGACCAGCAGGTTGCCGAGGCGTGGGCGGCCAGACACGCGGGCTACGCAGCCGACGTGACCGACCGGGCTTCCTTCGAAGCCGAAACGGCCCGAAGACTTGCCGAGCTACCCACCTCACACACGCGCTACCTTGCGGCGGACGACCCGCGCTCCGCTGAGCTGCGGGCGGTCTTCGACCACTTGTTCGAGCCGGTCGAGGTTGCGAGCCCCGGTGCCCAGTTCGTAGCCCAGGGGCACGCCTGGTTCACTGCTCGGGTTTTTCCCGGAGGGCCGGCCGACAGTGCCGGACTGCGACGCGGCGACCGGGTTGTGCGAGCGGATGGCGTTGCTTTTCATCCGGGCCGCGCCTTCGCCGAACGCGCCGGGAGCCGCGTGCGCCTGGAAATCCAGCGTGCGGTCGCAGGGCCGCTCGACACGATCGAGATTGTGCCGCGCCGACAGGTGCCGAAGCAGGAATGGCTCGCGACCCAGAAAACCGCGTCCCGAATCGTGAGCCGGGAGGGGCACCGGATCGCCTATGCCTGGCTGTGGTCGTGTGCCGGTGAGGCGCACAAGCAGCTCCTGGCCGACTTCATTGCTGGCGAGGCCGAGCACGCCGAGGCCATGGTCATCGATTTCCGCGACGGTTGGGGGGGCTGCAACCCCGACTTCGTCACGCTGTTCAGTGCGCTCCCTCCGCGCCTTGACATGCGCATGCGGACCCAGGAGTCCAGCTATCAGCCCAGCTTCCGCGGACCGTTGGTTGTGCTGATCAACGGGCGCACGACCAGCGGCAAGGAGATCGTTACCCACAGCCTCAAGCGCCACGGGCGCGTGACCGTGGTCGGTAGCCCCAGCGCCGGCGCCGTGGCGGCCGGGAAGCCCAACCGGCTGTCGGACGGATCCATGTTGTACGTGGCGGTGGGGACCATTCTGGTCGACGGCGTAGCGCTCGAGTCCCACCCGATCGCGCCAGATGTCCCGGTGGACGACCAGTTGGAGTACGCCGGTGGCAGGGATCCGCAGTTGGAGCGGGCGCTCGACGTGGCGGCCAGACTCGTCACTGAGCGGGGTCCCACAGGCGGGGGGGCACCCTGAGGACCGCGGAACGGGAACGCACGCCATGGCTGGTGCGCGTTCACCCCCGCATCACCAAGGAGACACACAGTATGCACGACGACACACCACAAGAAATGACAGAAGAGGAGCTGGAGGCCGTAGGGGGCGGCTTCAGAATTCAGTTGGCCAACCCTCAGATCCGCTCCCCGCTTACTACCGTACCGCTGCCCAACCTGCGCGTGCAGCGGCCGGCGGTTCCCATGCCGCAGAACCTGGGCGTGACCGCCGCGCGTCTGTGCAGGATGACCGGCGCGTGCGCCGCACTCATCCGGCTTGACCGCCAGATAGGGTAGTAGCCGTGACAACGTCCTCGGAGAGCCACGGCGTCTTTCGTGCTTCGCGCTACAATCTGTGCATTCCAACCGAAGGTGGCGCCCTTCTTTACAACACGCTGCGTGGCGGCGTCCTGCAAGGTGACGGCACTCGCTCGCGAGACTCCATGCGGACGCTTGCCCAACCGGACGTCGTGGTCTCCGAGGACGCCGTTCCACCGGACCACCTCCTGGCGCTGGTCGAGGGCGGCTTTCTTGTGCCCGATGGCACCGATGAGATCGCGGTCGTCAAGGAACGCTATGACCGCGCACGCGACCAGGCGCCGATCGCCTTGACGGTCACCACGACCATGGACTGCAATCTCGGGTGCTATTATTGCTACGAGGAACGCACCAACGACCGGCTTACGATTACCGAGGACCTGGAGCCTCTTGTTAACCTGGCGCGCGAGAAACTAAGGCGCGCTGGCAAGCGCTTCCTGCACGTCGATTGGTACGGTGGTGAGCCGCTCTTGAACCAGGAGTTCATGGAAGCGGCTTCGGCAGGCATTCAAGCGATGTGTCGCGACGAAGGTGTCACGTACCAAGCCTCGATCATCTCCAACGGGACGCGCTGGCCTTCCGACGTGGCGGGCTTCATCCGGCGCCACCGGGTCGCCGAGGTGCAGGTCACGTTCGATGGTATGCAGGCCAACCACGACAAGCGCCGCCACTACCGGGCCGGCCATCGGCGGCCGGAAGACCGGTCCAGCTTCGAGGTGTTGGTGTCGCTGGTCGACCAGTTGCTCGAGTGCGTTCAGGTCGACCTCCGCCTCAATATCGACGACGGCAACGCCGCCGATTTCGTCGAACTCGTTCACTTTGCCCGCAAACGAGGGTGGTTTGAGCGAGCGTTCCCGGTTGAGATCCATCCGGCACGCCTATCGAAGTACTCAGAGCGGTCGGCGTTCATGCGCAAGGTCGAGCTGACGCCCGAGGAGTTCGCGAGTGTGCGGCGCGACATCGAGGACGCGGTCCCTGAGACCGCGCCCGTTCAGGTCCAGGATCCCTTCAAGCCCGATGGCTTTTCCGGACCACGCACGACAGTGTGTGCGGCGCTTGCGACCGACTCCGCGGTCGTGGGCGCCGATCGCAATGTGTATCGCTGCGGGCTGCAGGTGGGGGACACCAAACGCGCGGTCGGTGCGGTCGCCCGCAAGCATCGACTACCGGTGCTCGGCGCCGATCGCGATGATGGCGCGTTCTGGGAGGGGTTCGACCCGACGACCATGCCGCGCTGCCGGCACTGCACGTTCCTGCCACTGTGCTGGTCTGGATGTCCGAAGGCCCACCTGGAAGGCGACGAGCAGGCCATACGGGAACATGGAGACTACTGGCGCGCCAATCTTCCACACCTGGTTGCCGCTGACGTGGGATTGACCCTACCGCCGGACCTGGCGTTCAGTCCCTCGGAGCAATTCAAGGAAGGTGAGCCCGTACCCTTCGGCAGCACGACGGCTTAGGAACCGTGGCCAACGGAGGCATTCGCGTGCAGGGGATCGTGCGATGAGGACCAAGGTACGCGTCATTCAGCAGATGGAAGCCGCCGAATGCGGCTTGGCGTGCCTTTCGATGGTGCTGGACTACCACGGACATGAGTGCTCTCTGTCCGAGCTCCGACACGCCTTCGGCTCCTCTCGCAATGGTCATTCGGCGCTCGAATTGCTCAAGGCGGCACGTAGCTTGGGGCTCGAGGGCCGTGGCTTGTCGGTTCCCTGCGGCTCACTCGGTGCGCTTCGGGGGCCGGCAATCCTTCACTGGAATCTCAACCACTTCGTGGTGCTGGAAGGGGTCGACCCCCACGGGGTTCGCATCGTCGATCCCGCTGACGGGCGCCGTACGGTGTCGATTGCTGAGGTTTCCGAGCAGTTCTCCGGAGTCGTGCTCGAACTGCAGCCGGGGCCCAGTTTCGAGAAGCGCCGGCGCAAATCTCTCAGCATGGGCCGCTACGTCGAGGCCCTCAAGGCCCAGCGTCGGGCGCTCCTGTTCGTCGTTGCTGCAAACATTGTGCAGCACATCCTGGCGGTCGCGTTGCCTGCGACCAACCAGCTACTCATCGACCACGTCGTTCAACCCCATCGGTCCGACTGGCTCGTTCCGGTCGTGTTGGTTCTGTGTGGCGCTACGGTGGCGCAGGTCGCTCTTCAGCGCCTGCACGGGTTCAGCCAGGCGATCTTGCATGGCTCACTTGGGATGACCTTGGCGCTTGAGATGGGCAACCGCCTGCTGCGCCTTCCGATCCCCTTCCTGGAAAGTCGCAGTCACGGTGACCTGATCGAGCGGGTCAATATGCAGGGCGAGCTGCAGGGGCTCTTGGCCCAGACCGTCCAGGCCCTATTCGACATGTTCTTGGTGGTCCTCCTCATCACCCTCATGCTCACCTACAATCCGTTCTTGGGTGCTGTCAGCTTGGCTCTCACGGTCGCGCGGATCGCCGTGGTGCGCTGGTTTCGACGCCCCATTGGTCAGCGAATGGCGGCCGAGCTCGCGGCCAGGGGACGCGAAGCGGGGGCGCTTTCGGAGTCCACCTCGGCGATCGAGATGACCAAGGGTTTCGGCGTCGAGCGACACGTCAAGGATCGCTACGCCGCCGCCGTACGCGAGCGCGTGAAGTGGAATGTGGGGTCGGAGCGCCTGGAGACGGGGCTGGCCGAGGCGATGGGAGTCGTCGACGCGACCATGCTTGCGACCATCCTGTGGTTCGGCGGACAGCAGGTGATCGCGGGCAGTATGACTATCGGTGTCTTCGCAGGGTTCTTGACGATCCGTGCCATGGTGGAGGCGCCTATGGGCTCGATCGTTTCGTTGGTCGAGAGCTGGTTGCGGGTGCGGGGGATCCTCGAGCGCTGCGACGACATTCTCACGCAGCCATTGCCCGAGCAGGTGCGGCCGCAGACCTGTACCGCAAGAGCCACGGTTGGCCGGATCGACGTCGAGGATCTCGGGTTCCGGTTCGGAAATGGTCCCTGGATATTTCGACACCTCAACCTCACGATCGAGCCCGGTGAGCACGTCGTGATCACCGGGCCCTCCGGCCGCGGAAAGTCAACCTTTCTCAAGGTGGTATGTGGTCTGTTGCAGCCAACGGAAGGCCGCGTGTTGCTCGACGGTTGCGACGTGCGCGCGTACGATCCAGGCACACTTGCGCAGAGCTGCGGCGTGGTGCTCCAGGAGCCGTTGATTCTCGACAGCAGTGTGCGCGACGCGATCGCGATTCGCGATCCCGACTGCGGCGAAGGCGAGGTGCAAGAGGCGGCCCACGTCGCCTGCTTTCACGAGGTAGTACAGGGGCTCGCCGATGGCTACGCTTCGCGGCTTGAAGCGATGGGGCGCAACCTATCGGGTGGTGAGAGGCAGAGGCTCGCGATCGCCCAGGCGGTGCTCAAGCGCCCACCCTTGATCCTGCTCGACGAGGGTACCTGCTCCCTGGATCGCGCGCTGGAGGGCCGGGTGATCGGGAACATCTTGAACCTGCGCCGGACCGTAATCTCGATCGCTCACCGGGAGTCGGTGGTGAGGCACGCGGACCGCGTCATCACACTCGACGATGACGCACCCCAACCTGCTTTGGCGGATGTCCCCGCTCGGCCATCCGCCTGTGAAGGCGTACGGGAGGCGGTATGACTGTGGCAGCTGGCATGCAGTCTGACTGCCAGCCTGACTTGCGCACCGGCTACCACGATGGTGGCCGGCATGCCGATACGGCCCAGCGAGCGCTGGGTCCCTATTTTCGTCGGCCCCTGGGTCTGCTCCTGCGAGAACGCACGAGCGTGCAGTGGGTCATGGTGGGGGCACTGGGCGAGTCGCTGCTCGGGTTGGCGACGCCGTGGCTATCTGCCTTTATCATCGATACGGCTTTACCGAGTGGGGCGGCGCGCATGCTCGCAGTGGCGGTATGCCTGGCGGTGATCGCTGCCTTGAACCTCGCGTGGATGGGGTGGCTACGCAAGCGGATCATGATTTCCCTGGGAGCGCGCATCGAGGCGATCTGTCTGGAGTGGGTGCTGGAGCGGTTTCTGCATACACCCTTCTCGCGGGCGCAGCACGCGAGCTTTGGCGATACGAACGAAACCATGGCGGCGGTGAGCTCCACAACCGGAGCCGTAGTGCAAGCGGCGGTTGGCATCACCGCCCAGGTACTCAGCGTCGTTGCCACGCTGGCCCTGGTTGGGTTCTGGTTTCCTGAGCTCGCGGCGATGGTCGTGTTGGCAGCCGTTCTGATGACGGGTTTGTCGAGCCTGTTCGCGGTGAGAGAGGCCAGTCTGTCAGCCATCGGGATGGAAGCTGCGAGTCGCCAGCAGCAGACCTTTCACGTCCTGTTGCGAGCCGTGGCGACCCTCCGTGTATCCGGCGCGACCGATCGTTTTGCGGAGCTGTGGAGCCGCCAGCTCCTGGCACAAACACAGGCATCGATCGCCCAGGACAATGCCCACGTATCCCAGAGCGTGGTCTTCAGTGGGTTTCCTCAGCTGATTTGGCTCGGAGCGATCGCCTGGCTCGTCCATCAGGTGATGGGAGGAGACGCTAGCCTTGGCCAAATGATGATGGGCGTCACGCTCGTCGGCAACACGATGGGCAGCTTTGTGGGCCTCGCCAAGACGGGGGTGGCCTTTCAGGCCATGCGGCCCGAGTTCGAACGCATTGACCGGCTACTTGCAGCAAGCGAGGGCTTGAGCGCTTCCAGAGGTCCATCAACCGGGCTCAATTCCTCTTCGGGCGTCGAGCTCGATGGGGTCTTCTTCAAGTATGACGAGTCGGGACGCTGGGTGCTAGAGAACGAGCGCCGCAGCTTTCCTCACAATGAGGTGAGCGTCCTGCGTGCCGCATCTGGCAGTGGGAAGACGACGACCCTGCGCTTGATCGCCGGCCTCTTGAAGCCGAACCGCGGAACGGTGCGTGTCCTGGACCGAGACCCGCACCGGAGCCGCGAGCTGGTAACCTACCTGCCGCAGCGCTCGACCCTGCTCGAGGCTTCAATCGCGACCAATCTGCGGGTCCTTAGTGGCCGCCCCTTGACTGAGGCGCTCGCCGTTGCGGAACACACCGGCCTCGCGCGTTTGCTCGAGAGCTTGCCGATGGGCGTGGATACGCTGGTCTCTGTGGCTGGCAGCAACCTGTCGGCAGGGCAACGTCAGCTCGTATTGCTGACCGCGGCCTTCGCCAGCGGGCGGCCGGTGATCCTGCTCGACGAAGCCACCTCGCAGCTAGACGCTGCAAGCGAGGCGGCGATCGACTGGCGCTCCCTGGTGCAGGGCAGGACCGTGATCATGGTCCTACACGATTAGCTAGCTAGGACACCCCGGGGAAAGCAAGCGCAAGCGCCCGCGTGCCAAGTCCAACTCGAGTTGGCCTGCGATGTGTTGGACCTCCGCCCGGTCGAGCGCGTCCCGTACGTCCAGGAGCTCCAGGGTCGAGGCCAGGCCTTCGCGGTACCGATGGTCCTGCGCGGCAAATGCCCGCCGCGCGACCTGCACCGCTCTCGCCTGCTGAGAAAGCCGCGCCCGGCCGTTGCGGACCTCGAGCGTGGTCTGGTGGACGAGCAGTTCGCGCTGCTGGACGGTTTGCGCCAGCGTGTGCCGGGCCGCTTCGGCGGCATGACCGGCGGAGGCAGCCTGATGCCATAGGGTCGCATCGAGTCCGTCCCAACGCAGGCTCAGCATCCCGCTAGCCTCCCACGAGGTGGCCGATAGGGTGAAGGGAGGCGGCGCAGGGGAGCCGTATAGCTCGGCCAGGCGGTTGAATGCGCTGCGTGCCTGCAGCGAGAGCACAGGCAGAACCGCCCGGTCGCTGCTTTCGGCCGCCGAGGCGGCCGCCTTGGCGCGCGCGCGGGCGGCCATGACGAGGGGGTCCGCGCACCGCACGTCCGCGGTGGCCCGGTTTGGCCCGTCTACCGCCAGCTCCTGATCGCTGGCGGGCACGAGGGTCAAAGCCCCGTCCACCGGCATGGCGAGCACCACCGAAAGGGCCGCAAGCTCGGCCTGTTCCCGATTGCGCCACGTTGTCAGGTCCGCTTCCGCGGACACGACCTCGAGCATCGCGCGCTGGACGTCTACCTCCGGCTTGACGTTGGCCGCCACCAGACGTTCGGTCGCGCGGAGCATGTCGCGCCTGCGCTCGACAATGGCCGTGAAGGCGTTCGTCATGCGGCGGGCTGCGGCCGCTCGCAGGTAGGCATCGGACGCGGCAAGCTGAGCCTGCAGCTGGGCGCTGCCCACGTCGGAGACCGCCGCCCGATGGTGGTATTGGGCTGCTTCGAGCAGTTTGGATCGCCGACCGAAGTCGAAGAGCGTCAGCTCCGCTACTGCAGCTGCATCATAGGCCTGGGTGCCACCGCCTGTGGCAGGGGGGGGCTGCCAGAACTCCTGGTGCCGCACGGCGGCCGAGGCCGAAAGCGACAGGCGGGGTAGGAAGGCCGCGTTGGCTGCGTTCACTCCCGCTGCCCGCGAACGTTGCTCTGCGAGCGCGGCCAGTACGGCCTGAGGTGCCCTTCGGGCACGCGCGAGCGCCCCGGAGTAGTCGAGGCGCCGGCCTGACAGGGGTTGCGAGCCGCCCGCTAGCTCGCCTCGCGGGGAGGCCTGCGCGCCAGCCGACGCCGCACCCATCTCGAGGACAAGACCAGCCAGGGCCGCCAGCACCAGCAGCGCATGGCGGAGGCTACAACCGGCCTGTTCAACTGTATCGTTGCTTGCTGTCAAAACTGTACCCAGCATCAACGGACAAAATCAAACAGCAGGGAGGCGATTCGCCGTTTGCGGGTTTCGAGCCGTGCGGTGAGCTGCGCGCCTGATCTCAGCCGGTGCGCCATCTTGTTCCAGACGGCATCCTCGGTCACCGTAAGCTCGACCCGGATCAAGTCCTCGGTCTGGCTCGATCCCCCCAGAACGGCAGCCACCTCGGCGGGCAAAGGCCGGTCGTGTGCCACACGGCTCACCGTGGCGCGCGCCCGTCCGAATTCCCCCACGGGTAGCGACGGAAACTCGAGCGTGGCGCCCAATCCAGGGCGCAGAAAGGCCCCGTCCTTTTCCGGTGCGAAGACGACCGCCCGGGTCACCTCCTGGTCCGGAACGATCTGTGCAATCACTTGCCCTGCCTGCACGACCTGACGGGCAGAGACGAGAAGCGATTCCACCTGCCCACCCTCTGGCGCGCGGACCTGGCCGAGCAATGCTCTCGTCTTGGCTTCTTGTAGTTCGTTTTCCGCCTTACGTGTTTGCAGCTTTCTGTTGATGTGCTCACTAGCGAAGGCGTGTTGACGATCGGCGATCTCGATCCGCACTTCGGCCGCCTGTTGCTCCAGCACCAGCAACTCCTCTCGGGCGGCAGCCGCGGCCTGCTCCGCCGCGAGGGCTTCGGCCTCGACTGCGAGTTTCTGTTCGCTGAGCGAGCGAACGCGTCTCGCATGGGCGCGTAGCCGCCGCGCGTGGGCTCGCTTCAGCACCACTCTGCGGCCCAGAAGCCGCCTCTTCTTCTTGAGCGCCTCGAGCGTCTCGTGATGCCTGGCTTGATTCTCCTTGTCAGCGCGCTTGCCCTCCTCACGCAACAGATCCAGCTCCCGCGCCGCCCGGTCCACGACTGCCCTCAGGCTCTTGGACTCGATGCTGGCCAATTCCTGTCCTGCGTGCACGCGGTCGCCCGCCCTGATCTTGAGGGACGTGAGGACCCCCGAGCTTTGCACCGCAACGGGCCGAGGTCCGCCGTCCACGCGCAAGGTGCCGCGGGCTTCGCTTACGACCTCGACGCGTCCGAGGAAGGCGACCCCCACAAGCGTGGTCACCAGCGTGACCAGCATTGCGAGCGCTGCCCAACGGGTGCCCGCGATCTCTGGCAACGCAGGTGGAGCGGTCTCCTGGAAACGTGCGCGCACCGCTTCTTCTCGGAACAGCGTTGTTTCCGGGATGGACGGGGCTGGCGGCGCGGGCATGCTGCCGCTCCCCTGGCCTCCGGGCGAAGGTCGTGCTTCAATCGTTCCGCCCGAAACCTCAACAGCGTGCTCGGGTGGCAAGGAGGTCGACGGTGGCACTGGGCCGTCCTCCGGAGCCGGTTCCCTCCGGGTCCGCGCCGGAGCCTGCTCGGTCGGCTCCGGTTCCGTGTGGTTCCGTGCTGGCTCGATCTGGGTTTGTGGAGATTCACCAAGCTTCGCCTGGTCAGAGTCACAGGCCCCGAGCATCGGTGTCGGCGCCACGGGGTCGGACATGGGCTCGGCGGCGGTGATCGCGCTCGGTGTCTTGCCCGCGTTCGGTGGCAGATTTGCGTCCACCGGCGCTCTCTTGGATTGCGCGGTCTCGCCAGCAAAGGTCAGTGCACTGGAGCCTGGTCCGCACAGAGTGATGGGCTGGGGCCCGCGCTCTTGGCCGAATGGTGCCTTCGGTGGGGACTTGGCGGCTGGCATGGGCAATACCCGGGGGGCATCCCGGATCATCACGATCGCGTGGGTCGAGAGCTGCTCGGGGGGTACTCCCTGTGGCCTGAAATCGACAAGCGTATCTCCGTCCGTAGTCGGGATAGGTCGAAGAAACTCGGTGGCGGTCGTGGGGCCGCACCGAGGGCCAGGTTGACGCGGTGGCAAGACGGACATGGGCGCGGGTCCATGCAACCAGTGCGCCATCCCAATCGGTGTCGCCGGCTCAACGGCGCCTCGCACCGCGCGCTGGGACACGTCAAACCACCATGCACTTGTCCCATGGCACGTGGGTTGCACCGCCCTGGCGCCAGCGGACCGGGCTCGGTCTGGGGAAACGGGAGGCTGAAGAGCGCATGTTTGATCCGGGGCTATTCGTGGTGGTCACAGGTTCGGGACACTGCTCGACAACGCAATCGATCCGTCGCTTCGTCGGGCGCTATCGGGCGACGGCCATTCGCACACCTGTTCGCGCGGAACAGGAGCTCAGGGAATCCGATGGCTGGATGGGGATGCTGATCGCAGAGGATGTCGTCGAGTCAACGATCTTCGAACTCTTGGAGGTGGCCCGCGGTCGCTCGCCCATGATCCCGGTCGCTATCATGTTGTCGGACGCGGGCGCTGCAAAGATCCCAGCGCACGTGGAGCGGCTGATGGCGCCACTGCAGCCAACCCAGCTGACCCATTTCATTCAGCACGCGATCGCGCAGGAGATGATCCCGTGCCGTGCGAGTGTCGATGCGCTCGTTGCCTTTGCGTTGCGCCACAACCTCACGATCCGTGAAAGTGAGGTGCTCAGTGCCGCGATTGCAGGCATCGATCGACAGACCTATCTGGAAGCGACCGGAATCGCCGAGAACACCCGCAAGCGACAAGTGCGGTCCCTACTTCGCAAGTGCGGCCATTCCGGCGTCGAGCGGGCCGCGATCAGCGTGCTGCGCGAGGGCGTCCTGCGTGCAGCACGCAACTTTCCCGAGGCCGCGGCCGATGGTCGCGCGGCGGTCGCCCTGTAGCGACCAGAATTCTCGATCGGAGACAGGCGACCGGTGGGTCTCCTGACCGTCCAAGGTCTTCGGAGCGTTCGGAAACCACAGGTTGCCCGCCCCTGAATTCGGCACCACTCGGTGGAAGGTCATTGGGCGGTCACGCTTCTCCGGGTGTAAGCTGACCGGAAGCCTCTAGCGGGCTGGCGGGGGTGTGAATCATTCACGATACCAATTGGCTCAGCCTGGATGACCTAGAACGTGCCATGTTTGCCCTATAAATACAGCTACTTGCAACAAAGTGCGGCGTGTTCGTCTTTTTTTTCGGCCAAGGACCGTCCTCGCTGGTTCCGTCTACGCAGGAAGGAGGACCCAGCGCGCTCCTGCCAACGCTAGCGCGACCGGATGAGGCGAATGTTCGCATGCATGTTTCTGGACTCGCACGAGGGGAACGAAGAGCTACTTGTTCCTTCTGACGCGCAACTCTGAATGGGTGCATCGAGCCGAGATGAAACAGCAAGAGACATCTTGGGAGGAGGCATGGAGGCTGTTTCGTAGGGAACGTCCGGAGCTGCTGCGAGCCGTAGGTTCTATGCGTTCGCTGGGGCTTGGTGACGAGGATGCTGAGGATCTCTTGCAGAGTTTCATCGTCGACAGGATGCCGCGCATCGCTGAGCGAACACGGGACTTTTCGGAAGCCGACACAAGTCGCTACGTGCGTGCAGCTTTTCGAAATTTCGTGCGGAACAGCTACCGGAGCACTGCTCGCAGAAGAGGGGCTCTCGAACGGTTTGCGGTTGAGGCGTCGCCGTTGGCCGAGAAGACAGCACTGTCGGGCCATGTTGCGGAGGGTTCAGATGCGATGTCACCCGGCGCGGTGGCGAATGCGGCTAAGGTGCTCACACCGAAGGTACGCCGAGCTGTGGTGCTGTTTCTCGGGATCGGTACGCGAAGTCACTCGATACGTGAGATCTCGGATGCGATGGGTGTCACCCGCTATCGGGCTAGGCAGCTTGTCGTCGACGGGCTCATCGGTGCGGCGATTGCGTTGGGGGAGACCGGGAGGCTGCAGCCCATTGAGGTTGAGGCTTGGCGCCGGCTCGTCCTTGAGGGTCAACGTCTACCCGATGTTGCAGACGCGTTGGGGACTTCTGAGCACCGCGTTCGTGTTGCCCTAAGTGAGGCCCGCGATCTCGTTGCTGCTTCCCTGCGGTAGATAGGAGGATGTGGACATGGACTCGGACAAATCTGACCTAGCTAGAATTCGAGAGCTTCTACAGGAAGAAATACCTGAGGCATCGAAGTTCTCACCAACAGCGGAGGAGGCTGAGCGCGATCGAGAGTGGCTCGCTTCCAAGGTTCTCAGCGACTTGTCCTCCCAATGTGCAGGGGGCACACATGGCCTGCCAGAGTCTCTCAGCGCCCACCTTGGAGATTGGAGCAGGAAACTCGACCAGAGTCAGATGGCCTGCTACTGCTCTGCGATCGGTGCGCTCTTCGAAGGTGCGCTGCTAAGGGCCCAAGCCGATGAGGGCTACATTCGAGAACGCAAAGCTGCTCCGAGCTTCGAAGTGACTCCCAAGCGGGGTTCCGAGCTGGCTGGTCGGCCGGGGGTGACGCCGGAACAACCTCTGCTATATCGCCCTGAGCACATTGGCGGATTTATTGCCTCACGCTGCGGGCAGTCTGCATTGTGGGGGGAGTTAGCATGGTGGTCCATTGCGCGGAGGCTACATGAGTTGGACTCTGATGGAGTCTTTCCAGGCGTCGTAGTCGAGCGGCCAGGAGGAGATATCCTTGCAGTGCGGTTGACTGAAGAGGCTCCACCACTAGAGGTATCCTATAGCGCGGTGGAGTAGGTCTGTGACCGGCGCTCTATGAACTCTCCGCCGGCGCTGCGTCGATAGATGCCGGTCGTCCAACGCACTTTGCCCGCATCTTCTTCTATGAGGTGCGCGAGAAAGCTGTTGTGGGCACCAGACCGCTGGAGTGTTGTTCCGCAGCGAAGCTCTGTTCCCATGCGGTGTTGAGAGCCGGGCCCAGGGACGTGTGGGCTGTGAACATGTCCTGTGAGAAGGAAATGAACTTTGTGGCTGAGGCAGAAGGATCGCAGGTCTTGCTGCGCGTCTGAAGGTAACTGGTGCAACCACGCTCGAACGCTTCCTTTGTAGGCAAGAGAGTGATGCAACAGTACTACATTCACAGAGCGTCGACCTGACTGCTGCGCATCTGCGCTCCCAGTGTCGAAGCTATCTCCGAGTTCTTGAAGGGCCACCGGGTCAAGATTGCCCTGGGCAAAGAGTTGCGAGCCCTTTCCGCACGAGTCCAGGCCCCCTACCTGGAGGCGCAATCCGTCCAGGTCGAGTACATCGTGGGTCCACCAACAGGTGGCGCCCCCCGGGGCCGATGGCATGTACTTGTCATGCACGGCATGGACGGGGTGCGGGCGTACTGGCGTGCGAAAAAGCTGTCCCGCCAAATGGTCGTGGTTGCCGGGTACGGCTGACACCCGATCATAGTGGCCACCAAGACCCACAAAATCGAGCCAAGTGCTTTCGACCTTACCTTGGAGGAACGTAAGCGCCTGGACAAACTCCGAGTCTGAGCCGTTTACGGTCAGATCTCCTGTTACAGCGATCACGCACTGATCCGGGCACAGGCTTCTTCGGAGACGGTCTACACGGTTGACCAATCTATCGCACGCATTCGGATCGTGCGGCTGCAAACCAGGCATTGGTGGGTGAACTCGTGACCCGGGCGTCCTGGCGGCGATGGGGCCACCGGCAGGAAAGAAGCCCGCACTGAAGTGAAGGTCGGAGACCTGAACGATAAGTACCCGCGGCAAGCGCACACCCTCCTGCAGACCCCTTATCGTTGGGCCTTCGACCAGGCAATACTGCAGAACTGGTAGAGTCTAGCAACGGAACCTACAGTTTGCTTCGCAGGCGCTGTAAATCCGTTGCACACCGCCCAGGCACCACCCGCTTCCCCTACGATTCCAGGCCTTGGCCACACCACGTTGAGGACTGAAGAACCCCGTGTCCGCTTGGGTGGACCTGCGGTCGACCGCGCATGCACTGCGTTGCGGATTTAGACCGGGCTTTGGCGGTGCATATGTCCATGGTGGCAGGAGCTTCTCCGGGATCATTGCAGTGATGTTCGAAACGGAACCGAGTGGTCGGCCGCTTGTGACATTGGGCGTGTTTCTGCTTGTGGGATATGCGGCTCACGTACTGGGCCAGAAGGCGCATGTGCCGCGCGTGACGCTTCTCTTGCGCTTGGGGCCCTGGCGGGGCCCTCTGGGCTCTCGATCGTGCCCGAGGCGGTGAGCGACGAGTTTCCTGCGGCTGCGAAGGTGGCGCTCAGTGTGGTTGGGTTTCCTGCTCGGCGAGCGTTTGCTGTCGGGCAAGCACTTCCGCTTGCGCCCGCACGTGCTCGCTCTCTTTGTCGCCTCTCCGGCGCCATGGGGCACGCGGGCGGTTTCCTGTCGCTCCTCGTGACTACAACGGTGGTCTTTGAGGTCGTGGACCCGATCACGGCGAGGACTGCGCTGTCGCGCCCCGGGGAGCTTCCGCCGACGGGCGGAGCAGGCGATGAGCCGTTGGCTCGGATCAGTCGGGGTACTCGTAGGTGACCGTCAGGGGGATCGACGGGTCGAAGCT
>JAPPOR010000780.1 GCA_028817905.1 Myxococcales bacterium
CGAAAGCGCTGCGGAGTCGAGCAGTTGTGCGAGGGCGCGTGATCTGGTGATGGATCCGGGCGAAGGGCACGGACGCCTCCACGTGGCTCGCCTGCGGGACCTCAGCAAGGCCAAACAGGGTCACTATTCCGCCCTACCGGAGGATCTTGAGGCGTCGCTGGGCCTTGGTGTCGGGGGCGCGGTCGCCTCCGGTGCGCTCGAACGCCGTGCGGGCGATCCCGCGGGTGAGCGCGTCGGTGATGGCAGTGAAGACCTGGGCGGAGGCGGCCTTCGGATCGGCCTGGACGATTGGGGTGCCATCGTCGCCGCATTGTCTTACAGCGGGCTCCACCGGGACCTGGCCGAGAAGGGGGGCATCCGCGTATTCGGCGACCTTCTGACCACCGCCTGACCCGAAGAGCTCGTGTCGCACGCCAGCTGGGTCGACGAAGTAGCTCATGTTTTCGATCACACCCAGGATCGGAATCTGGAGCTTTTGGCACATGGACACGCCTTTGTACACGTCCTGAAGCGCGACCTCTTGGGGCGTGGTGACCATCACGGCGCCAGTGGTCTTGAGCTTCTGCCCGAGTGACAGCGCGACGTCGCCGGTGCCGGGGGGAAGATCCACGATCAGGTAGTCCAGTTCGCCCCAGGCGACATCACCCAAGAATTGAAGCAGGGCTCCCTGTACCATCGGACCGCGCCAGATGATCGCGTCGCGATCGCTTTCGATCATGAAGCCAATGCTCATGATTTTGATTCCGAAGCGCTCCAGAGGAATGATCTTCTTGTCTTGGTTGGCGCGCGGGTGCCCCTCCACTCCGAGCATGGTCGGGATCGATGGCCCATAGATATCGGCATCCAGCAACCCCACTCGCGCACCAGCTCGCGAAAGCGCAAGTGTCAGATTGGCTGCGCAGGTGCTCTTGCCCACCCCTCCCTTGCCGCTCATCACGAGGACCACGTTGCGCACGCCGGGTACGGGGTCCTCGGCCGAGGTCGGGCGCATCGGTACCTGCAGATCCCAGGTGACATGAACCTCCGACACTCCGAGGGGCGACAGCGCCCGCTCGATCTCTTCCTGAATGGTTCGTTGGAGGCTGTCGACCGGGGCGTTGCATATGACGGTCAGTGAAACCCGCCCCTTGCTGACCGCCACATCGCGGACGAGCTGGAGTGTTGAAAGTGGTTTCCCGAAGTCCGGATGCGTCACGTTCGCGAGTGCAGCCTGGACGGATTGTGCGTCGATCTCTGGCATGATCCTGGTCACGGAATAGTGTCTATGGCAGTGCTCTGCAACGGGTGATTTGGATTCGGACCGCCCTGTCGGAGCCGGTCGGGTATGCTGCCCTCCATGCTTGCCCGCTTGACCGCGCCGGCGGCCGTCTTTGTTGTTTGCGCCGGGGTCTACGTCGCCACGCTTGGCCCGAGGATCGCAGAGCCCACCCCGGACCGTCACTTCGTTCACCTGGCGAACAGCTACCTCCATGGCCAGTTGCATGTGGTAGGCAACAAGCCTCCGACGCAAAACGACTGGGCGCTGTATGAGGGGCGCTGGTATGTCTCGTTTCCGCCCCTGCCGGCGATTCTGATCATGCCTGCGGTCGCCATCTGGGGCACGGGGGTGTGGGACCGCCTGTTCTGGGCGGTGTTCGCCGGGCTCGGGCCGCTGCTATTGCTGCGACTGCTCGCCCGTCTCCGGTCGTTGGGGCTAAGCGAGCGGAGCGCACGAGACGACCTGCTGCTGACCGGGCTGTTTGCGTTCGGGAGCGTTTATTACTATGCATCCGTTCAGGGTTCGGTGTGGTTTGCCGCCCATGTCGTCGCGTCGGTATTGATCGCAGGATACTTACTGAACGCGCTTGGCGCGCATCGGCCGGCCCTTGCCGGCGTGTTCCTTGGGCTGTCGATCCTGACGCGGCCGCCAACCCTGCTTCTTGGTGTGGTGTTCCTGGTGGAGGTGCTGGCGCACGCGCGTACCGATGTCCCGGTGTCGGGTTCGGCGCCGGTGTTGGCGCCCGGCCGTCGCCTGCTGGTTTGGTTGCGCGGGGTTGACTGGCCCGCCACGACGGGCCCACTTGCGCGGTTTTCAGCCCCGGTGTTGATCGCCGGGGGGGTCGCGATGGCGCTCAACTACGCCCGCTTCGACGATCCGCTGGCCTTTGGCCACGAGTTCCTTCGTATCCGCTGGCGGGCGCGTATCGATCGTTGGGGCCTGTTCAACTACCACTATCTTGCGCGCAACTTGGCGGTGTTCCTCGCTGCGCTGCCGTGGCTCAGTGCGACCGCCCCGTTCGTGAAGATCTCTCGTCACGGTCTAGCACTTTGGTTCACTACGCCGAATCTGCTTTGGCTGCTCTGGCCGCGGCGCAGCTCGGCCAGTCTGTGGGGGCTTGGGCTCGGTGCGGGCTTGGTGGCGGGGCTCGACCTGCTCTACCAGAACACGGGCTGGATCCAGTTTGGCTATCGCTTTTCGCTGGACTACCTGGTGGTGCTGTTCGCGATGCTGGCGATCGGTGGGCGACGCTTCGGGCTTGGGTTTCACCTGTTGATGGTTGCCGCGATGTTCTTCAACACCTTTGGCGCCGTCACCTTCGACCGCATGCACCGCTTCTACGATCGCGACCGAACCCAGAAGGTGATCTTCCAGCCAGACTAGCCCGGATTCATAGGTAGGATCCTAGAAGGCTCTGAAATCACAGGGGTTCTTCTCCGACGAGACATGGGCTACCCCTTGGGTTGTCTAGGCCACAAGGAGAAAGCCCATGCT
>JAPPOR010000932.1 GCA_028817905.1 Myxococcales bacterium
AGACATCGACGCGCAGTCTGCCGCGCCTTCAGCGGGAACGCACCGGGGCAGCCCGCAAGGGGCTTACGCATCAACAGCCCCTACGGCGTCTTCTCGGTGACCAAGACTGTGGCTGGCACGGTCATGGCCGGAGCCTATTGGGAGACAGCAATCCGGCCGGGCCCTCGGGTTGCTTTGGTGCGTCAAGAAGCGGGCTCGCAGCGTCCACTTCAGCCATTCGGCGGGGTCACCTCGCCTCTGCTGCGTGCTCTGACGAGTCCGACGCGTCCAAGGCTGTTGTCACCGGGCATGCCGGGGAAGCCCATGAAGCATGAACATCTTGGAACAGGCTCTATCGACGGACGGATCCCTTGGGGATCCCTTGGGGATCCCTTAGGGGATCCCTTGGGGATCCCTTAGGGGATCCCTTTAATAGTTCCTGAAGGCACCGCCGCCCGCCTCGACCCGGGGGCCGTGGTGGGGGGGAACCGGCAAAACGATGCCTGCCGAGCGACTCAGGCTCTGTGCAGCGCGATCCTCGCAGATCGACCACACCCCGAGCAGGGCTTCCGGTCCTGCCTGGGGATCTTTCGGCTGGCCAAGAAGTACAGCGACGACCGTGTCGAAAGCGCCTGCGCGCGATGCCTTGCCGCACAGGCGCGCTCCTACCGAAGCGTCGAATCGGTGCTCAAGCACGGCCTGGACTCGCAGACCGTGCTGGACGCTCAAACCACCGAAGTCGTGATCGAGCACGACAACGTGCGCGGCCCGAACTACTTCACGAACTGACCGTCAACCCAGAAAGGAAACGACAACCGATGATGACCGAACCCACGATCGACAAGCTCAGAGCGCTCAAGCTCTTCGCTATGATCACGGCATGGATGGCGCAGCGCGAGGACCCCTCACTGGCCGAGCTGTCCTTCGACGAACGCCTCGCGCTGCTCGTCGACGCCGAGACCCTCGCCCGCGACAACAAGCGTCTGGCGAGGCTGCTGCATGGCGCCAAGCTACGCATTCCGACGGCCTGCCTGGAGGACCTTGACCTCGGCGCTAAGCGCGGCCTCGATCGCCCACTCATCCGCTCACTCTCGACGGGGCGCTGGGTCCTCGACCATCAGAATATTCTCATTACAGGGATGACCGGCGTCGGAAAGAGCTTCTTGGCCTGTGCCCTCGGACAGCTCGCCTGCCGCCAAGGTCACAAAGTGCTCTGGCGTGAACGGTTACAGAAAGTTCAGGGCACTCGCGCCTCGCATGCGGCATAGCGTACCCCGATCCGACCGGCGTTTGCATCACGGGCCAACCCCTTGAAGTCCGGCCGATTCTACCTCGATCTGTTTTCCGGACAGCACGAGACAGCCGTCCTTTTGCGACGGAACCACACTGGCCATGCTAGGCTTCTGGAATGCGAGAGGCGATGGTCCGACGTTCCCTATCCGGACTGCTATCAGTCCTTACGGTAAGTTCGCTTGGCTGCAATACTACGGCGTGCCCGGCCATATTTTCATGTTCTCACAAGACATCCCTTCATTTCGATCCAGCCCTAGAGGCACGAGAGTCGTATGCACTTACGGTGCATGACACCGCGCGAGACTGGGTGACGACCTGCACGTATTCAGCAGACGCAGACCTGCCACTAGGGGAATGTGACGATGGGACGCGCTTGAACGTGCTGTGGGCGGAGGACAGGGCGACTACTGATCGCTTCGACCTCGTGAACTTCGTGGAAGCTTCACCGGGGGAGACAAGGGAGCTCGTCGTGACCGTTGTGAGCGGAGAGCAGACCCTGCGTGGAGCGACGGTGGAGGTTGTGTATCAGTCCATGACACGCGCTCGCGCCGAGTGCGCCGACGTGTGCTCAATAGGGCAATCTACGCTCTAGCGCCACTGACCCCAATTTGGCGGGCGTGCAGTGGCGCCTCGAGAGGGTGCAGAATGAGATGAGAGGTGGACCCCACCTTTCAGACCAAATCTGGTCTTTGTTAAGGTGAAGCCTGCTGGGTTGCCGATACGATCATTGTTGCTTGCCTAGCGTACCGCGGGAGACCCCCCGGCTCTGCCAGGCTCTGCCGGGGAGGCAGCCGAAGTTTGACGATTCCGGGAGCACCCCATCTCGGCGGAATCTCCCTTCCGAGGGCTTGGCAGAGCCCACGGAAAGGAGTCCCAGATGTCAGAGTATCGGAGCCTCAGTCACTCGAGGTGGGAGTGCAAGTACCACGTGGTGTTCATCCCGAAATACCGTAGGAAACGGCTCTACGGGGAGCTGCGCCGGCACCTCGGCGAGGTGTTTCACAAGCTGGCGCAACAGAGGGAGAGCATCGTGGAGGAAGGGCACCTGATGCCTGACCACGTTCACATGATGTTGTCGATCCCGCCGAAGTACGCGGTCGCTCAGGTCGTGGGGTTCATGAAGGGCAAGAGTGCGATCCACATCGCCCGGACGTACGGCGAGCAGAAGCGCAACTTTGTAGGCCAGCACTTCTGGGCTCGAGGGTACTTCGTGACGACGGTGGGTCGGGACGAGGCTGTCATTCGAGAGTACATCCGCCATCAGGAGGCGGAAGACCGTCGCGCCGACCAACTACGCCTTATGTAGAACGCGGCGGGCCGCCTTCAGGCGGCTGGATCCGCTCGTGAGCGGAACCCGTATCCCAAACGCCGCTTCGAGCGGCCCCAAACTGAATCCCCCGGCTCTGCCGGGGGTTCTTCAATCTCCCCTACTTCTTGTCCAAGCCCTGGTCGACCGCGGCTTCCGCCAACTGCTTG
>JAPPOR010000044.1 GCA_028817905.1 Myxococcales bacterium
GTTCTGCGGCCTCCATCTCGGCCGGCGCCGACGCCCGTGTCACACCCCGCCCCCTTGCGTCCAGCGCCGCCCCCGCATCCATCGCCAAAACGTACGCCGTCGCACAACTGCTCGACTCCTCCGCGCATTCGGCCTGGTCGCAAACACCGCAAGGAATTTCCTAAGAGTCATTTACATACGGATGCCCGTGCGAGCATCGCGCGAGGTCCTATGTATCAAGATTGACTTGCTTCAATTGTCACTCTGTGACGAACTGTGTCACCTTGTGCAATTGGCCTGTCTCGTGATATTGATTGGCACACAGTGGCATATTCTGGCAGATATGAACGGGTCAGGCTTCTGGGGAGAGGTGGATCGGGGGAGGTTCTGCTCGCCAGGGATCGGGCGCGTGCGGGCCAGCTGGTGGCGCTCAAGCGGATCCGCCGGTCGGTGGATCCCGGACTGCGCGCGGCCTTCAAGCGAGAGTTCGCCACGGTCGCCGCGATCGCCGCCCCGGGGGTTGGGGAGGTCTTCGATTTCGGCGTGATGCCTGCTTCGGAGGAGGAACCCGGGGGGCCGTTTTTCACGCGCGCCTACGTGGACGGCGTCTCCTTCGATGAGGCGGCGGAGCCGCTGGACGTCGTGGGTCGGGTACGTCTGATTGCACGGCTATTGGACGTCGTGGCGCCGCTCCATCGGGCGGGAGTGACGCATGGTGATCTTAAACCTGGGAATGTGATCGTCGATGCAGTTGGCAGCGTTCATGTCATCGACTTTGGGTTAGCCCGCATGCTTGGGGTTGCTGCCCACAAGGCCATCCAGGGCGGCAGCCCTCCGTTCATGGCGCCCGAACTTCTCAGCGGTGAGCCACCCTCGGTTGCTGGCGACATCTACGCCCTTGGTGTGCTCATCTTTTTGACGGTTGCTGTTCGCCTTCCCTATGAGGGGCATGCTGCTTTGCGTCGGCGACTGGCAGGAGAGCCGCCAACGATCCCGCCTGAACTCGACCCACTGGCGCGCGATGTGCTCGGGGTCTGTACCCGTGCCCTCGCGCGCGACCCCATGGATCGGTACCCCACGGTGGCCGAGCTGCGGGCCGCGCTTGCGGCACTTGTGCCGGGGGGACTTCCAATCACTGAACCCGCCTTCGTGCCACCGCGGCCGCGTGGACACGAAGAGATGCTTGGGCGCTGTGAAGCCGAGTTGTCCGCGGCGCATGCCCGCGGTGAGGGCAGCGCGCTGCTCATCCGCGGGCCAGAGGGCTCGGGTCGATCGCATCTGCTTCGCGAGTTGAAGTGGCGCTTGCAGATGGATGGGGCGGTCGTTATCGAACTGGCCGCGGGGAGTGGCTTCTCGCAGGGCACGACCGCAGCGGTGCTTGCCCAGGTGGAGGCATTGCTCGGGCACCACGCTGAAGCGCGACAGGTGCTCGCGTCGATGGACGCCAGCGCGGTAGGAGATGCCTCGCGGCTTCCCGATGCCCTGCGGGACGCGCTTTGTCGCGTTCCGGATGTCGAGCGCGTGGTGTGGCTGGTCGACGACCTGGACATGGCCGAATCCACGCTCGGTACGCTTCTGCGTTCGGTCGCGCATGGCTGCGGGCAGCCGCATCTCTCCGTCGTTGTTACAGCAGACAACGCCGATGCTACAGCCGTGCGAGAGCTGGGCGCCGAGTGTACGCTTTCACTCGACGCGCTCGCGGCATCCGATGTCGCTGCCCTGACGAGCGACGCGCTGGGCCCCGTGGACACCAGCATTCTTGAGGCGGTTTTTGAGGTGACCGGTGGTTTGCCCGGGGCCATTGTCGAGGTTCTGGCTAGCCTTGGTCGTCAATCGGCACCGACGGCGGAGGACGTGCGACAACTGTCGCCGGCTCAGGCCCGCCGCAGCCTGCTGCAGGGGCGGCTTGCGCGCGTGGAAGAAACCTCGATGCCGCTGCTCGAGTTGTTGGGCCTCGTCCGCTGCCCTGTGGGACTTCCCGTGGCCCTCGAGTTGCTCGGAGGGGAACCGGTAGCGACCATGCGGCTCTCGGCGCTTCTGCGCCACGGTGTGCTTGCACGCGTCGCGGATGGGGTGGCGCTGGCGGCGACGGGGCTGTCTGCACTGGTGGCCGAGGGCTTGGGCGCGAGGGCTGCGGAGAGGGCGTCCCAGCTGCTGGCCCGCGACCTTGTCGAGCTGCCGCCGCTGGCGCGTGCCCGTCTGGTAGTGGCGTCCGGTGAAGCGCACGGGATCTCGACCCAGGTGCCGCGGATCGCGGATCAACTAGCCGAATGGGGGGACAATCGAGCCGCGCTGGAGCTGTATGAGGCCGCGCTGACCGTCGGGGGCGATAAGTCCGCCTGTGACCTGAACCTGGCAGCCCTACGTTCGCGGCTGTCTCTAGGCGATCACGAGGGGTGTGCGTCACTGGCTGCCGAGCTGGTGGCCGATTCGGCGGCGCCGGGCGAGACGCGGGCGCAGGCGGCGATCATTGCCGGTCGCAGTTTGACCGCCCTTGCTCGCTTTGACGCGGCTGCCGAGGTGTTGGCGAGTGTACCGCCGGATGCCCTTCCTGATACCCGGGCACAGGTCGCCTGTGAGCTCGCGCGGGTGCATATGCGCGCCGGTGACTACGACAGGGCTGCGGCGACGGCTGCGGCCGGGCTTGCCGCAGCGAGCGAGGATTCGGTCGTCCGCATCGAACTGCTTTGCTGTCAGGGTGTGGTCGAGGGCTATCAAGGGCGCACGGACGTGGCCAAGACATGCTACGAGCGGGCGCTCGAACTCGCGAAGCGATCGGGGTCACCGCGGGACATCGCCAAGGCGTACAGCTACATGGCGGTGGGCTTTTGGCGCGAAGGTCAACATGGAAGGGCTCGCGACCTGCTTGCTGACAGTCTCGAGAACGCGCGCACCGCCGGGGACATCGGCCTGATGGCGAATACGTCGATGAACCTGGGTGCGATTCTGTTCTACCTCGGGGAGCACGCGCAGGCTGAGGAGCACTACCAGAGCGCGCGCAGGCTCGCGCGTCGGGCGGGCGGTGTGGCGACGGCTTTGCAGGCCCGCAACAACCTTGCCCACATCCACGTGCATCTGGGCCTGTACGAACAGGCTCGCGGGGAGTTGGCCGAGGTCCTGCGGGATGCTGGAAAGGCAGGGCACCGATACATCGCCGCGCAGGCAAAGGCGATCGCGGGCGACCTGGCGGCACGCACCGGGGACGTGGAGCAGGCGCTCGTTGATTACGACGACGCGATCGCCCGCTATCAAGCCATCGGCCAGGTTCGCGAACGTGCGCTGCACCACCTCCAGGCTGCGGAGGCACTGCTAGATCGGGATGGCGCTTCCGACGCGTCGGCGGCGGCACATCGGCTGGCTACGGCACGGGAGCTGTTGGGCGACAAGCCAGACCGGGAGCTTGGCCTGCGGTTGCGTCTGTTGACGTCACGCGTGCGGATCGCCAATGGCGATGCCGAAGCGGCCGCACTTGATCTGGAAGAGGTTATCAAGAAGGCGACCGAGGAGGGGGAGCGCGATGTCGAATGGGCTGCGCATGTCGCGGCCGCGCGCGCCCACGGGGTCCTTGGAACGGCATTTGCGGCGCGCAAACATGTGCGGGCGGCGGTCGAGATTTTGGAGCAGCAGGCGCTGCGGCTCCCACGCGCCCATCGCGACGCTTTCTGGCACGACCCTCGGCGCCGTTGGGTGCGGGAAGAGGCGATGGCGTCGGATGAGCACTCGCATCCGACGAACTTCGACGGCGGAGCTGTCGCGGTCGCGATGGCCGATCCACGCACGATGCGGCTGTTGGAGATCATCAAGCGGCTGGTGGCCGAGCGCGACCTCGACCGCTTGCTGGAGCGCATCACCGAGAGTGCGGTTGATCTGTCGGGTGCGGAACGCGGGTTCGTGCTCCTGACCGATGACAGGGGCGAGCTGGCTGCGCGTACCGCACGCGAGCGCGGTGGGCACGAACGGGACCCGTCGGTGGCCTTCAGCCGGTCGATCGCAGAGGCGGTCCTGATTGACGGTGAGGCTATAGTCACCGTGGATGCGGCCGATGATCGGAGGCTCAGCGAGTACGCATCCGTACACAAGTTGCTGCTCAAGTCGGTCGCGTGCGTGCCAATTCGCGGTCCAGAGCGCGTGGAGGGTGTCTTGTATCTGGAGCACCGTCGATCGCGTGGGCGCTTCAACGACGCCAGCGTGGAGCTCCTACACGCGTTTGCCGACCAGGCGGCGATTGCGCTGAACAACGCTCGCTTGTACGCCGAGAACGTGGCGCGTCAGCGCGAGCTGGAGCAAGCGAACCAGGCGCTATCCAAGGCCAAGCGCGATCTGGAGGACAGTCTGAGCGCGCGCACCCGGCAGCTCGAGGAGGTGAGGGAGGAACTCTCCCGCACACGAACTTCGCGGCGTCGGTCGTTGCGTCACGGGATGATCGGTCAGAGCGCGCCGATGCAGCGGGTGTTCGGGATGATCGATCGCCTCTGCGACGCCTCCGTGCCCGTGGTGATTTGCGGGGAAAGCGGCACCGGCAAGGAGCTGGTGGCCCGTGCGCTGCACTACAGCGGGATGCGAGCCAAGGCGCCCTTTGTGGCCGTCAACTGTGGGGCGCTGCCGGAGACCTTGCTCGAGAGCGAGCTGTTCGGTCACACCAAGGGTGCGTTCAGCGGCGCGGACCGGGAGCGCACGGGGATGATCGCGCGGGCTTCAGGGGGGACCCTCTTCCTGGATGAGGTCTCCGATATGGCACCCAAGATGCAGATCGATTTGCTCCGTGTCCTGCAGGAAGGAACGGTCTGCAAGCTCGGCAGCAACCGGGAGGAACAGGTGGAGGTGCGCATTGTTGCGGCGACCCAGCGGCCCCTGGCCGAGCTGGTGGCGGAAGGAAGGTTCCGCGAGGACCTGTTCTATCGGCTCAGCGTTGTGGACATCGGTTTGCCGCCTTTGCGGGACCGCGCGGAGGACGTTCCGGAGCTGTGCGAGCATTTCCTGACCGCGTTCGCGGAGCGCCAGGGCGCAAGCCCCAAACGGCTGAGCAGTGAGGCCTTGTCATGGTTGATGCGAAGGCCCTGGCCGGGCAACGTCCGCCAGCTGGAGCACGCCCTGATGCAGGCGTCGGTGATGCTGGATGGCCCGACCATCGAGCTTCAGAGCTTTGAGGGGCAGGGCTCGGGTATCGGTGTTGAATCTCCAGTGAGCGACCCGCCGCCAGAGCAGCCCAGGGCTGAGGCCACGCCGAGCGGTTCGCCTGTTGCCGCGATGTCGGCTCCGGCCAGCCCGCGCGACCTGGCGGAAAACGTGGGACAGCACCGCGACGCGGAACGACGTCGCATTCTGAGAGCGCTGGAAGAGTGTGCCTGGAATCGGGCGCGCGCGGCGCGGAGCCTCGGAATGGCTCGAAGGACGTTCTACCGGCGCCTCCAGGACTACAACATCCTGTGATCCGGGCTATCTTGGCGCGTGTGCGGTCACCGATGCCGAACCTTGCGGTCGTTGAGCGTAAGTACATGTGTGGTTGGGTAGGTGTGCTCTGGCTGGTGGTCGCGGGGGTCTCGGGCTGCGCCGAAGAGATCGCAGCACCCGCTGCCGAGGGTGACCCGTGCCAGCGAGATGGCGATTGCGCGCCCGTTGCCTGTGGTGGGGTGCGGGTTTGCGTTCGGGGTCGCTGCGAGCAAATGTCCCAATCAGGGGATGGCCTGGTGCGGGCTTGCGCGGACGGGGGGATCCTGGTGCAGCCGGATGCAGCGCAGCCCAGCGCGACGCCCGGGATGCGAGATAGGTAAGGGGTTTCCTCATGTTTCAGCCTGTATCCCACCCGTGCGAATGGGGAGGGTGACCGTGAGGAGCGAGGCGAGGCTCGATCTGCTGGCCGCTGACAGTGCGATTTTTTTGATCTCTGCGGAGCCGAGTGTCAGCATGATCTTCGACGTAGGTCGCTCATTGACAATCGAGAGTCGTCGCGCGGCATGCCAGATCGATGGGATCGTGTAGGCTCAAAAGGTTAGGTATAAATTATATATAATTGACGCCTAACTTTAGGGAAAAATAGGGGAACTTGCTTGACGCTTATGTCGCATGGGCCATACCATACTGAGGCTGACCAAGGGCGAACCGCACCCTCGTCAGAGGCCAAGGAGCCATGGAACCCACGGACAAATCCATGGATGCGACGGTTTCATCGTCGAAAGGTTCGGCGGGTGCTGAACCAGAAGAAAGCGAAGCGACGCCAAGGGCGTCGGTTCGTGCCAAGAAGGCCTCGGAAAGTGGTGCAAAGTCGACTGCAAAGGCACATCAGGTCGGCAAGAACAAGGCTGATAGGCAGGCGGACAAGCCAACGGACAAGACAGTCGACAAGAAGCAGGCGAAAGCGCGTTCGAACCGTGTGCGTGAGACACGGATCGAGCGGATGATGTCCAAAGCGGAACTGGCACGTCGGGCGGGACTCTCGGTGTTGACGATCGATCGAGTCGAAAAGGGACTCGGGTGCCGCATGGATACAAAGCGGAAAATTCTCGAGGCTCTTGGATTGAGTCTCGCGGATCGCGTTCGCGTGTTCGGCGAGGAGGAGTGAATGCTCGCCCATGGCCAACGAAGGTAAGAATCTCGTAGGCGTCGACATAGGGACGACCTCGATCAAAGTCTGCGAGGTCAAGGAGGATCGAAAGGGAAGTCGCACGCTTGTGCGCTTCGGCTTTCATCCGCTTCCGCCCCAAACCATCGTCGACGGCCACATCATGAACGCGGGGGCGATTGTGGAGGGTCTCGAGCGACTCTTTCACAAGAGCAAACGCAAAGACATCGCGCTGCGGGTCAGCGGGCACTCGGTCATCATCAAGAAGATCACGATGCCCACGATGACGCCGGCCGAATTGACCGAGCAAATCAACTGGGAGGCGGAGCAGCACATTCCGTTCGAACTAGCAGACGTCCAGATCGACTATCAAGTCGTCCATCGGCGCGACGACCAAGGGCAAATGGATGTGCTCCTGGTGGCGGCCAAGAAGGAAGAGATCGGGGATCTGATCAACCTGGCGCTCGAGGCAAAGCTTCGGCCGCGCGTGGTCGACCTTGATGCCTTCACGATTCAGAATTGCTACGAGATGGCCTACGGTGAGCCCTCTCCAGACGAGACAGTGGTCTTGCTGCATGTGGGTGCGTCTCTGACAACCCTGAACGTGCTGGCGAACGGCACCACTGCGTTTACGCGAGACGTGGTGAACGGCGGCAACGCCATCACCGAGGAGATTCAGCGTCAGCTGGGGATCAGTCAGCCAGAGGCCGAGGCATACAAGTGCGGCAGTGCCCAGGGCGTCGTCCCTAGCGAGGTGCCGCAGATCATCCAGGACTGCGTCGACAGCCTGTCCGGCGAGATTCAGCGCTCGATCGACTTCTATCTGGCGACCAGCGGTGACCGCGAAATCACCAAGGTGTACGTGTCCGGTGGCACGGCCAATGTGCTGGCGCTTCACGAGGAGATCGCACAGCGCTGCCAGGTCGAGGTGATGCCACTGGATCCGTTGCTTGTGGCGCAACCGGACCCCAAGACTGTCGATCCGGTGGCACTTCAGGGGCGCACCGCGCAAGCCGTCGTGGCCTACGGCTTGGCGCTGCGAAAAGAGAGGGAGCGAGCGGCATGATTCGCATCAATCTGTTGCCTGAGGGGAGGCGAGCGGCCGCCGGTGGCGGATCCGTTCAGCTGTGGGGCGTTGCCTATCTTCTGACTACCTTTGCTTTCTGCGTTGGACTGTTTCTCATCTATCTGAATCAGGCCAGCGCCCTCGACGAGCAGCGGGCCAAGAATGCAGAAGTGCAGCGGCAGATCGACAAGGCCAAGGCGGGCATCGACAATCTGACTGAGCTCGAAGCGAAATTGGCCGAGAGTCGCAAGCTCGAGTCGGTGGCCACCGAACTGCAGAACGCCCGCCTCGGCCCTGCCCGCCTGCTGATGGAGCTTAGCCGAGTCTTGAGCCAGGGACGCGGACCGACGGTCGATCCCGAAGTGCTCGAGCAGATGCGACGCGAGAACCCTTTGGCGGGCTACAACCCCGGGTGGGACATCCGGCGCCTCTGGCTTACGGGTTTCCGCGAGGAAGACGGCAAGTGCAACATGAGCGGCAAGGGCAAGACCAACGAGGACGTTGCCGAGTTTCTTCGCAGACTCAGTCTGTCTGAAGTGTTCGATGAGGTGACCTTGCAGGCCACCAAGGCCGACAAGGATTCGAGCACCTCGCTCACGGTCGTTCAGTTCGAACTCAGCTGTAAGGTGAGGTACTAGGGTGGCTGCACGACCAGGAGCCCAGTCGAGTTTCGCAGCCCTGCCCGTAGGTGCGAAGGTATTCGTGCTGTTTCTCCTGCTGACCGTGGTGGGCGGCGGATACGTGGTCGGTTTCCACATGTCCATGGAGGAGGAACTCGAGTCCGCCAAGCGGCAGGAGGAGGTCCTGCGCAACGACTTGAAGGAAGCCGAACGCAGGCAGCAGGAGGCGATGCGGCTTCGCGAGGAGGTGGCGGGCCGGGAGGCGCTGGAGAAGCAGATCTTGCGCGTCTTGCCGGAGACCGCCGAGATCCCCGCTTTCCTCGACGACCTCAACCGGTTGGCCGAGCTGAGCGGCTTGAAGGTTAGCTCCGTAACACCAACTGCGGGTTCCCAAGAGGAATACTTCACCCGGGTTCCGGTGACCCTGCGGATGGTCGGCAAATATCATCAGCTGGCCAAGTTTTTCTACAACGTGAGCCGGCTGGAGCGCGCTATCAATATGGAGAACATCAGCCTCCAAGAACCCATTGTCCAGGGCGAAGACGTGCTCCTCGCCGTGAGCGTCTTGGCTACGACCTTTCGCCGCAATCCGGAGACACAATGATGGGGACCATGCGCGCACGGTGGGCGAGGCCGGCTGTCAAGTTGGTAGTGGCAGGGCTGGTACTGGCCGGCTGCGGCAGCGATGAAGTTCACCTGAGCCGCCGAGCTGGCGGGGGCGGTCCTTCGGGGAGCAGTGGGACGGACACGGCTGCCCCAGCCGTCAAGAAGGCCATCGAGGCGGTCACCTATCGCGACGAGGACTTTGTCGAGTCCGAGCGCAATCGAGACCCATTTCGCAGCTATATGACCACCTTCCAGGCGCGCGCTCCCGAAGTCGTGCAGCGCAACGTCGTCATGCCGACGACCGCCATCGAGTCGATGCGATTGATCGCCGTCATCACCGGTGTTCCAAGGCCCAAGGCCATGCTTGTCGACCCGATGGCGATGGGACATGTCGTCGAGCGCGGGATGTACATCGGTCGACCACAGGTCATTCAGGCGACTGGCAGCGTGTCCATGACCCTGAACTGGCGGGTAGACCGGATTCGGGAGAACGAGGTGGTCCTGACCCGCCAGGATCCTACCGATCCGACCCGTCCGCCGCTTACTCGGGTGATCCCGTTGCATGAGGAGCTCGCCCAGAATCTCTAGCTGGCTGTGCAGGAAAGGGCGCGTGCCCATCCAGAAAACGGCTATTTCGGCGTCACGGTCTGCACCCGGAGCGAAGCGAAGCGGCGCGACCCCGCGGAACGGGGGACCCGGCGCGGCTTCGCCGCGACGGGGGAAAAGGCGCGTGCCCTTTCCAGGATGAGAACTAGCCAGTGTCCATCCAGAAAGTGGGCATTTTGACGTTGCGCACTGCGACCGGAGCGCAGCGAAGCGGCGCGACCCGCGGAAAGGGGGGCCCGGCGCGGCTTCGCCGCGACGGGGGAAAGGGCGCGTGCCCTTTCCTGGATGGACACTAGCCCGCAATGCCCGTTTTTTTGCCTTCTGCCCGGGGGTGGCGGGAAAATCTTGGGCGGTATCGCCAAAGAGGAGAGTTTCATGCGCCTGTCCAGTGTTTACCTCGCTGTCGCGTTGGCGCTGTCGCCACTCGGCCGTGCACACGCGGCGGGCGGCGGCGCGGTCGTCGCACGACTGGACGTTTCGGGCCAGAAGGACAGGGCCGACGTCGTCATCAAGGGCTCGTTTGTCCAGCCCACCTATTCCATTCGTGAGCTCGGTGACGGCAAGCGCGTGATCATCGAGGTGCCTGGTGCGTCGCTCGACGGCGAACACTTGAACGTGCGCGGCAGCGCGGCCCTGATCGTGCGCACGACCGCGAGTACGTCGGCCAAGGGGGTGCGAATCGTACTGGCCCTGACCCGGAAGGCCACCTATCGTGCTCGGACGAGCAAGGGTCGCATTCATGTTCACTTCGAGACGGACACGCAGCTGGCACGCGAAGAAGGGGAGGCGCGCGGCTTGGCGAGGGTTCGCCACGTCAGCCTCGAGCGCCGCGACGGTCGCGAGCGGGTGGTTGTGGAGCTCGACGGGAAGCCGCGGTTTCGCGTGGTGCCCGGAGAGGTCGGGCCTGCTCGCCTGGAGCTAATGGGGGTTCGGCTGGCTGGCAGCGTGCCCCGAGAGATCGCGGGCGACTCGGAGTCCGTGGTGCGCAACGTCTTGATCTCGCAGCGTGGTGACCGTGTTCGCCTCGAAGCGGCGCGGGCCAAAGGGGCCAGCGCCACCGCGATTCGGGAGGGCAACCGCATCGTGTGGCTGTTTGCGGAGGGGGTACAGCGACGACCCGAGGCCTCCCGCACGCGGACCGTCGCGCGTGAGGAGGCGGTGGAGGTCGATGGGGAGGAGGTCGCCGCGTTTCTGAGCGACATGCCGATGCAGCTGGGGGCCGCCCGGGGCAAGCGCCGTTTTACTGGGCGCAAGATCGACCTCGACTTCAAGGATGCAGACATCCACAACATCCTGCGCCTGCTGTCCGAAGTGGGTAATGTCAACATCGTCACTGCGGACGATGTGTCCGGCCAGGTCACGATCAAGATGAAGAGCGTGCCTTGGGATCAGGCCCTGGATGTGATTCTGACTGCCAAAGGTTTTGGCATGGTGCGTCGAGGGAATCTCCTGCGCGTTGCGCCCCTGGCCGTGCTGGAAAAAGAGCGAGAGATGGCGATTGCGCGCCAGAAGCAGCGCATTGAGCTGGCACCTCTCGAGACTCGTTTGATCCCGGTTAGCTACGCAACGGCGCAGGCTCTCAGTGAACGGGTCAAGGAGCTCCTTTCCGAGCGTGGTAGTGTGTCTGTCGACGAGCGCACCAACGTCCTGTTGGTTCGCGACGTGGCAAACTCTTTGGACGATGCCGAAGAGCTCGTGCGCAGCCTCGATAGTCAGACGCCGCAGGTGCTGATCGAGGCGCGCATCGTCGAGGCAAGCACATCGTTCAGCAATGAGTTTGGTATCCAGTGGGGTGGCTCCACGGTCTTTTCCTCGGCCACCGGCAACCCGACCGGGTTGTTGTTTCCTTCCGATGTGGCCATTGCGGGTGGTGCGGCCGACGCCCAGCAGCCGACTTCGGGTCTTTCGCCGTTTTCGCCGACTGTGCCCACGCCCAACTTTGTCGTGAACTTGCCCGCTCCGGTCGGTACCGGGGTTGGTGGTGCGGTCGGTATGTCGCTTGGAAGCCTGGCCGGGAACTTCAACCTGGCGCTGCGGCTCAGTGCCTTTGAGACGACCGGACAGGTGCGTATCATCAGCTCGCCACGCATCCTGACCCTCGACAACTTCTCCGCGACCATCCAGCAGGGAACGTCGATTCCGTACTCCCAGGTGAGTGCCCAGGGCGTGCAGACCGCTTTTCAGGAGGCCACCCTCAAGCTCGAGGTGACCCCGCACGTGACCAGTGACGGCGCGGTCTCAATGGAGGTCTCGATTCAGCGAGACGAGCCGGACTTCAACCAGACCAGTGCCCGCGGTGACCCCACTATCCTGAAGCGCAATGCGGACACCAGCCTGCTGGTGCAGGACGGCCACACCGCCGTTATCGGAGGCATTTACAGCCGCAACACCGGTCGCGGGATGGAGCAAGTGCCATTTTTCGGAGATATCCCGATCATCGGGATTCTGTTCAAGAAGCGCTCGCACCGAGATGCACGAAGCGAACTGCTGATCTTCTTGACGCCGCGCATCGTCAATCGCGCCGAGTCGCTCTCTCGCTAGGGAGTTCTGATGGAGGGAAAGGGCGCGCGCCCTTTCCCCCGTCGCGGCAAAGCTGCCCTACGTACACTCACCCGCCCCTTCTTCCATGGGTTGCGTCGCTTCGCTCCGGCTGCGGATCGGGACGTCGAGAAGACCGCTTTCTTCGAGAGCTAAGCGGCGCGACCAGCGGATTGGGGGACGGCGGGCGCACATCGGTCGGCTGACGAACGGGGAAAGGGCACCCGCCGTCCGTGCGGTCATTGGGTTGAGGCGAGATCTGCGCTAAGACTCCCTGCGAGAGCGTTCAATGCGGGTTTTTCTGTCGGGACCGATGGGGAGCGGGAAGTCCACGATCGCGCGACTCCTGGGTGAGCGCTTGGGGCTTGCCGTGATCGATTTGGATGAGCGGATCCAGGCTCGGGCGAGTCGCTCGGTTGCAGAAATCTTTGCGGACTCGGGCGAAGCGGCTTTTCGGCACCTGGAGGCCGATGTGCTTGGCGAGCTGTTGGCGGACACGCAAGATGCGATCGTGAGCCTGGGAGGGGGAACCGTCACGGTGCCGGAGCTTCGCCACAGGCTGCTCTTTGAGGGCACCCTGGTGACGCTCGACGCGGACTTGGATGTGCTCGTGCGGCGCGTCGGTTCCGGCAAAGGTCGGCCACTGCTGGCCGGGCAGGATATTCGGGCCCGGTTGACCGCTTTGCTGGCTCAGCGAGCGGAGGCCTATGCGGAGTGTCACGCGCGCGTAGACACGGGAAGACTCAGCGTGCAACAGGCGGTCGAGATGGTTGCTGATCTGGCTGGTCGCGAACTAGTCACTGTGCCGCTCGGAAGACGCACGTATCCAGTCGAGGTCGGTTCCGGTGTTCGCCATCGGATCGTCGAGTTCCTAGCAGGGCGCCGCGTTGTGCTGGTCACCGACGAGAACGTCGGACCCCGTTGGGGAGTGAACATCGCTGACACCCTACGCAATGCAGGAAGCGACGTTGCCCTCGTGACGCTGCCGGCCGGGGAGGCCCACAAACACGTTCGAAGTGTCGAAGCGATCTGGGATCAGGCGCTGTCCGCCGGGGTCGACCGTCATGCCTTCGTAGTGGCGGTTGGCGGGGGGGTCGTTGGCGATCTGGCCGGGTTCGCAGCGGCGACGCTTCTGCGCGGCGTGGCGGTTGGACATGTTCCGACCTCTTTGCTGGCAATGGTGGATAGCTCGGTGGGCGGCAAGACGGGCTTCGATACCCGCCAGGGCAAGAACCTCGTGGGTGCGTTCCACCAGCCGAGTTTCGTGCTTGCGGACGTGGACGTGTTGGAAACGCTTCCCGATGCCGAGCGCGTCGCCGGTTTGGCAGAGGTGGTGAAATCAGCTTGGATCGAGGGCGAACGCGAGGTTAGCGCCCTTGAGCGGGATGCCGAGGCGCTGCGAGCGGGTGAGCCGCAGGCCACTTCGGACGCCATCCGTATGGCGTGCCGCATGAAGGCTCGCGTGGTTACGCTCGACGAACGAGAAGCCGGTTTGCGGGCGATTTTGAACCTGGGGCACACCGTGGGGCACGCGATCGAGGCTGCCCAAGACTATCGCCTACGCCACGGGGAGTGCGTGGCACTGGGAATGGTTGCAGCATGCCGCCTGTCGGTACGGCTCGCCCGCATGGCGGCGCAGGATGCGGACCGCATGACCGCCCTGCTGCACCGACTGGGCCTTCCAACCGACGTCACGCCGCATCTCACGGACCGCACCCTGTCGTTTCTGTCCGCGGACAAGAAGCGCTCCGGAGACGCTGTACGCTACGTCTTGCCCGGGGCTCCGGGAGACATCGAACTTCGCAAGCTTCCACTGCGGGAGTTGGCCAGCTTGCTCCGCATGTAGGGCAGGGCAAGAGGGAGCGGCCTTCTACACACACCTGCTTCGTTGCGTCCGGAAAGTTGTGATGCTCGAGCGCGCCGCGCTAAACTGAGCTGGACCTGCTTAGGGAGGAGCCATGGGGCGCAATTTATGTCTAGTCTTGCTGTCGCTTGTCGCTCTTGCCGCCTGCTCTCCCGAGGGGCCTTCGGCATTTGTAGACATTAGCGTGGTTCCAGATTCAGAATGCATCTACCGCCCCGGCACGGGGGAGGGCGCCCTGTTCAAGCCTATCGGCCTGTACGACATCGCCACGGACGGCGATCCTGACGTGACGGATCGGGGGTTGTGTGAGAACCCATATCTGGTGTGGTTGCGCGTGAACAGCCAGCTGCGTCCGAGCTACGACATGGAATTGGGGCGTTCGGAGCCAAACGTGCTGCAGATCACGCGCGCAGAGGTCCGCCTGATGGACCAGCAGCAGCGCACCCTGGTCTTCGATATGGTGGACCCGCCGTTGCCGAACCCGTTCCTTGTCAACACGAACCTATCTTTGCCGCCCACCGACAACGAAGAGCCCAGCGTCGGGGTTGCTGCGGTGGAGGTGATCCCAACATCCTACGCGTCCAGTCTTTCTGACCTCATCAACGACCAGATCCTCGCTGAGATCCAGTTCTTCGGAAAAACGTTGGGTGATGTAGAGGTGGACATCGCGCCCTACCTGTATCCGATCCGGATCTGCCATCGGTGCTTGGTGCGGTGTGCCGGGTCGATCGACTTCGAGGAGCTCGAGATGGATGACGAGTGTCAGGACAACGCCGGCTACGATGGTCGTCTCTGCATCGACGAGTCGTGCTAGCCCGCATCCATCACCAAATCACGCGCCCTCGCACAACTGCTCGACTCCGCAGGGCTTTCGCTTCAGTCGAAAATACAGCGAGTATTCCCTCCTTCACCAAAAGCCCTGCGAAGCCGATCACTTGCACGAGCATCGCGTGCTTTGATGATGGATGCGGGCTAGAGCGACTGCGTGAGGGCAGAGAGGTATTCGTCGGATAGGACGAGGCG
>JAPPOR010000862.1 GCA_028817905.1 Myxococcales bacterium
GCTAGCGGTTTCGTCGTGCAACGCGCCCGCGCATACGCCCCGTGAACCCCACCAGTCCCGAAGCCCAGGGAGCCTACCGGCCGATGCCTGCCGATGTCGCTGCCCCAAGCACATACACCCCGGGGGCCCATTCACCAGGCAGCGAAGCTGGAAGTAACCCGGCTGAACCCGGCTAGCGCGCGAACACCGTCAGGGCATAGCTGCCCGAGCCTTGCTCCGCGACCAGTCGCGCGCGCACCGTTTCAGTACCGCCGACGCACAAGTCCGCGGCGCTTGCGGCAGGTTGCGGTGGGTTTGGCGTGGACGGCCCCGCTTGATCCAACCTGGCGCGTCGGAGCTTGAAAGCGAGTTGGTACAGGCCGGCGTCGGACGTCGCGACCAGTCGGTAGCAGCGCTGCCCACGCAGTGTGATCTCTCGCTCCGCCACCTCTCCGAACTGAAGAAAGCCATCCAGTCGTGTGATCAGCCGGCCGTATCCGGCGGCTGCTGCTTCGCTCTCCACTTTGGCGACCGCTTCTGACAAAGGCGCTCTGCGCGTCCGCTTGGATGCTTCAGCCTGACCTTGCCACAGGCCCGCGTGCCCCATGATCCGATGAGCCGCCCCGTGAAACACCAGGAGCGTGGCCGGTCCCGCGCCGGCCACTGCGTGGGCTTCGGCCGCGTATTGCGCCCCAGAGCGAGCGCAAAACTGCACCTGTGCGTGTCCCAGGGGGGCCCGGTCGCCCGCGACTTCCTCGCCCCGCTCATCCAATATCCTCAAGTCGATGTCAGAAAGACCGTCGCGCCCGAAGGCCGCCACCGCGTAGCAGTGGCCCGCGTCGACGACCAGCGCGACACGCATGCGCTGCGCGGTCGAAAGCTCTAGTTGAATAGGTTCCCCCTCAAACGTGTAGCCACGTTTCTGCAGTCCTTGGGACAACCCCTGAATCTCGTCTTCAGCGGTGGCGTCCGGTCCCGGGCGGACCGCGACCGCAGGCCTTCCCCCTAGTTCCCGGGCCGCCCGCTGCAAGGCGTCGCGGGGGCCGGCAAAGGCGTGCACGAGAAAGCTTCCGGAGCCGTCATAGGAGTGGAGCACATAGTAGTAGCGCTGGAGTCGTCCCACCCCACACACTTGGATCGAGGGATGGGAATCCGGCTGGGAGTCGGCAGCCAGCAACTGGCCGTCCGGAGTGTAAAGCGCCGCATCCATGTCTGCGACGCCGGCGGTCGCCAAGGCTACCAATGTAACGCACGCCCCGCCGGGCAGGTCGAGCGGGAAGCTGCGCCGCGTGCCGCTCGGAATGAAGCCCTCGAGCCTGGGCCTCCGCGCCACCAATCCGATAGCTGTCAGGCGGCGCGCGACCTCGGTCATCTGCACGGACAGCGAGGATGGTACGACTGACTTTGGGGATGGCTCGGGCGTGCGCGCGCGGGGTGCCGCGACGGTCGCGCAGCCGGCCGATAGGGTAATCAAGACGCCCAACGTCGCGGCGCGGGCGCGGATCATGGGTCCTCCTGAGGCGAGGACTGGCTGGCGTCGGCATGGGAAGTATCCGGCACATCGCTGGCGACGATCAGCAGTGCCCGACTCGGGCGGGTCAAGTCGGGCGTTCTGGCCACAAGCATGTGGAGCGCATCGCGTTCGGGGCACACGTACACCCGTGGGTGATTCCCAGGTCCCATGTCTGCAGCCACCAGGTTGCCATGCTGGTCGGTCACTCCGAGATCCAAGTCCCCACGCCCTTGATCGCGCGACGGAACAAGCGCAACTCCGTAGCAACCGTCGGCCGACATATGCAGTGGGACTCGCTGTTCTCCGCGTGCGGGTAGTAGTACCCAGATTGTATCGCGCACGCCTAGCCCACGCGAGCCGAAGGTCCTTTCGGCCTCACTCAGCCCGATGAGGGTCGGCCCCTCGACGCCAGCCGGTACCGGAATGCGAGGGCGGGACAGTTCGTAGCCCTGGACGAGATAGGCACCTCCACCGTCGTACATCCTGACGTCCATCAATACCTGGCTGTCCTGCTTGGCACACATTTTAACGACGGCTTGCCGCGAACGCTCATACTCTCCGGCGAGCAGGCGCGGGGACTCTTCGGGCCCAAACACGCGTAGATCGATGTCGCCCACGTCCACGTCTCCGAGCGCAGCGAACGCGTAGCAGCGGTTCCCAGGAAGGACGAGCCGTCGCACATCGCGGCGCATCGTAGGCAACGAGCCACGGAGTGGCTCTCCCCTGCGCTGGTACCCCAGCTTGGCCAGTCGCTGGGTCAATTGTTTGAGCGAGTGATGCAGGGGGGGACCGATCGGTTCAGGGCCGACATCGATCGGTAGTGGCCGAACCATTCCGATGGCGCGGCATGCTGCCATCGCATCTTCCAGACCTTCCAATCTTGCACGTGCTCGCCAAAGGGGAAGTAGACGCACCTCTCCGGTGCCGTCAGACATCCGCACGTGAGCGATGAAACGCTCCCCTGCCTGTCCGCAGGTTTGAAGATAGGCGTAGACGGCGGGTTCTGCAGAAGCGGCGGCGATTCGCCCGTCGCTTCGGTAGATGGCTAGGGATAGCGCCTGGGTGTGACGCCTGCCGACGGCCAGAAATCCCATGCATCCGCGCGCTGGTAGGCTGAAGGGATGCTGGACGGAGTCGGGTGCGATCAGGAAGGCGTCGGCCGGGCGCGGCAGCACCTGCATGTTTCGTGCCCGTTCAGACGAGAGGGCCGACTCGATGCACGCGGCAAGTGCCCCCGAGTCGGACTGGGCGAGGGTGGGTCGGACCTCCAGGATGCTGAACGCCAGCACCAGCAGACCACAGAGGCGCGCCCCAACCCGTCTCACGACTCCGGGTCCGTGAGGATCGCCGTTTCGTCGCGCCGGCGTAGTACGCGATCGATCGCAATCGCAGAGTTGATCAGCCCCAGATGACTGAACGCCTGTGGAAAGTTCCCGAGCTGATCCTGGGTCCGTGGGTCGATCTCCTCACCGAGCAGTCCCAGGTGGTTGGATGCCTGCGCGTGCGCCGCGAACACCTCTTGTGACGCTTCGAGCCGTCCTGCTCGGGCGAGCGCTTCGGCAAGCCAGAAACCGCACAGAACGAACGCCCCCTCGCTTCCGTTGACGCCATCGTCCGCCTTGTAGCGGTATACGAAGGGCCCCTCACCGAGGCGCTCACGGACGGCATCGATCGTCGCTAGCACCCGGGGATCGTCCGGCTCGATGAAGCCACCAACGGGTAGCAGCAACAGCGCCGCATCCACATCCTCACCCCCATAGCGGCTCACGAAGTGGTTGTGGTTTGCGTCGAGTCCATGACTCAAGATGTCGCGCCTCACCAGCTCACTTGCGCGCTGGAACTCCCGTGCACAGTTGTCGCCGAAGCGGTCAGCCAGGCGTGCCCCGCGGTCGAGCGCCAGCCAGCTCATGAGCTTGGAGTGCACGTTCTGTCGGACACCATGGCGCGGCTCCCAAATCCCGTGGTCGGGGCGGTGCCAGTTCTTTGCGACCGACGACACCACGTGACGTAGGTGACGCCAGGTGCGAAGGCCGATGGCCCCGCCGTTCTGTTCGTGCAGGAATGCAGCGTCGATCAACGCTCCAGCGGTGTCGAGCTGCAGTTGGTCCTTTGCACCGTTACCGATGCGGACCGGACGAGAGTCCGCGTAGCCTCGAAGATGGGATAGTTCGCGTTCTTCCGGGACCGGGTCCCCGGTGACCGCGTACATCACCTGCAGTTCCGGATTGGCCTGCAACGCGTCGCGCATGAAATGAAAGAACTCGCGGGCTTCCCGGGAATAGCCGATGCGGTTTGCGGCCCGGATACCCATCGCCGTATCGCGACTCCAAGTGAAGCGGTAGTCCCAGTTGCGTTCGCCACCCAACCACTCGGGAAGGGCCGCCGTGGGCGCGGCCACCATCGCGCCGGTGGGGCCGTAGATCATGAGCTTCAGAGCGAGTGCTGAGCGCATCACATGGTGCCGGTTGGGGCCGTCATACTCGAGCTGGCTGGCCCAGTGGCGCCAGTGGTGCCGGGTTGCGCGTAGTTGCTCGAAGGGTCGGTAGGCGGTGAGTGGCTCGGGGTCGGGTGCGTCCCACGAGAGGATCACCCAACAGTGCTCACCTTTGCGTAGGTGTACGGTCGCCTGCACCCCACCCCCGGGCCGGTCGTGCCACGCCACGTTGTGTCCCACGACGATCACGATGCTCTCCGCTCCTGACCGGGCGATCACACCGTGCTCGCGACGTTCGACAGTCGTCTCGGACGCACCGTACCCAAAGCGCGGGTCAAAAATGATGTTCAAGGCGACGCTGCCATCCCGACATTCCACGCGCCGATGAACCTCGTGGATACAGGCCCGCGGATCGTCGTTCCAAGGCATGAAATCCGTAAGGCGTATGACCCCTTCATTGGGGACCATGAGCAGCGTTTCGAGCACGTTGGTGTCTGGGTCATAGGCCTGGAGGCTGTCGAAGCGAGGTGCTTCTGGCCGAATGCCCGTGATACCCCCGTGCTTCGGGTCCAGGATCCCACCGAACACCGATGGGCTATCGAACCGCGGGAAACACAGCCAATCGATGATCCCGTCGGGCCGCACCAGGGCGGCTGTATGGCCGTCACCGATGAGACCGCGGGATGCGATCGGAAGTTCGGGGTCTGGGTCGCTCGTGCCGAACCGGAACGGCTTGGCGTAGCGGAGGGATGCGCTAAACAGGTCCATCTCGAGGCAGATGCGGCGGCGGGCGCGAGCCTTTCAGCTTATCGTCTCGCACCAAGTGGACAAAGGCATTTCCGTGCGACGAAGCGAGATCAGGCTGGTTGGATGGCCTTCCTGGTAGCCACAAACTCGAGCGCCAGTACCGTCGCGACCCCGGCCACGAACAGCATAAGCACGGCGGGTTCCAGGCCGGTCGGCAGAAAGGGTTCCGCTCCGACGACCCGCGGCTTGTCGCGCACGATGATGGTCGTCAGGTGCTGGTAGGGCCATATGCGCCACAGGCTGCCTAGCAGCAGTCCGGTGAGACCCGCAAGCACCGTGTCGTGCCACCGGGACAGGGCCCAGGCCACGACGCGCGAAAACGTCGCCAAACCGATCAGGGCTCCCAGCGCGAAGGGAACGATGATGCCGAACCGCAGGTTCCCCAATGCGTCGAGCACGTAGGCGTATTTGCCCAGGATCAGCAGCACGAAGGAGCCGCTGATCCCCGGGAGCACCATCGCGCAAATCGCAATGAAGCCACTGAGAAAGATGAACCATGGGGCGTCCGGGGTGGCAACCGGAACAAGACTCACCACCGCAAAGCCAAAGCCCGCACCGCACAGCAGGGAACCGATACGAGCCCCGTTCCAAAGGGGAATGCGGCGCGAAAGAAGGACCGTCGATCCGAGCACCAGGCCGAAGAACACCGCATACACCGGCTTCGGGCTCGAGTGGATCAGTTCCGGCAGCTTCACGATCTTGACCATCAAACCAACACCCAACGCGATTCCCACGCCGAGCGAGGCCAGAAAGCGCAAGTGAATGATCGCGAAGGCCCGTGCCCACTTGAGGCCCAGGAGCGCCTGGATGCACTCAACATTGACGGAAGCGATCGCGCGCAGGAGTTGGGCATAGATGCCCATGGCGACGGCCATGGTGCCGCCGGAGACGCCCGGCACGACATCTGCGGTTCCCATGCTGAAACCTGAGAAGACGATGTAGGGCGCCTCGGACATCTCGATGTCGGCTTCGCCCTGCTGCCCTTGCTGGTGATGATTGTTGGTTGTGGCCATGGCTCAAGTTCGAATTTTAGGCGCGAAAGCTAGCTCGCATCCATGGGCAAAGCACGTGCCCTGCTACAACTGCCCGGCTCCACGGCCCTTTCTTCTTGCGCTGCAGGCACCACCGGGTCGCCCCGCCGTTGGCGCCTCGGGTTGCGCAGCCCGAGACAGCGAATTATTCTTGACTTGTCCGATGGGGATACTAGGTAGCCTGACATGAAGCTGTCGAACAAGAGTCGGTACGCCATCCAGGCGGTGTTCGACCTGGCCTTCCACGCGGAGGGTAGCGCTTCCCAGGTCAAGGAGATCAGCGAGCGCCAACGGATTCCACCGCGCTTTCTCGAGCAGGTTTTCCAGGACTTGCGACGGGCGGGGTTGGTTCGCTCGAAGCGGGGCCCCAAAGGTGGGTATCAACTGGCACACAGGGCAGCCGACATTCGGCTCGGGGACGTTGTGCGGGCCGTCGATGGCCCCGTGGCCCTGGCCCAGCCCGAGCCCGACGCCGCCGCGCTCAACACCACCAGCGTTCAGGTAAGCCAGGCCGTCCTCTCGGAGGTCGCGGGGCAAATCGAGGCTTGCATGGACGCGGTCAGCCTGTCGGACATGTGCGATAAGGCCAGGCGCCTGGGGCTTCGGGCCCATCCCGCCGCTCCCTATGTCTACTCGATCTGATATGTGTAGAGGCCCGCTATGGTAGCTCCAGTTCTCGATAACCCTCTGGAACTTATAGGCAATACTCCCCTGGTACGGGTGAAGAGTATCGCGGTAGAGACCGGCGGTACGATCTGGGCCAAAGCGGAACATTTCAACCCTGGTGGATCCGTCAAGGATCGGATTTGCCTTGAGATGGTCGAGGCCGCTGAGCGTCAGGGGCGCCTGTCGCCGGGGGCGACGATCGTTGAGCCGACTTCGGGCAACACGGGCATCGGGTTGGCGCTTGTGTGTGCGACCAAGGGCTATCGACTCGTGTTGACCATGCCGGAGAGCATGTCGCTCGAGCGCAGGGCGCTTCTGAAAGCCTACGGCGCAACGATCGTGCTTACGCCCGCGGAGCGTGTCATGGAGGGTGCGATCGAGGCTGCCGAGGAGATCGTTGCACGTGAGGGAGCCTTCATGCCCATGCAGTTCGACAACCCGGCCAATCCAGACGCACACTATCGACGCACCGCGGTGGAGATTCTCGAGGCGATGGGCGATCAACGGGTGGATGCCTTGGTCGCGGCCGTTGGCACTGGAGGAACCGTCAGCGGAATTGGGCGCCGGCTCAAGGAGCACTGGGGGGGAACGCGCGTCATTGCCGTTGAACCCGCCAACAGCCCGGTCCTGGCAGGCGGTGACCCGGGGCCCACGAAGATCCAGGGGATCGGGGCCGGTTTCGTGCCGCGCAACTACGACCCGCAGGTGGTCGACGAGGTTCGCGCCGTAAGCGATCGCGATGCCTACCAGGCGAAGACGGCACTTGCCCAGGGAGATGGGCTGCTGGTCGGCATCAGCGCCGGAGCAAACGTGCACGTCGCGGCCAGCGTCGCGCGCGAAATGGGACCCAAGGCCCATGTGGTGACGATCCTCTGCGATACCGGCGAACGCTACTTCAGCCTGGACGAGTACTTCGAATGAGATCGCTGGCCGAAAGCCGAGTGTTGCTGCTAGGTGCTGGCGGCCTAGGATCGATCGCGGGCCTCATACTGGCACGATCGGGGATCGGTCAGATCACGATTGTGGACCAAGATCGCGTGGATCTTAGCAATTTGCACCGCCAGTTGCTCTACTCCGAAGCGGACCAGGGCCAAGGGAAGGCCGCCCTTGCCGCGGACCGTCTGGCACGCGAAGCACACAAATGCGGCAACAAACTTGACACCGTTGCACGTGAAATACACGCCGTGCCGGACACGATCGGAGACCTCATCGAGGGGCACGACCTGATTGTCGAGGGCACGGACAACTTCGCTTCGAAGTTCATGACTGCGGACGCGGCTAGGCTGGCCGGCGTTCCGGTGGTTCATGCGGGTGCGGTGCGCTGGGTAGGCTGGGCGTTGGGGAGTTCGGCCCACCGCGGACCCTGCCTGAGGTGCGTATTCGAGGACATCCCGACCGAGCATCCCGAGACGTGCGCCGCGGCCGGGGTCGTGGGACCGGTCGTGGGTGTACTGGGCGCCCTGCAAGCCCGGCTGGCGCTCCAGCTCCTGGGGGACCAGGCGCACGCCTGCCGCACCTGGTACAGCTACCAGGCCCTTGGGTACGGGCTGCGCCAACTGCGGGCCCCCGACAATCCCGGCTGCCCGCTTTGCGCGGGCCACATTCAAGAGATGAACATGGCCCGCTACGTGCGCGCCGCATGTGCGACTGAGCCCGTAGCAGGATGACACCGGGGACGATGTACGCTCCAGTGGCGCCCTACCCCCACTTTCGACGGGAAAACAAACCCCGACCAACGACATCAACGAGGCTAGACCATGGCGATAACTGTTCGCATTCCAACCCCGCTTAGGACTCTCACCGAAGGCAAGGACGAAGTGGAGGCCAGCGGCACCAGCGTACGTCAGGTGATCGACGACCTGGAGAAGAACTACCCGGGGTTGAAGGACCGTCTCTGCGACGACAAAGGCGGCGTGCGGAGATTCGTGAATATCTATCAAAACGAGGAGGACATCCGCTTCCTCGATAACCTGGAAACCACCGTAAAAGATGGCGACGCGATTAGCATCGTGCCGGCGATTGCGGGCGGGCACTGACGCCTGCGGGGAAGCGTTGTGCTGACAGACCACATGCGGCTTCTGTACGCCCGTCAGCTGTTGCTGCCGGAAATCGGTGGCCCGGGCCAAGAGCGCCTGTGCGACGCGACGTTCTCGATGCCCGAGGACGTGGACCCGACCGCCGCCGCTGTTGCTCACATGTACCTCACCCGCGCGGGTCTGCGTCAGGCGCCGGGGGGGCCAGCCCTCGCGGGCCTACCGGCCTGTGACAGCCTCGCGCTTGGGGAAAGGGAGGCCGCTTACGCGCAGGCCCAATCGGCGCTGTCAGGGGCGCTTTCAGCGGTGGAGCGGATCAAACAGGTCCTTGAGCTTCCCGGCGCGTGCGCGCAGCAGGGCGGCTCGCAGGGCATGGCAACCACGGAGTAACGTACGAATGGCCAGACCCGCACGCATGAATTCGATCGTGGAGGCTGTGGGCAACACGCCTCTTATCCGACTGCGAAACGTCGCGCGTGAGACGCCCGGGGTAAAGGTCTATCTGAAGCTGGAATACATGAACCCGGGCGGCTCCGTGAAGGATCGTCCAGCACTGCAAATGATGTTGGACGCGATCCAGGATGGACGGCTGACCAAGGACAAGATTCTGATCGACGCAACGAGCGGCAACACCGGTGTCGCATACTCGATTTTCGGCGCTGCCCTCGGATACCGGGTCGCCCTCGTGATGCCTGGCAACGTGTCCCAGGCCCGCAAGGATATCACTCAGGCATACGGGACCGAGCTGATCTTTAGCGATCCCATGGAGCAGTCCGATGGGGCGATCCGCCATTGTCGAGAGCTCGTTGCAGACAACCCCGACAAGTACTTCTACTCCGACCAGTATCGCAATCCATCGAATCCCAGGGCGCACTACTTGGGCACCGGGCAGGAGATTCTCGATCAGGTAGGCGATGAGATTACCCATTTCGTCACAGGCCTCGGGACGAGCGGGACGATGATGGGGGTTACGCGACGTCTCCACGAACACTCTCGCAAGATCGAATGCATCGCCGCCCAACCCGCAGAGGCGCTACACGGACTCGAGGGCCTCAAGCATATGGCGAGCTCGATTGTGCCGGAGATCTATGACGAAGGCCTCCCCGATGAACACATGACCGTGGCTACCGAGGAAGGCTGGGACATGGCAGATCGCCTGGCTATCGAAGAAGGCCTGCATCTAGGCCATTCTGCGGGCGCCAATGTGGCCGCCGCGCTCAAGATTGCCGAACGTATCCAGCAGGGGTGTGTGGTGACGATCGCTTGTGATCGCGGGGACCGATACTTCGCTCCGATGCGCTGGGAGAAGCACTATGACTGGTGACCCGCAACCATGGATTCGTGGGCCGCTTGTGATCGACGCTGCAGTCCTCCAGGAGCTGCACGCCCATGCCCGTGACACGTATCCGAGTGAGTGTTGTGGATTCGTCTCGGGGCCGCGTGTCGAACCGGATCACCTGACCACTGCGATGCGCGAGGAAAACGAGGCTGACAAGTACCACAAGCTCGATCCAGAGACGTTTCCGCGCACCTCCAAGACGTACTTCAAGATCAATGAGCTACGAGCCACGCGGGCGCTTGCCGCTGGCGAGGAAAACGACACGCCTATCAAGGTCATCTATCATTCGCACTGCGATGCCGGTGCCTATTTCTCGAAGGAGGACGCGGCCACCTTCGCCTCCAACAACACGCTCATGTGGCCCTGCGCGTTCATCGTGGTGAGCGTAATGGAGGGCGAGGTCCGGGATACCAAGCTCTGGGTCCACGAGCCCGGCACCAACGGTTTTCGGGAATCGACGTTGACGGTGCGATGACCTCAGAAGTGGTCGAACACAACTGCGACCTGCTCATCATCGGCGGCGGCGCAGCCGGATGTGTGGCCGCGGTCGAAGCGCGCGAACGGGCACCTGAACTGGATGTCCTGTTGCTGGAGAAGGCGCACATCTATCGCAGCGGGTGCTTGGCGGCGGGCATCAGCGCTCTCAACGCGTACCTGCACCCGGGCGAGACACCCGAATCGTTTCTCCGGTACGTTGTGCGCGAGACCCACGGCATCGTACGCGACGACCTTACCCTCACGATGGCCGCGGAGCTGAACGAGCAAGTCCGGAAAGTGGGCTCGTGGGGACTACCCATCCCGCGCGACGAGCTGGGCCGTCCGCTCAAGCGCGGGCGGGCTTCGATCAAGATTTTTGGTGAGCGCATCAAGCCGATCGTCGCCAAGCGAGCCGAGGCCTCGGGCGCCCGTATCCTGAACCGCGTGAACGTAACGGGCTTGGCCGTGTGCGAGGGTCGCGTCGTGGGCGCCTATGGCTTCGGTGTACGTGACGGTCGCTTTCACGTCGTTCGAGCTCGGCGCACGCTGGTTTGTACGGGTGGTGCTTCCGGGCTCTACCGACCGAGCAACCCGGGGGGCGCCGCTCATCGCATGTGGTACTCGCCGTTCAATACCGGCGCTGGCCTTGCAATGGGCATTCGGGCGGGAGCGGAGATGACCTCGTTTGAATTCCGCTTCATTCCATTGCGCATCAAGGACGCGATCGCGCCGACCGGTGAGATCGCCCAGTGGCTAGGTGCTCGCCAAATCAATGCGCGTGGCGAACGATATCTGGAGAAGTACTACCAGCATCTGGGCGGTCAACGTATGACGACGCAGGATCGGCTCCATGCGACACTGATGGAGCACCGAGCCGGACGCGGTCCCTGTTACCTGGATCTGCGAGGTGTCGAACCCCGGCGTCTCGAGGACACCGTCCGCGCCTACCTTTCGATGGCACCCTCGTCGGCCATGATCATGAGTGACGAGGCTTACTATGCCAGGGCCGGCGGCGAGATGGCGCCGATCGAGATTACCGGTGGCGAGCCTCACGTTGTCGGGGGCCACGGCCTGAGCGGCTACTGGGTGGACGCACAAAGGCGAACCACCTTGCCCGGTCTTTGGGCGGCGGGCGACGTTGTGGGCGGCGTTCCGAAGAAGTATGCCTCCGGCGCCTGGGCGGAAGCTGTGATCGCCGTACGCGATATGATCGACGCACACCATGCCGACATCTCTGTCGGTGAGTTGGAGCTAGCAGAGCAGTGCAGAGCAGAACGAGCCCGTGTCTTTGCTCCCCGGGCCCATCGTAATGGTGTGCCCGCGATCGAGATGGAGGAACGTCTACAAAAGGTCATGGACGAGTATGCGGGGGGAATCAGCCAGCAATACGGATACTCCGAAGGAGGCCTCAAGCTCGCCAAGCTCCACCTATCTAGACTCGAACATGAGCAGGGCGCGCTCATGGCCGACGACGTGCACAGCCTACTGCTATGCCACGACGTGATTGATCGCATCACTGTTGCGCAACAGCTAGTTGCTCACATGGACCACCGCAAGGAGACTCGCTGGCGGTGCTATCAGGAACGCTTGGACCACCCGTTGCGCGATGATGCGCGCTGGCACGTCTTCGTCAACAGCGTGCGTCACCCCGATGGCCGCATCGAGATGCGCGAACGTCAGGTGGAGCGGGCGCAGGTCCAGGTCGTCCTGCCCCCGCTGTCAGACGGCGCCGTGGTTCGTCGGCGCCGGAACGACGCTTCCGAGACGAATGGGCAGTGAACATGGAGAAATCGACGTGGGCATCAAGGTAGACGAAGAACGCTGCAACCGATGTGGCACGGCAGAGGAGCCGATGTGCGTTCGCGACTGTCCCGGCGACCTGATGTTCATCAAGGACAACGATAAGGCAGCCATCACCGACAACGCGGACTGCTGGGATTGCGCTGCGTGCGTGAAGGTCTGTCCCACCCAGGCGATCACCATGCAGCTGCCAACCAGCCTTGTGGTGCGCGGCGTCACCCTGCGGGGCCGTGGCCTACGGCACAAGACGACATGGACCTTGCGCCTGCGCGACGGTGAAGTCCGCGAATACGAGACCCCCAGCACCGGAAAAGCACCCTTTACTCCCAATCTCTGAAGGTAGAGACCACAACGGACGCGGAGAGCAAAAGGGAGATGGCTTCGAATCACAGCGACGTGCTCGGGCTTGGTTGGCTGGTGCAACCGCGTTGGGGTGCCGGAGTCGCTTTCCTGGTCGCGCTCGGGCTCTCGCAGTTGGGGTTTCTCCAACCGATGCACCCCGCCCCAATTCTGTTGGGAGCTACCGTAACGCTTGTGACCAACTACGTGGCTCCCCGACTCGGTCAACAGCTGGGGATCCAACGCCTGGCGGTGGGTCTCCTGCTCTTCGATACGATCGCGCTGACCACCGTCCTATTCTTCACCGGGGGCGCTTCCAATCCACTCACGGCACTGTACATGATCCCGATAGCGATGGGTGCCATGATGCTGGCGCGATCGTCCGCGTGGGTGCTTGCAGCGGCGGCAGTGGTCGCCTTCGGTGCCCTGTTCTTCGCGCCGGGGCACCACGTTGGAGCCCACAGTACAGTCCACGGTGCAGCGGAGCGAACGAGCGGCGCCGGAACCGGCATGGGGGACATGGGACATCGCGCCCACCCACAACACGGCGATCATACCAGCCCCGCGGATACTCGCGCCGCTAGCGCGGGTGCCCCGGACGCATCCTCCGCCGGACAGGTGCCAGAAGTCGCAAGCTTCGATCTACATCTGCGAGGCATGTGGGTGGCCTTTACCCTGACCGCCGTGTTGGTGACCTACTTCGTCACTCGCGTCGCGGGCGCGCTGCGCACCCGCGACGAGCAACTCGCGCAGACGCGCGCCCGTGCCGAGCGAGCTGAGCGTGTCGCGTCCTTGGCCAGCCTGGCTGCCAGCACCGCCCACGAACTAGGTACGCCGTTTGCCAGCATCTCCTTGGCGGCTTCGGAGATGAAGCATGCAATTTCGCGGGGCAATGCGGCCGCCCAGCTCGAGCCCGATGTCGACATCGTGCGCAGTCAGGTCAAGCGATGCCGAGAGATCCTTGATACGATGCTCACGGAGGCCGGCGAGACGGTCGGGGAAGCACCCACGACGGTGGCTGCCAAACAGATTGTGCTGGATGCGGTTGCCATGCTGCCCGAAGCCGATCGCACGCGGGTCCAGAGCCAGGTCGACGAAAACATTCCGATGCTGAATACGCCCAGGCGCCTTGTCGCCCAGTCGGTTCACAACCTGCTACGCAACGCACTGGACGCCAGTCCCCTGGAAGCCCCCGTCTCGCTCACCGCGATGCGAAGCGGAGCGCGGGTCCGCTTTACGATCACCGACACCGGGGTTGGCATGGACTCGCACGCGCTTGCCGAAGCAATGGAACCGTTCGTGACCTCCAAACCCGACCGCGGACAAGGCCTGGGACTCTTCCTGACGCAAGCCGTGGCCGACCGTTTGGGTGGTGGCTTGACCCTCACATCGGAGCCTGGAAAAGGGACCAGTGTTGTCTTCGAGGTCCTCCTCGAGCCATTGCCTTTGACCGCACGGTGAGTTGGCCGTCCGCGATGGCAGGACATGGCCGGATGGCGGGACCGGACGGCGCCTGGGGACCCGCCGGAGGTGGCCAAGGTCCGCATAGCGCCATCCGGAGCCTCGAAGCATGCGCTTGGTGCGCTGCGTCCCGAACCGACCACAGGTCCTCACACGGTGCGATGCCGACGCCCATTCCGGCGTGCGAGTGGCAAGGGCGTGTGGCACAATTTGGCCACACAGCAGCGGCCGCTCTCTGCTGCAGACGGTGCTCCGATGCCCACAGCCATGCAGTCTCCTAAGAAGAGCGCTACGATCGAGGGCGCGACCCAGCGTGTGTGTGCCCTGCACCTGACCGAGGAAAGGCGCGCCGACCTTGCGCAATACCTCGCGCGCATCGATGACACGCCGGCGAGCCACACCGTGAAGGGAATGTACGTGAGCGGTCTGATCGCAACGATGAAAGCCGCAAGTGTGGGTTACCCCGAGGAGCGCGTCCACGCTTTCAAGGACTACCCGATGCGCGACTTCATGGGGCTGGTCCTCGAGGCAGGCGCAACGCTCTACCCGCAAAAACGGTTGGGGGACGCGTTGCACGCACTCGGGTGCCAGGCGATCCCGACCTTCGCGGAATCCATTTCGGGCGGAGTGATTATGGCCACCGCCGGCCGTAGCTGGAAGATGGCGTTGACCCTGATCTCTCGTGGCTACGAGATTAGCCTCAAGCCCGGAAAGGCAACCGTTGCGGTCATGGAAGCCGATCGCGCGGTCGTACAGCTACGCAACGTTCGGAACTTCGGCGAAAGCTACCACGTGGGCGTCATGACTGGCCTCATGCATTGGTGCCGCTTGCAGGGCAACGTTGTTCCCAAGGTCCTCTCCCAGTCCGACACGGACCTGCTGATCTCCTGGAGCTAGCCCGCATCCATCACCAAGGCACGTGATTGATCGTGCAAGTGATCGGCTTCGCAGGGCTTTCGGTGAAGGAGGGAATACTCG
>JAPPOR010000051.1 GCA_028817905.1 Myxococcales bacterium
GGAATCCAAAAGCGGGTGGTCTCACCCTCGACCATCAGCTGGACACCCTCGGTCCAACCCGGGATCACGCGGTTGAGGGCGAACGAGGTGGGTTGACCACGGGTCACCGAACTGTCGAACATCTTCCCATCCGTAGTCCAACCGGAATAGTGAACCTTCACCCGATCGGTTGCCTTGGGATGGTCCTTGCCCTTGCCGCGCTTGAGCACCTTGTATGCCAGCCCGGACTCCGTCTTCTTCGCGCTTGCCGGCGGACCGGCGACGTCCTTCGGAGTCTTGGGCGGGTCCGGCATCTTCTCGATCTTCACCAGCTCCACGTCAAAAACGAGCATGCCCTTGGGCGGCCCCGGCCGCCCCTTATAGGCCAGGTCCTGTGGGATCCACAGGCGCCGCTTTTCGCCCTCCACCATCAGCTGAAGCCCCTCGGTCCAGCCCGCGATCACCTTGCCAACCGCAAACGTCGCAGGCTGGCCACGGGTCACTGAACTGTCGAACATCTTCCCGTCGGTGGTCCAACCCGTGTAGTTGACGACGACCCGATCGTGGGCCCGTGGCTTGCTCTTCCCCGTTCCCTTCTCCAGCACCTTGTAGGCCAGCCCGGATTCCGTCTTCTGGGCATCATCAGGGGGTCCGGCGACATCTTCCGGTGCCGGAATTGGCGCTTTGCCCTCGATGATCTCGAGCAGCTCCACGTCGAACACGAGCATGCCTTGGGGCCCCGGCCGGTTCTTGTACGCGAGTTCCGCCGGAATCCACAGCCGGCGCTTCTCGCCAACCTTCATCAGCTGCAATGCCTCGGTCCATCCCGGGATCACCTGCTTGACTCCGAAGGTCGCCGGGCTGCCCCGCTTGACCGAACTGTCGAACATCTTCCCGTCGGTCTTCCAGCCGGTGTAGTGCACCTTGACCTTGTCGAACTCCCGCGGCTTCTTCTCTCCAGCGCCCTTTTTGAGAACCTTGGAGGCGAGACCGGAAGCGGTCTTCTCAGCGTCCGCGGGGGGAGCCGCCACGTCACTGGGAGCCGGGATATCTCCCGGTTTGCCAGCGGGTTTCGCCTCGTCTGCCTTCTTGGGCGTTTCCGCGCTGGCCGATGGGTCCTTGCCCTGTTCCTTCTTCGCGGCGGGCTGAGCAGACTTGTTGCAGCCCCCCGCCATCGCAGACAGGAGTGCACACAACAGCGCCCCCGGCATCCAGAGCTGAACGGACTTTCGCATACCGGCCTTCCCTCCTCACGGGCCTACCTGGACCCTGCGGGCATCGCACAGCACCACCGCTGGCGCGCGGTCCTGGGTTTTCGAACCCGTGGCCAAGGAGGCCCAGGCTCGGGGCTTACCTAGACGATTCACTGCGAGTTGTCGAGATTCGCATCAGGCCCTCCTGGCACACACTCGCCACGAGCCGACCGGCACGCGTGTACAGGTGCCCAAGACCGAGCCCGCGGGACTGGCCAGAAACGGGGCTATGCTGCGCATACAGCAACCACTCGTCCATACGGAAGTCGCTATGGAACCAAACCGCATGGTCGAGACTGGCCGCCATCACCCCGGATTGATGCGGCGTCAAGCCGTGGGGCCTCATGGCCACGCTCAACAGGTTGTGGTCGGACGCATATGCGGCGAGCGCCGCATGCATCAACGGATCATCTGGCAGCACCCCGTCCGCACGCATCCAGTAGTACTGGAACATGCCGCCCGGCTCGGGCTGAGCTAGGTTCATTGGATTCACGGGCCGCATGGCGATCGGACGTCGCCGTCCCAGGTATTCCGCTGCGACCGGGTCGCGCTCGCGCACGCGTGCAACCCACGGACCCACATATTCGGACCATGTCATGCAGGCTTCCGGTGGTGCGACCTCAGGCATGGCCTGCTGATGACTGAGCCCCTCCTCATGCCGCTGAAACGACACCGCCATGTTGAGAATCGCTTCGCCCTGCTGAATCGCCACCACGCGGCGCGTGGTAAACGACCGCCCGTCTCGGATGCGCTCCACGTCGAAGATGATCGGCACGTTCGGGTCACCCGGCCGCAAGAAGTAAGCGTGGAGCGAGTGGGGCGCGCGCTCACTTTCCGCCGCGACCGTCCGTATGGCCGAGATCAGCGCCTGCCCGGCGACCTGACCACCGAACACGCGCGGGCGCGGCTCGTGGCTGGCCGCCCCTCGAAATAGGTTCAAATCGAGTCGCTCCACATCAAGCAAGCGAACCAGCGCATCCACCTTGGACTGCATCGACTCACCCCCGGGTGACGTCTGTTCACCATGGTCCGCGCGACCGTCCGTCTTCACCACCTTGTCCATTATGCTTCCTTCACGTCGCTCAAGAGCCCTCCCTGTCCGATCGCACGACGTAGCGCAATGAGCTTCGGGGGTCGATTCCAGGTCACAGCCCCTGTCAACCGCCCCTCCCGACCGTATACGGCTACTAGCTTGCGTTCCCCTGGAGCGCCATCGAGCATCAGAAAGTCGTCTCCGGGTTGAACATGACCCGCAAACTGGATCTTCACGTCGTACTGGTCAGACCAGAAGTAGGGTACGGGTGCGTACGGTTCCACCTCCGGCCCCTCCAGCAATCGGCGGACGGCGGCATCCGCCATCTCACCGGCGTTCGTCCAGTGCTCCACGCGCTGCCGGATGCCAAAGCGCGGGTTGTAGAAGGAAGCAACGTCCCCAGCCGCCACCACATTCGGACGGCTGGTCGCGCAGGTTTCGTCGCAAACCACGCCATCCTCCACTTCAACCCCCGACCCCTCGAGCCAACCGACGTTGGGACGTACCCCGATGCCCAGCACGACCACGTCCGCTGCGAGCGTACGCCCGTCCGACAGCAGAACCGCTTCCACGCAGCCCTCGCCCTGGAGCTCCTGAACACCAACGCCAGTACAGAACTCGACCCCATGGTCCGCATGAAGAGACATGATGGCCCGCCCCATCCGCTCGCCAAGCGTCGAAGACAGCGGGACCTCGGCCAGTTCGACGGCCGTGACCGGCAAACCCAAGGAGCGGCAGGCGCTCGCCACTTCCAGGCCGATGAAGCCAGCCCCCACCACGACCACGCGCGCCCCGGGCACCAGCGCTCCCTTCAGCGCGAGGGCGTCATCGAGGGTCCGCAGCACGAAGACCCCAGACAGGTCGGAGGCGCCGGGCAGCGTGCGCGGCCCGGCCCCGGTCGCGATCACAAGCCCATCGAATGAAATCGGCCCGCCCTCGGACAACGCCACGCGATTGTCGAAGCGCTCGAGGCTGGTCGCCCGCACCCCGGTGCGAACGTCCACGTTGAGCGGGTCGTAGCCCTCCTTTTGACGAAAGGGCACACGCTCGGGCGCCCACGCGCCACAAAGCACCTGCTTGGAAAGCGGAGGACGATCATAGGGCGGATGCGCCTCATCCCCGATCAGCGTAATCGAACCCTCGTGACCCCGCCGACGCAGCGCCTCTACAGCGCGCAATCCAGCCAGCGACGCCCCAACTACCACCACGTGTCTTGCCATCGGTTATCCGTCGACGGTGATCGCCCCGGTCGGGCACTCGCGTGCGGCCCGGTCGAGCTTGTCGCGCATGGCCTCGCCGGGTTCTTCGTTGAGAATATAGAGAAACCCGTCGTCTCGGATCTCAAACAGCTCGGGGGCGGCCTGCGTGCACAAGCCGTGGCTTTGGCACAAATCGAAATCCACAACTATCTTCATGCCTTGTCCTCCATTTGGGGCGGCCACCCGGGCCGGCCGTCGGCATCTTGCCAGACGGCGGCCCCTAGCCAAACCAAAAACGGGGTTTGACATACGGGACCGTATGTCGCATACGAATACGTATGTGAAGTGGCCCTTGGGGCCCGTGATTTTCCAGCCAGGAGCCCTCCGCATGCGTGCGCAAAGCCTCATCGCCCCCAGGTCCTTGCCGTGGCCGCACGCGTTCGCGCTTCACCTGTGTGCGTTCCTGCTGCCAGTGCTTACCACGGTGTTCCTGCTCAACGGTCCCTACCGCTGGTGGCAAGCACTGCTATGGGCGACGATTCCCATCTGGACCCTCATCTACATCGACACGAAAGCGCCGGCGGACCGGCGCGCGGTCGCTGTGGACGCACCTGACTGGCTGTTCGACCTTCAGGTCTACGCCTTGACCGCGCTTCAGCTTGGCAACCACATCCTGCTCGGGATCATGGCGTCGAAGCTCACCCTGCAGTCTTGGGGGGATGCGGGTGTCGTGGCGGCCAACCTGTGGGCGGTCATCTGGATGAGCGGGGTCACCGCAGGCTATTCGGGCATCGTGGTGGCCCACGAGTGGATCCACCGACGAAAACCCCATCAGTACTTCCTCGGCCGCCTGCTACTGATGTTCGTATGGTACGAGCACTTCGCGACCGAACACATCCGCGGACATCACCCGCGCCTCGGCACGCAGGCGGATCCGGCCACCGCTCGTTTTGGGGAAACGTTCAGGCAGTTCTTCCTGCGCACCGTTCCCGCGCAGTTCAAGAGCGCGTGGCAGCTCGAGAGCGAGCGTCTGGGCCGGCCCGCAATGAAACCAACCCATCCCGCGATCCTGCGACACCGGGTCTTCCAAGGGGTACTGGGACAAATCGGGATCACGATCGGCTACCTCGTGTTCTTCGGTCCCATCGCCACCGTGTTCTTCCTCGTCCAGGCGCGGACGGCGTTCACGCTCCTCGAAGTTGTGAACTACATCGAGCACTGGGGCATCGAGCGCCACACCCGCGGGGTATCCCACGTCGACTCCTGGGACACTGACAACTGGTTCACGCTACACACGCTGGTAGGCCTTTCGCGCCACGCGGACCACCACGCTCAGGCGAGCCGCCCATACCACAAGCTCCGCTACCACGAGGATCCCCCCAAGCTGCCTACGGGCTACTACGGCTCCATCATCCTGGCCCTATTCCGTAACGAGCACTACCGGCAGCTGGCGACGGACGAGCTCACGCGCCGCAGGCTCGGTCCGTTCCGAAAGCTCGCGGAAGACCGGCCCCAAGCTACCCCGATCAAGGGGTCCGCGACGGCGGCCAGCTAGGGACCCGGACCATGTCATGACTTCGACGTCCCAAGCAGCCTGTCGATGCGAGCAGCCAGTTCGAAGTCCAACTCACTGATCCCCCCCACGTCGTGCGTGTGCAGCTGCAGCGTGACGCGATTGTAGACGTTGTGCAGGTCGGGATGATGGTCCATGGACTCCGCGATCAGGGCCACGCGCGACATAAAGCCAAACGCCTCCACAAAGTCCTCGAAGAGGAACTCGCGCTGTAGCTTGCCCGCAACCATCGACCAGGCGGGAAACTCCTTCGCTCGCGCCTCCTGTTCTTCGACATTAAGCTTCCGACGAGTCATGGTGTGCGTACCATGGCGCCGTACACAATCCCCGTCAATCGACGCCCCGAATGTGATCGGTTCCACATGACCCAAAGGGACCGTGAACTTTCGACGATTGACACGGCGCCAACGCCCGCGTAGGGCTTTTCACCCCGTCATCATAGATTCGGTTGCAACGTGCGAAAGACTCAAGATCGTAGAAGCGACATCCTGGCGGCGCTCTACCGCTGTATGGCGAGCAAGGGCTACGCCGCCTCAACGCTGAGCGACATTGCCGCAGAAGCGGACATGAGCTCAAGCCACCTCCTGTACTACTACCCGGGTAAGGAGGCTATCGTAGCGGACTACTTCGATACCGTTTGCGAACGCTTCAAACGCGAGGTGACCGGTCTGCCTCCCGACCCGGAACAGAAGCTGGACGCGTTCGCCGACTTGTTTCTCGGCCCCCGGCGCAGCGACAGGACCGAGAGAACCGTGATGCTGGACCTGTTCGGCCAAACGGTACAGAACCGGACCATGCGACGCGCCAAGGCGGCGCACGATCGCTTCATTCGCGCGGAGCTCGAGAAAGTATTCAAGCAAACACCTCGTACTCCGGGGAGCAGCGCACACGATGCCGCCCAGACAGCGTACGCGATGCTCATGGGCCTACGGACGAACTCGTTTTACGATACGAGCCTGACGGCCGTACAAACCCATCGCCTATTCCGACAGACCCTATTCCAGCTCGCCGGCATCAAGGTTCCCAAAGCGCGAAAGCGTCGCGGAAACACCGAGATCAACCACGGCCGGTCAGCTCCTAGACCTGGCAACAGGTCGACCCGAGGCACCCGATCGGCCGCGCGCGTGGCGGGACGCACCCACGCCTGAAGCGAACCTGGTCATCCGAGGCCGCACAAGCGCGCGTGGATCACTCGGGCTGCGGCGCAGCGCTCGCCTGGACACCTTCGGCGTCCTCCTCCTTGAAATAGTCGTCAAAGAGCTCATGGACCCGAGTAATCGTCGCTTCGGCCTGACCCAGAATGTCATCGGACATCGACATTCCCTGGAGCACTTGCACCGCCTGTCCGTAGCCCGTGTCCACCGCGTCGCGAAGCGTCTGCTCGAATAGCTCCTTGGCCTCCTCTTCGCTGAGGTCCGCGTGCTGCTCGCGAAATACGCCGTACAGGCCCGTACTAAAGTCAACGATGCGTTGGGCCGTGGCCTCCACCGACCAGTCCTGGCCAACCCCTTCTGACAGGTCCACGCCCGCCTCGGCGAAGGCTGCGGAGAGCTGCTCCCCTACTTCCGTCTCAAGCGTCTTCTGGGCCAAGGCGCTGACCGCTTCAGGACTCAAATCGACCAGCGTGGGCGCATCCGCCCCCTTGGCACGCGCTGCCAGTGGCTGGGGGCCCGAACCGCCCACCTCCGTTTGATTCGCTCGTGCGGCACCACCCTGCACTGTGCCACCCGCCCCAGCGCGCTTGTTGCCGCCCGACACATTGTGCGTCTGCAGGGAGGCGTATGCCGAAAGCTGAGCTGGTTTCATCTGCATTGCGAGTAACTCCTCTTCGATCGCCGGACTACGGACAGCGAGCCGAACCGACTCGCCCACGTTCGCGGACGCACGTGTCCACGTTCCGAAATGCACCGACAATCCGGCCAGTGATGCCCGGTCCTCGCCCCCGCACCGTCTTCCGGCGGCCATAGGAGCTGAGCGCCTATAAACAATCAATCGGACGAAATAAGCAGTCCTTGAGTCCTACCCTGAACTTTCACCAATCATGTAGGGATGGGTCTGGAAACGCCGCCGGGATGCAGGCCGCCGTGCACCCCCTAGCCGCGTGTGAGATACACCCAGGTTCCCTTCAGTTGGCGCAGTGCATTCCAGCCCTTGGGAAGCGTTCCGTCGCTCCAGTAAAACAGCCAGCGAGCATCGATCGGCGACAGGTTGGTGCATCCGTGACTGCGCGTGTTGCCGAAGGTGTTGTGCCAGTACGCGCCGTGCAGCGCGAAGCTGTCGTGGTAGTACATCGTCCAGGGAACCTCCTCGACTTCGTAGTACCCCGCATCAGGGTCGGGGCCATTCATGGTCGTGGAGATGTGCTTCTCCCGCATGGGATACAAACCAGTGGGAGTCGCGAACTCCTCACCCTTTCCGGACGAAACCAACGTGGCAAACACGGGCGTTTCGCCTTCGTAGGCGACCAGTGTCTGCTCATCGAGATCCACGTGAATCCACTTGTCGTCGGCCTTGACCTGGCGAGGACGCCCAACGCGACGCGCAATGCGGACCCGAGTCCGCGGCACTGCGATGCCATCCTCCCGCGTGGCCACCGGCTCCCCGTCCCAGGTGGTCAGTTCGGCCAACCCATAGCGGGAATGGGTCTTGGCCGCACCCGCCGGCACGCGTTTCCCGTCTACCATCCGGTACACGGGAGCGTCCTCCTCCCCATAGACGAACGCGAGCGGTAAGCCAGAGCCCTCGCTGAGCAGCTCTCCACGCAACCCGGGTTCCGGCTTGAGTTCCACATCGCGCTTGCGTACATAGCGGCCGCGAACGGTGCGATAGTACGCGCCGCCAGGTTCAAGCCGGTCGAGCGCAAGCAGAAACACACCATCCATCCGGCGCTCGACCACCTCGGGCAGCCCTCCAGCATCGCCCTCAGGAGCAACCGACGGGTCCGGTTGGCCCTCGCCTGGGTCGGGCAGCTGCGAGAGGCTGGCCTCTTCCGCACCAGTCGGCAGCCGGTACATTCGCAAGGCGCCTGGGTTCGCCTTCGCATACTTGAACGGGAGCGCACGACTCACGTCGGGGGGCGGCTGGCGCACCCCGGTTTGGCGCGCGCGCGCCGAGATCGCGAAGCCATCACGACTGCAGACCACTCCCGGGCCCCCGCGCACGTCGTACCAGGTCCCCTGGCAACCGGGTCCGCGGACCACGGACCCCACCGGCAGGGTCACCCCCCGTCGCACGAAGCCGACCGCCTTGGGTCGGCGGCCGGGCCGCCGAAAGACATGGCTGTCGTAGTGGTAGGCGAGCGCGCGTTTGCGGCCAGCGGGTATCAACGGTGAACCAAAGGCGGCTACCTTGGTCAGGACATGGGGGTTCTCAGGTGGTGCCAGGATCACTGGACCGCCGAGCTCGTTGGCGCGCGAAAGGCCGAGCATTTCGACGATGCGTCGGACAAAGCCGCCTGCAGATGGCGTAGGCACGCGCTCCGGAGTGGCCCCTGCGACCTGCACACCACCACGCGCTTCGAGCGTCATCGCAGTGCCCACCGCCGCAAGCGCCACACCAGCCGCGATCGCCACAATGGAGGTACGAAGTCGCATGCGAAGGATGTGTGGGCGGCAGCCGCCCGGGCGCTACCCTAATACCTTAACGCGCTTCGTCGCTGGCGGGAAACTCCAATGATCAGCCGCCCAGATCATTCACGGCTCAGCGCACGCTCTCGAATCCGCCGGGCGCGCGCTACGAAGGACCTGCCGACGCCCGCTCTTGGGATGGCGAAGCTTTTGTAAATACGGGATTTTCTCGCATCCTCGAGAGACCTCGCTGGACCGCCGCCACCACGCTGCAGAGCGTTTTCCGAAACGACGGGGCGAACCGACAGCAAGCAGGGGATAGATAAAGAAAATTCCCGCATGCCAGCGCTGAATCTCCGAGTTACCCGCGGAAACCCGAGGACCCCTAGACGGAACATGTAGGCTGGCCTAACTTAGGTAGACCGCCTTCGCCGGGCCGTGTCGGGGCATGTAGCCAGCACCCCAGCCCCACGGCGGTGGCGCGAGACGCATGGCGTGGACCGGATCACAAATGGAGGATGGCGCGCTTGCGCACCGGCTGCCCGACGACTGGGGAGCGGTCGAAGCGCGTGAACGGATGGCCACCCTGGCGCGCCAAAGCCCGTTGGTGGAAACGCGCCCTTCGGTGACCGCCCTTGCGGACGCCGTCGCCCAACCCCCTCGGGCCGTATTCGCAGGCATCGGTCTGGTTACCAACAGCCGCGTGAGCGAGGCAGTGCCCTTCGACGTACTAGGTCTGGTGCTGGCATCGGAAGCCGTCCGACGGGCTGTCCACGCCGAGCACCTGCTAGTCCTCGTTGCCGATGCACACGCTCTGCATGAAGGGGTCGAGCTCCGTTCGGTCGAGCGCTGTGCCGACAGCTACATGCACGCGCTCCAGGCCATCGCGACCGGCTGCAACCTGCGCCACATGCGCGTCCTGCGCGCCTCCGAGTTGCACGCACGCGGAAGCTTCGCGCGTACGCTACGAGCCATCGAGGAAAGGGCGCCAGCGGGCACCGATGGCTACGTGACCCGGGAAGTCGCGGACATCGCCTACCTCCGGAGCGAGTACCGCGGGCTGGTCAAAGTGGGCTGGACCCTCAAGCCCTCCGCGATCGGGGCCGAACGCGACGAGCGACTCTTCGACACGTGCTTTCGATCCTGGGTCGGGACTGACACCTGGTTCATGTACGCCAAGCCAGGGCGCGTATTCGACGATCGAGGACAGAAGGCCCCCCCCTACGTGACACGCGATGTCGCCCGGCGCCTGTGCTTGCATCCCTCCGAGGACGCGGCACAGAAGCTCGCAGACAATCGAAAGCGCGTCTCTGATTCAACCTGGCGCGGTGTGTGCAACCACCTGCGCGCCATTACCCGCGCCTACAGCCAGATGGTGCGCCCCCTGTCGGGCCCCCTTGCCGAGCGCACCCAGAGCCTGATCGACCAGGTTTCAGGAGACAGGTGTGAGTCAACGGGCGGGTGAGCTGCCGCGGAGAATCTCGATCCAGGCGCTCGCCCTCGCGAGCGCCGCCGCGGAAGAAGTAGGAGAGCGGATGCACGACGGAGCGCGCGTTGCGCGCTTCCTACGGGGGCGGCTTGAGTTCACCCCGCAACCGGACGACATCTTCATCAGCAGCTATCCCCGCTCCGGCACCACCTGGCTGCAACAAATGCTGCTGGTCCTCGCTCGCGATGGTGAGCCGCATTTTGACCATATCTCAGACGTCGTTCCGTGGTTCGAGCGATCGCTCTCACTGGGGATTCGCCGGGGCACCTCGTTCGATCAACTGCCCCGGCCACGAATCTTCAAGAGCCACCTTCCATACGCGTGGCTGCCACATGGGGCACGGTACGTATATGCCCTACGCGATGGGCGAGACGTGGTCGTCTCCTATTACCATCTCTACCGTTCTCACCTGCGGTACCGTGGAGACTTCGATAGCTTCTTCGACCGTTTCATGCGTGGCGACCTACAGTACAAGTCCTGGTTCAAACACACCGCCGGCTGGCAAACCGTGGCCCACCGAGACAACGTGCGGGTCGTGAGGTACGAGCGCATGCTGAATGACATGCTCGGCGTCATGCGAGAGCTCAACACATTTCTACGCTTTGACCGGACGCCTCAACGCATCGAAGATCTCTCGAGGTATTGCACGTTCGACTACATGAAATCCCACGAGCAGCGCTTTGACCACGCAACCGAGGAACGTCACCTGCGCGGCATGTCCGACGGCCGTTTCCTCCGGCAGGGTGGTTCAGGAGGCTTTTCGAAGTACTTGAACGACGATCAACTCCGCTCGTTTGAACGAAGCTGTGCCCGCACACGTCGAACATCCCGTGTCGAGCTCGATCTGCCCGCATTCCTGCACTAACCGCCCTCGGAGCTTTCGGCGCGGCCGACCCGACCGCTAGCCCTGTTCAGCCGACCCCATGGTGCGCAACACACCCCACACAAGCCGCCGCCCAGCGCCTCCAACACGGAGCGTGTGCACCCATTGGGCGCGGCTCGCAACCTCGACCGCCGCGGGCGTTTCGATCCTGCTCGCAGTTCATCCGATCACCGGCCAGCCGAAGGTCCTGCGGACCGACGTGTTCGAACGGGAGCTGGTCACCTCATGGGACACCGTGGAGCCCTCGCCCGAGGATACCGCCAGCCTCGACGAAACCCTGTTGGGCACAAGCCTACAGGGCAAGAAACGATCGCAACGCAAGGTGCCCTGGTCGCCCCGTCGACGCACAGGAGTCGTCCTAGCCCAGGGGCGGTCAGAGGACCGGACCGGGCGTGCCCTTTCCGCGGTGCGCGTCAAAGCACTAGGCCTGCGCGCCGGCCCCCGCAGTCGCGTCGGCGTCCAGCGCTGGCCAAAGGAGCCGGTGACTCCCCGGGTGGTCAACGCGTCGCGATTCCGTTCTGCCCTGCGGGAGCTGTGCCCACATTGGACGCCTGCCCGGAAGATCCAGCAGCTCGCGACTGGCGCCCTCGAAGCGGCCCAAGCGTTCAACACCGATCCATTCCTGCTTGCAGCCCTGGCCTATCAGCAGAGTCGATGCGGAACCGTCAAGGCGGACTCCTGGGGCGATGGGGTCACACGCATCAACCGATCGATGCACAAGGACCACATCCACCCGAACGGCTACTACATGTACAAGCGCTGGAACGGCCGGGACGGGTTCGAGCCCGCCCAATTGCCGATGAAACGCTATCCGTTCACGCCCATTCGGATCGAACAGACCGCGTCTAACTTGTACTTCTCCGCTGCATTTCTGCGCGTCTTCAGCCATCAGTGCCCCTCCATCGACAGCCCCTTCAGGTCGGTACCCCATCGCCATGCCATCTCGCACTTGGTCTGGGGAGACGAGGTGCGCTCAGCCCTGCCCGAAGATCTGATTCTGACCGCACGAAGGCGCCTGCTCGGATACTATCGGCCCGAGCGACGCTCCCGCCGTCGTGCCGTATTTCGCCACGTGGTGTTCTCGAGCCCTTTGGACGGCGCGCCCCGGGTGGTGATCGGGATCATGGGGGATCCGCGAGAGTCAGGAAAACGGCGCCACAATGGCATCGATTTCATGTCCGCATATGGAGAGCCCGTGCGGGCGATGGCGGACGGTGAGGTAGCGTTCGCGGGGATCGATTCCCGCAAACGTGGCTTCGTAAACCTGACTGCCGACCAGTCCAAGCGCCTCTCCCGAGAGCGCATGGGCCCGCGCGGCTTGTTTGTCCGGGTCGACCACGGCGGGGAGGTAAGCACGCTATACGTGCACCTCACCGAATACATCGTGGAAACCGGCCAACGCGTCAACCGCGGGCAAGTCCTGGGCTATGTGGGTCGCACCGGGATGCACACCTCCGACGCGCATCTGCATCTCGGCCTGTTCGATCGAGGCATCCCGGTCGATCCACTTCCGCACCTGCAGCCGCTGGTCGTGACAGCCGATGACATTCCGACGATCGACCTGCACCGGCTCGAGAAGGCGCTGTCAAACGCCCAGGCCAGGCCCTGAGGTTCCCCCCCCGAAACCCACCACAACTTCGCGGCGGTCCGCTTCAATGTGTTCCGAAGGGGTCGTTCCCCTCCGAGCCTAAGCTACAACCCGATGGGGCGCCCGATCCCTTGCCTCGGGGTTGAGTAATACGCAAGGGCGCACACCATCCGGTCGTGGGCCCTTGTTCTTGTGTGTACTCCGGAACACGCGGTCGTCGCCTTCGACCAAACAAATTGAGCCGCCGCTTCCCCACACGTGGTCAATTCCTTCATCAGGTTCCGTGGCCCCTTGTGCTTTTCTAGCGCTGCGCCGCACACTGTTCAGGCAGACGCGCATGCGGTGCGGTTGGCTGCTCGCTTCTATCCAACCCGGGGGGGTCCATGGGATTGACGGATGAAATTGGACTGGTCGAGGCAGCCTACGAACTCACAACTGACGACGCGCGCTGGGCCCAACAAGTGTGTGATCTGCTGACCGGCCATCTCGGTGCCGATCTAGGGGCAATTGCCGCCAGGTTTCGCCCAGGGACCGAGACCGAGCCCAGGTTCGTCCAGGGACTGTTATTCGCCGGCATCCCCCAATCGCTTCGGGCACCTCTGCAGGATGCTGTCGACGCCTTCTCGGGCCTGAACATCCCGGAGCTGGGCTTCGACAACCAGCTTTGGCACCACTGCGAAGGCTACCCAAAGACTCATTGGTTTCGGCGCCGCTTCGAGGCCTATCTGGTGCGCTCCGGGGTGCACGACAGCTTCTCGTTCATTCCGTCCACCTCGCCCGGGCACTGTGTCTCCTTTACTGTCCTCAGCTCTCACCAGGCCAAGCTGTCGTCTGCCACAAGGCATCGGTTCCGACGTCTATCTCCGCATCTTTCGGCAGCGATGCGGCTGCGCTGGGGAGCGGACTGGAAGTCGCTGCCGGAAACCCGGATCGACGCTGTCTTTAGACCGGACGGGAGGTGCACTCACCTGACGAGTGGGGCTCCGTGTGCCTCGATCCTCGATAGGCTCAGCGCCGCAGTGAAAGACCGGGAGAGGGCACGGGGCCCCTTGCGGCGCAAGCTACCGGACGAAGCGCTGAGCCTCTGGACCGCCCTCGTTGGCGGTCGGTGGTCACTCGTCGACCGTTTGGAAGCCGACGGCAAGCGCTTTGTTCTGGCTGTGCGCAACGAAGACGGGGTAACCGACCCGCGAGCCTTGCATGAGCGCGAAGTGCAGGTGGTCGCGCTGGCCGGCAACGGCGCCACCAACGCCGAAATCGCCTGTGAGCTGGGACTGTCGGAAGGAGCTGTTTGTGCGCGTCTGCACTCGGCCTGCCGGAAGCTGAAATGCAGGGGAAGGCGGGACCTCATTCGCCTGATTGGGCCAAGGACGCAGGAACTAATGCTTGAAGTCGATGGCGTACGGCTTGGCGTGCTAGCAGAGATAGAGAGCCCGCACAGGCACACCACGCAGTTGACCGGAGCAGAGAAAGGGGTCCTCGAAGCACTGCGCCGGGGACTCAGCAATGCGGAAATCTCGCACTCACGCGGAGTATCCCGCAACACCGTCGCAAAGCAGGTGGCGGCCATTCTCCGGAAGACCGGGCGATATTCCCGCTTCGAGCTAATGCTCGACTGAAAGACCGGTGGCGCCGGGCCCATGTGAGCGCAGCCCACGCATCAGCACCGCACAACCCTGGGCCCTCGATCAAGGGACACCAGGCGTCGTGCCTCGTGAAACGACCCGCTTGAACACGCTTTCCAATTCATCGAGCAAGAACGGCTTGCTGAGAAGCGGGACCGACAGCTCAACCTCCGGTCGAGCGGATCCCGTCATCAAGATCCAGGCTCCCGGGTGTCCGGCTTCGGTGGCGCGGCGAAAGAGCGTGAGCCCGTCCATCTGCGGCATTTGGAGGTCGGTAAGGATCACATCGTACTTGCGGTGTGCGAGGCAACGGAGCGCCTCAGCACCATCTGCAGCCAGGTCGACGGTGTGGCCCAAGTCCAACAGGGCCCCCTTGACGACCTGCCGTACTACCTCTTCATCATCCACCACGAGGACGACAGGAGATGGATCCATATGTCGCCCTGCATCGTGCGCCGTGTCGCTGATACCGCTCGACGTCTCGGAGACGGATCTCGGCCCCACTATCGCCGAGGCATGCAAGCTTCCATACCCACCCAGACCCACACGTCGGAGTTCTTCAGCCATGCTTCGTCGTCCTCCCTTTCGACGCTTCGCGCCCGAGCCCAGTACCCCTAGACTTTCGCGAAAGGTCGCCGAGCGTCCATGGTCAATTCCATGCACGG
>JAPPOR010000096.1 GCA_028817905.1 Myxococcales bacterium
GCCTTTGGGGGGAGCAGCCAGACGGTGTTTGGTGGCGCCGGCGCTGGCAACTTCCTCACACGCCTAACGGTGGTCAGCGCGGCCCTGTTCATGCTGTTGAGCGCAACGTTGGCCTACCTGTCGTCTTCAGGCGAGCAGTCGCTCGACCGCGCCAGCGAGCGCGTCCGCATGCGCGAGGAGGCGCGCAAGCTCGGAGTTGGCGCCGCCGGCGGGGCGACCACCGATGCGGGGACGAGCGAAGCCGCCTCCACGTCGGCCGAGGAAGGGGCCAGCACCGTCGACGGTGATCAGGAGGGCAACGCGGGCGCCGAGCAGGCCGATGTGCAGAAGACGGTCGAGGAGGCCGTAAAGGGCGCTCTGCCCGAGGCTTCTAAGAAGGAGGAGGCGGAGGGTCAAGAGGCTGCGCAGGACACCGCCCAGGACACAACCCAGGATACAGCAGGTGTCGACAAGGGCGAGGCCACGCCGGGTGCCGATGCGCCCAAGGAAACAACCCCCGCCGCGGATGCACCCAAGCAAGCCACGCCGGGCGCGGATGCACCCAAGCAGGCGACCCCCGCCGCCCCGGAGCCCGCGAAGGAATGAGTCTAGCTAGCGGCAGCGTCGTCGCCTTGCCGCGAGCCACACAACACAGGCAAGGGCCAACGGCCAGGCGCCTAGGGAGGGGTCCCGGAGTCCGTAACCTGGAGCTACGCTGCACCCCGAGACCTCGCTGCAGCCGTCCTCTGAGCAACGGTAACGCTCTTCATCCAAGCAGCCGTGGCCGACGGGTGAGGTCGTGCAGCCCGACCAGGCCAGCCGAATGGGCGCGCTTTGCTGGCTTTCGTTGCCGGCGCGATCGACCAGCGTCAGAGCGACTACGGCATCGATGCGGCTTGCGCCGTCGAAGCCCACGTCAAATGCCATGCTCGCGGTGAGACGCTGCAGCGTCCCGATCCGTTGGGCCATCGCATCTGGAAGGGTCCCTTCGAGGACGACAACCCTCACTCCCAACTCCTCGGAGGGCTGGGGCTCGGCGTAGTGCAACACCACGAAGCCCCCCGAGCCGCAGTGGTTCGAAGTGCAGACCCCATCGCGTGTGCATACCGTGTCGGTGGTTCGGTAAACCGACGCGGAGACCTCGGTTGGCGGCGCGGGGGCCTCGCGATCGCTCGCCTGCAGCGCGGGATCGACCTTGAACGTCATGTCGGGCGGCGGGACCTTGGTGCACGCGCGCGCCCTGACGGGGGCAAGCATGGCGCCGGCCAATAGAGCGATAATGCCGGCACAACCCACGGTCACCGGCCTCTTGAAGGAAAGCGAACTCATGCTCCCAACTATGGACAAGGTAGCAGTTCGGCGCAGATGCCGCTACCCCCTCCTTCCCGGTCGCCTATGTGCGTGTCCAGCATCCCCAATACCGCCAGTGTTGCTGAGGTCGATGAAAGCCGAGTGAAGTCGAAGAACCAGCGCGGTGATGCGGAGTGCATGACCAATCCTGGCTGAGAAGCCCCCCAGCCCGGGTCATTCACCTCACTTGCACGAGCATCGCCCGCTTTGGCGAATGATGCGGGCTTGGCTAGCCTTTCGGAACTGGCGCACCAGGAGGGGTCGGCGACGCTGGCGACGCTGCCGCCTGCGCGTATCTTGTGCGGGTGGACGCAGGGCTGCATCTGCCCAGGTTGCTTGCGGTGGCGCGCGGAGACGAGCCGGCCGACGTCGTGCTGCGGAACACGCAACTCGTCAACGTTGCCTCCGGCGAGGTTCACGCTGCGGACATCGCGCTCGCGGGTGCACATATCGCTGCGGTGGGTGCCGGGTACCACGCCCGGGTCGAACACGACCTCGGCGGAGCCTACGTGGCGCCGGGGTTCATTGACGCGCACGTGCACATAGAAAGCGCGATGGTGCCGCCAAGCGAGTTCGCGCGCGTCGTGGTGCCGCGAGGCGTCACTGCGGTGATCTCTGACCCGCATGAGATCGCGAATGTCGTGGGCGCCGACGGTGTGCGCTTCATGTTGAAGGATGCGCGCCAATCCGCGCTTTCCGTCTACTTCAACGCACCTTCGTGTGTTCCGGCCACGCAGCTAGCGACGGCAGGCGCGCGCCTGGACAGCACCGACCTCAAAGCCCTGCGCGCGGAACCGGAGGTGCTCGGGTTGGCAGAGGTGATGAACTATCCGGGGGTTATTCAGGGCGATTCCGAGGTGTTGGCGAAGCTGTCGTTGTTTCGCGGGTGCCCCATCGATGGGCACTGTCCGGGGTTGTCGCGGGCTGAACTCAACGCGTATGTTGCCGCTGGCGTCGGATCCGACCACGAAAGTACCAGCGTTGAGGAGGCTCGACACAAGCTGCGCTTGGGTTTGCGGGTCTTTCTACGCGAAGCGACCAGTGCCAGGAATCTTCGGGCATTGCTAGCGCTGGTCGGGCCCGCCAGCGAACGGCGGCTGTGCTTCTGCACCGACGACCGGCACGTTCCGGACCTGATCGATGAAGGCTCCGTCGACCATTTGGTGCGGGTGGCAATCGATGGTGGAGTCGACCCGGTAAGCGCGATCCGAATGGCTACGCTCAACGTGGCGGAGCATTTCGGTCTCGCTGACCGTGGCATGGTCGCGCCGGGACGGCGCGCGGACCTGGTCGTGTTTGCCGAACTGCGTGCGCCCCGTCCCGAGGCCGTGTACGTGGCGGGTCAGGTTGTGGCTCGAGAGGGCCGGCTGCTTACGCCGCGCTGCCCTGCCCCCGTCGCATTTACCGACAGCGTCCGGATCGATTGGGACGGAATCTCGTTCGGCGTGCCGGATGGAGGGCCGCGCATACGCGTCATCGGCGTGGTTCCGGAGCAGGTCGTCACCGAGCACCGGATCCTGCCTGCTCGCATTGAGGGGGGATGCGCGGTCGCAGACCCCACCCGCGATCTGCTCAAGATGGCCGTGATTGAACGCCATCTCGGTTCTGGCCGGGTGGGGCTCGGCTTCGTGCAGGGGGTTGGGCTCCGACGCGGCGCAATCGCTGGGACGGTGGCCCACGACCATCACAACCTGGCTGCGATCGGGGCTGACGACCGGTCGTTGACAACGGCCGCACGGGCTGTGGCGGAAGTGGGTGGCGGGTTGGCTGTGGCGGACGGCGAGAGAGTCTTGGCCCGCCTGGCGTTGCCAATCGCGGGGCTGATGTCGGATAGACCCTACGAGGAGGTCGACAGCGCCTTGCGTGCGCTCAGCGCGGCCGCCGCGCAACTGGGCGCCGATGGCCGCGACCCGTTCATGCTAATGAGCTTTCTGGCGCTTGAGGTCATCCCGGCCCTCAAGCTGACCGACCAAGGGTTGGTGGACGTGTCGCGGTTTCGCCGCGTGCCGTTGTTCGCGCAGTAGGCAAGTCGGAGTCGAGGCTGCTCCCCGGTCGCACGTGCCCGAACGCGATCGCTTGACCCTGCGGGCGCTATTCCGGCAGCCCGATCGCTACCCCTTCATCGATGTTCCGGAGTGCCTCTTCGGCATCCTCGGTGTACTTGCGATGCCCGTGTTGTGCGGCGAGGTCCAAGACCTGCCGAATCAGCAGCCGTGCGGATTGCACTTCTCCCCGCGCCTGCTCGATCACCGCCATGAAATACTTGCCCTGAATGATGTCCCAGACATAGTCGTGGGCCTCCGCGTAGGCGACGGCCTTTGCGACGCGACTGCGACCCTCATCGGACCCAAACCGAGTTGCATCGATGTATCCCAGCGCGCGAAGGTTCGACATTTGCAGTCGCTCGTAGCCGCGCTCGCTGGCCACCTCGAAGCTGTGCCTCAGGGCCGCAAACGCTCGACGGTGATCTCCCAAGCGCAAGTACGCCTCGCCCATGTGATTGGCGTTCAAGGCCGCCTCGTACGGCATGCCCGCTTCTCGCGCCACCTCCACCGCCTTCGCGGCCGCGCGCGCCGACGCTTCCTGTTCGCGGGCGTGGTAGTAGATCTGCGCCTCTAGGCGCCAGAGCTGGCAAGCTACCGAGGGCGACTCGGCGGAGGTTCCGAGATCCTTGATTTCGGTCAATGTGCGTAGCGCGGCGTCGTGATCTCCCATGCGGGCGTAGGTGAGTGATAGGGGCAGTAGGCATTTCAGCCGGGACTCGTCATCTAGATCGTTGGCCAGTTGGAGCGCTTCACGCAGGAACCCCACTGCTCGCTCGAAGTCGCCCCGGCGAGCGTCCACGTCGGCCGTTGCGAGAAATACGTCGCGAAACAAGGAGGCGTCGGTCAGACCCCGTGCCACGTTCTGAGCCTGATCGAGCCAGCGCCGGCCCTCCTCGATCCGCGACGCGGCAGCGAGTAGGCGTCCACGCCACATGCAGAAACGGGCGAGCCAGCGATCCGCTTTGGTCATTTCGGCCCGCTTGACGGCGCGCCGCAGGGCCTCGGCGCCTTCGAGCAGCCGGCGGCTCCGAAAGGTCAGGCCGGCGATCCGTTCGTACAAGGCGAACGTGTACTCGAAGTCGTCATCGTCTTCGCCGGAACGCAGCTCGATGGCGTGCTGAAGGGCCGCGACTGCGCTGTCCAGCGAGCCCTCGTCCTCAAAACGTGTGGCGGCCAGCACGAGGCACTGCACGGCGCGCTCGGGCTGGTCGGCCGCCTCGTAGTGTCGTGCAAGGCGCTCCGCCAATTCTTCCTCGCGGTCTGGATAGATCCGCTTGAGGGCTGCACCCAGTGCACCGTGAATCTCTTTGCGGGCTGTTAGGGTAATCCCTTCAGCGACCACCTGCCGTACCAGCGCGTGGGCAAAGGCATGTTCCTTGGGCCCGTGGTTGGAGATGATTCCACGCATTCGCTTGCCCTCGCGGGCGCGATCTATGTGCTCGACGTCCTCGTCGGCAGCGGCTGCGATCACACGCGTCTTGAAGCGCTCCCCGGACAGGGACGCGACCTGCAAGATGTAGCGCGTGTCGGGATCTAGGCGGGCGATGCGCGAGGCGATGATGCCACGCAACGTCTTGGGGACGTTCACCTGTGCAACTGCGGGCTGGTACACCACCTGGCCCTCTTCGAAGGTCACCGCCCCCGCCTCCTGCAGCGCCTTCAGGTACTCCTCCACGTAGAGCGGATTGCCGCCGCTCTTGGTGGTCACTTCCCTGAGCAACTCGAATGGGATCTCGTCAGCTCCGAGCCGGGTGGCGGTCAGCCGGGCGACTTCGTCGTCCGCCAGCGGCCCGACCTGGACTTCTGAGAAGGTGGGGAGCTCTCGCCAGGTTGTGGCGAAGCCCGGCCGATAGCTCAAGATTGCGGCTACTCGGGCCTCCGCGACCGATCGCAGCAGGTCGTCGATGAGCGAGGTCGACTCGGCGTCGATGTACTCGCTGCCGTCCCATGCGAAGATGGTCAGGCGGTCTTCAGCCAGGCGGCGAACGATGCGCGCGAGCGCTGCCCGCAAGGGGCGCTCGCGCGGCGGACCCGCCGTCGCATGGGTTTGCAGGCCGAGAATCCCGGCGATCGCCGTCTGTTCCGCTTGCACCAACCCAAGCTCACGCAAGCGAGTGGTGCGGTCTCGCAGCAACGACTCTGGATCGAACTCATCCACACCCAGCACCATGCGCAGCATCTCTTGGACAGCGGAAAGGGGCACTTCGCGCATCTGCGGCGTGAGCGTCGCGACATAGAGGCCGGCGTCATGGCCGGCCAGCTTTAGCCGGCGCATCGTCTCGATCAGCAGTCGCGATTTGCCCGATCCAGCCTCTCCAGTGAGTCCGATGACCTGCAGTGTTCCGCGGTTGGCGGCAGCGAGGGCAGTCCCGATGGTGCTGAGGATATCGCGCCGCCCAATGAAGCGTCCGTGGCTGTCGGTCGCGCTCCGCTCGCTGACGAGAAGATGCCCCGGTTGCCGCCCACCACTGGCAGCTCCGGCGGGGACAAGTCGGAAGCGCCCGCGTAGTTCGCGTTCACTGGCGGCATCGACCAGGACTTGTCCCGCATTGGCGCTGGCCGCGAGTCGCCCAGCGACTGCCAACAGTCCACGAAACTCGTCGTCCCGCACCAATCCACCTTCCAGGTCGATCAACACGCGGCCGGCGTGCACGCTGATCGTCACGCTGGTCTCCCCGCCCCCCTGGGCTGCGGCTGCGGTGGCGGCTCGGGCGACTCTCAGCGCACAGCGGGCGGCGTTGTCACTGTCTCGCCCGTCGGGCACCTGGTCTCCGAATAGAACGTAGAGCTGGGACCAATTGTCCGGTGTGCCTTCTCGGCTGCACAGGGTTCCTCCGAAACGCTCGACCAGCGCCTGGACGGTCTCCGCTTTGAGGTCATCGCCGGTCTGCTTGGTTACGACAAGGGCCGTTACACTTCGGCTTTCTGTCCGCTGCCGATGGGGCGTCAGAGGGGGGGCATCGCGTGTGATGCGGCGAGCGACCCGCGTATGCTCGCTGGCATCGGGGTCCGTTCCCGGAGTCACGGGCGTTTCGGTGGGTGTCTGGGGGCGCCGGGTTGGGGCCTCCGAAGGCACCGGCTCCTCTTCGAACGCCTGGCGCAGACCCTCGCTGAGGGAGTTGCCCTCGTCTGCACAGGTCTGAAGGGTCCGCAACTGCTCGCTGAGGACGCGGGCGCCGAAGTGCTTGCCACTGCTATAGAGGAACTGGATCAAGTCCTCGTACAAGTGTCCCGCCGTTTCGTAGCGGTCGGCCGGATCGAACGCCATGGCCCGCTTCACAATGGCAGCGACTTCATCGTCCACGGCCGGTGCCAGGGACTGCACCGGTGTCACATCCCCGCTCCGGATCCGCTGCAGGGTGTCGTACGTCGAGTTGGCCTGGAAGGGGTTCTCTCCGGTCAGGCATTCGTACAGCAGGATGCCGGCCGCGAACACATCGGCTCGCGCGTCGAGGGCGCCCCCCATCAGTTGCTCGGGAGCCATGTACGAGTACTTGCCCTTCACCACCCCAAGCTCGGTCACCGCCTGGGCCAGGCTGCGAGCCTTGGCGATGCCAAAGTCTGTCAGCTTGACCTCGCCTTCGAAGCTGAGCAGCACGTTCTGCGGAGAGACGTCGCGGTGGACGATGTTGAGCAAGCTGCCCTGGTCATCCCTGCGACGGTGCGCATAGTCGAGGCCTTTGACGAGTTCGCTGGTGATGTATACCGCGAGTTCGGGAGCCATCTGCTGGGGACCGCGCGACAGTAGTTTCAGAGTTGCCGCCAGGTCCATGCCCGCGACGTACTCCATCGCGATGAAATAGCTGCCATCCGCGTGCCCCAGGTCGAAGACCTGCACGATGTTGGCGTGTGACAGCGTGACCGCGATCTTGGCTTCGTTGATGAACATCTCAACGAAGCGCGGGTTCTCGCTCAGATCCGGGAGAATCCGCTTGATCACGAGTACCTTTTCGAACCCCTCGACCCCGTGCGCCTTGGCCTTCCAAACCTCGGCCATCCCCCCGCGCGCAATCTGCGACAGCAACTGATACTTGCCAAACAGGATCGGACGGTCGGATGCCATTGGGTTACTGGCGCGCCGAAAACGCGGAGGCGGAAGTGTAGCCGATTCTGTCGAAATGTCTCTGGCATCGACGGACACGGTCGGGCCAGTTTCGCGATCATCTTGGCGCCAAGCGAGGATGCCCCAAGGCGGGCACACCAGCAGTTCAGCACCGTATCAGGCCATGCTGAAATGTAGCCTATGTAGGCGCAGGTAGACCTATCCTTGCCAAGGGACTGATTTACTAGCCCGGAACATTCACCAAAGCGCGCGATGCTCGTGCAAGTGATCGGCTTCGCAGGGGTTTCGACGACCGACGCAATACTCGCCGTATGTTCGACTGAAGCGAAGGCGTTGCAGAGTCGAACGGTTGCGCGAGGGCGGGTGGGTTGCTGAGTGTTCCCCAGTCCGCTTGACCAGGGCTAGCTAGCTGGCGCGTCCTCTGCATCGAACTGGAGCTGATGCAGGTGTGCGTAGACCTGTCCTTTTTCTAGCAGCTCATCATGTGTGCCTTCCTCGACGATGGCGCCATGGTGGAACACTGCGATGCGGTCTGCTTGGCGGATCGTGGACAGACGATGGGCGATGACGATCGCGGTTCGACCACGAATGAGCGTTGCGACCGCCTGCTGCAAGCGCGCCTCGGTCTCACTATCGATGTTGGCCGTGGCCTCATCGAGAATTAGCACGGGAGCGTCCCGGTACAGGGCACGCGCGAACGCGATCAGCTGCCTTTCGCCGGCACTGAAGTTGCCACCGCGCTCACCCACTGTCGCATCCATCCCTCCGCGTGTGGCGAGCAGGTCCAGCGCACCGACACGCGCAAGGGCACGTTCTACCCCCTCGCGGTCCACCACGGGCCCCATGGCCACGTTCTCTCCGACCGTTCCCTGAAAGAGAAAGACATCCTGGGGTACCACAGCGAACATCGACCGAAGACGGTCTCGCTCCATGGTCCGGATGTCATGACCTCCGACTCGCACTGAGCCTTTGGATATCTCGTAAAAGCGTAGCAGTAGCGAGATGGTGCTTGTCTTGCCGGCCCCGGTGGCGCCAACGATTGCCACGTGCTCGCCGCGACCGACCCTCAGACTGACATCGCGCAGGACCGGCTCGCCGGGCCGATACTCAAGATGGACCCGTTCGAGGGCGATCAGGGGGTCGGCGGACGGGTCTGGCTCCAGCATGTCATGGGCGCTGTCCCTGTCGACATCGTCGGTGTCGAGAAATCCAAAGACCCTTTCGGCAGCTGCCAGGGCTGACTGGATGATCGTGTACTTCGTGGAAAGATCCCGAATGGGGACAAAGAACTGCTGGATGTACTGATAGAACGCAACCACGGTTCCTAGGTACAGCGCCGCCCTTCCCTGATCGTCGATCGCTCCGGCCTTGACCCCTGCATAAAACAGTACGAGCGCGACGCAGCTGATCGAGCATGTCTCCACAAGCGAGTACAGCATCGCGTCGTACCGAATGGCACTGTAGTTCGCGAGCCGATGTGCATCGTTGATGATGCGGTATTCTTCGGCGCTCACGTCTTCGCGGCCGAACGCCTGCACCACTTGGACACCCTGAACCTGTTCGGAGAGATAGGCGTTGAGCTGAGCGACCCGGGCGCGGATGTTGCGAAACGAGACGCGCGCCTTTCGTCGGATCCACTCGACCGCGAGCGCCAACGGCGGTAGTGCGGCCAGGGTGACCAAGGTTAGCTGGACGTCGATCCACAGCATGTGCCCAACGATGCCGAACAGCATCAAGAGATCCGCGACAGCCATCACGGCGCCGGACGAGAACAATTCACCCAGGGCGTCGACGTCATTGGTTACACGCGTCAGAATTCTGCCCACGGGCGTGTGGTCATAGAAGCGAAGCCGCAAGCGCTGAGTGTGGGCGTAGACGTCGTTGCGCAGGTCCACCATCGCGCGCTGGCCGCTGAGCTGCATGCAGTACACCTGGACGAAGCGCGTAACGAACTCGATTCCCACCGCGACGGCATAGACCAAAAGAGCGCTGCGCCACATTTCCATGTCGCCACTCACCACACCATCCACAGCATGCTTGGTTGCGAGGGGCTGGCGTAGCGTTGCCGCGATCGTAAGGGGGACCAGGAGCAGCGCTCCACCCATCAGTAGGATGTGGCGCCTGAGATACGGCCAAACCCGCGCTAGCAGACGAAGATCGTAGTGCGGGTCGAGCTGCGCCTCGCTGTGAAACTCGGATAGGATGCGCTCCTGGTGCTCTTCGGTGAGCCGCACCGGCTTGTGGGCTGGCCGGGCTCGTTCGCCTGGGCTCGGCATCGCCTCTGCCTGCTCAACGCCGCTCATAGGGCTGAGAGCTCCTCCTCGAGTTGTTGCCGGCGGGCTAGCGCTGCGTACAGGCCATGGCCCGCCGAAAGGGATTCGTGTGTCCCGCGCTCGACGATGCGACCGTTGTCGAGCACTACGATGCTGTCGGCACGTCGCGCCGCAGCGATACGGTTGGTGATGATCACGACGGTCTTGTCGGCGCCCGCCCGGTCAAGGGCTCCTAGGATCGTCGCCTCAGTCTTTGCGTCCACCGCGCTGAGCGGATCATCCATGACCAATACTCGGGGTCTATTCAATAGGGCCCGCGCCAGGGCGATGCGTTGTTTCTGTCCACCTGATAGCTGGACCCCACGTTCGCCCACGAGTGTCTGGAAGCCTTCACGCAGGTCCTCGATTTCGTCGAGAACGGATGCTTCTTCTGCGGCAGCACGGATCTGCTCCATTGAGGCTGCGCTGTAGGGGTCGTCGAGCGAATAGCCGATGTTGCGGGCGATCGTGTCGGAAAACAGGAACGGCTCTTGTTGAGCATAGGCGACGGCCTTCCGGAGTGGCTTGACCCTCAGCTCGGTAATGTCGGTGCCGTCCAGCTCAACACAGCCGGGGGGCGTTGAAAGCAGCCGCGGCAAGAGCGACGCGAGCGTACTTTTGCCGCTTCCGGTCCGTCCCACGATCGCCAGGGACGCCCCCGCCGGTACGTCGAAGCTGACGTCCTGCAGGATCCGGCGGTCACCGTAGGCGAAGGACAGGCCGCGCACACTGAGTGCTCCCTCCCCGATCGGTTCGCGCGGATTCTGCGACTCCATGACATCCGGCTCCGCGTTGAGGATCTCCTCGATCCGCTGAAGCGATGCCCGGCCGCGCTGAATTACTGCCAGGATGTACCCGAGGCCCATGGTTGGCCACTTGAGTGCTTCACCGTAGGCGAGGAACGCCACCAGCTCCCCGACGCTGAGTAGTTCGGCGCGCACCATGCTGGTGCCCTTCCAAAGCACCACCAGTGTGCCGATGGAGCCGATGCCCATGAGCAGGGGCCACATCAAGCCACGTAGCACGACCAACGACATGTTCCGCTCCAGGGCCGTCTGATTGGCGTTCTGGAAACGCGCGGCCTGCGCGGCCTGGTTGTTGAACGCGCGAACGATTCTCGTTCCGGAGAGCGTTTCCTGCACCACTGATGACAAGTGCCCGATCGCCTCCTGGGAGGCGCGGCTGCGGCTGTACATGGCCCTCCCGACACCTCTCGCGGCAACGATCAGCAGCGGATACGGCGCCAGCGCGAACAGCGTGAGCTCAGCAGACATGCTGAGCATGAAGGTGAGCGCCAGCGCGTAGGCCAACACGGAGTTGACCATGTTGAGCGAACCGAAGCCAATCATCGCTCGGACCTGTCCGAGATCGTTGATGGCCCGGCTCATCGTTTCACCCGTTGGCATGCGGTTGAAGAACGATGGGCCCAACCCGTGAATACTCCGCAGCAGGTCGTTTCGCAGGTCGTATTCGATGTCCCTGCCAACGTTGAATACGCGCACGCGGGAAACCGTCCGCACGACCCCCATGCCGAGCGCGCACGCCACCACCAAGGAGGTCTGAAACATGACGTCCGAGAGTTTGCCCTCGCTCAACGCGTCGACGGCATCCTTGAGCAGCCAAGGGACGAGCTTGGCAAGGACGTTCGTGACCACGAGCAGGGCGACTCCCTGCCACAACCGGCCACGATAGGGCCTGATGTATCGGAGCAGTGCGCGGAGACCGGTGGGTCGTGCCTGCGTCATCGCGTCCCCTCGTGCAACGTGGCCGTCGAAGACCGGGGCCGGACGCGCACGAAGGGGGTAAACCGTACCGACATCGGAACCGCTTCAGGCATCACCGACCTGGGGTACAGGAGCGTCAGAAAGTAGGGGCGGGGCCCCGCGCGGTGGCAGGCGAAGGTAGCGGGCGAGGTGGTGCACGCCCACGTAGAACGGCAGCGTATCGACGAGGGCGCAGGTCAGCTTGAAGACGTATCCGGCCGAAATGAACACCATGAGTTGCGGCCAAAGTGGCTGAGCGCCGTCGATCGGCAACACTCCGGCGTAGAAATGCGTTACGAGGATCACGGCGGTCGTGTCGACCAGCTGGCTTACCAGGGTCGAGCCGTTGTTTCGTAACCACAGATGGCGCCCGTTGGTCAGCTGGCGCCAGAAGTGAAACAACTGCACGTCGACTAGCTGGGCCACCAGGTAGGCCACCATGGACGCAGTCACCGCCCCGAACGCCAGGCGTCGCACCTCCATAAAGGTGGGCGCCTGGCCCGGAGGACCGGGCAGTGCTCCACCAAGCCACAGGATCGCCATGACCCACACGTTCAACACCAGGCCCATCAAGACGACCTGGTTGGCCCGCTGGCGACCATAGAGCTCCGAGATAAAATCGGTGCACAGAAAGGTAACCGGATAGGGCAGTACACCGACGGCAAGTGGCATCGGGATCGCTCCGATGCCAGGTAGTTCGAAGCTGAGGTCAATGAAGCGCGATACCCCAAGAATGTTGAGCATCGCTAGGGTGCCGAGGAACAGGCCCGACAGGAACAGGAAAACCACCTCGCGTCGAAAGAAGATCTCCTCGTCGGGTAGGCTTGCCAGTCCACTGTGGACATGCTGCCGACTGGGCAGTGTGCCATGCATGGGCATTAGTCATCTCTCCGCTTCTCGATCGTTCGCTCTAAGCCGCGCCACATGGTGTGTGCCTTGCCAGCCGCCGCCGTGTCACCCAGCGCTTCAAGCATCTCTGGCACCACTAGCTCGAGCCCCGCGATGGATTGGATGCGCTCGGTGAAGGCCTGCCGAAAGGTCGCCAGATCGGTGCTGGCCGGGAGCACCAACTTGCCGTAGAGCAGCTCTTCGGTTCCCTCCGGAGGCCTGTGGACGAACAGTTGGCCTCCTTCGAGAGAGGGCCCTTCGAGCGCTTCTATCGCGCCGCGCCTGCGCTGCAGAGCAATGAAGCGAAAGCGGTACTCGTCCCCCTGTCGCAGCCGCGTTAGGAGCGGAAACCTGGGAACCTGGCGGCCACCGGATCGCCCCATGCTTACGGGAATCGCGTCCCAGAGCACCACATCGCCGTAGTCGATAGACGCCTGGCGATAGGTGGGTGTCTGAACCACACCATGGCAGGGGCTTAGAGGGCTCACCCACACGAGCTCAAAGCTCACCGCCCGATCCGGAACCGTCGTCGGGCCAGCGTGGCCAGGCCCAACGCTTGCAACCCGCACCTGGGCTGCTGGCAGGTCACGGGTCTGTGGCATGCCGGCATCGTTGACAATGCAGGGGATTCCAAGCCGCTGATACGCTTCCATGGCGCGTTTGCCCTCCCCAAGCGCCGTCGCGCAGATCGCGATGTTCCACAGCACTGGGCGCTCTGGGCCAAGTTTCGCTAGCGCCTTGTCGTTGACGGCGAGACCTTCCTTGAAATCTCCCTGGGCTTTGAGCAGCAGTCCATAGTTGAACCACCACCAACCGTGTTCCGGCCCGCGCTTGAGAGCCGCCCGGTAGGCAGCACCCGCCCGGTCGTAGAGATGGGCGAGGCGCAGCGCGTTGGCCAGGCCGATTTGGAGGTACCCCAGGCGTTCGGAATCGTCTCGATCGGGCTGGGCAAGGCTCTCTAGGCAGCGCTGCACGATGGCGACCGCGGTATGCGCCGCGCCTGCTGGTGGTGGGGGCTGGTCGGGCGGCAAGCGCTCCGCCTCACGGATCAGGGCGTCGCAGCCGATTGCGACCAGCTCAGCATCGTTGGGGAAGGCGGTCAGGATGCGCTTGCTGCGCGCTACGACCTCGAGTTCGCCGCTCGCTAGACGCTCCCCTGGCGTTTGGCGCAGTAGTTCCAGCCAGGAGCGCGCCACCTGTCTGTCGGTCGTCGCAAGGGGTTCGAAGGGCGAAAGACGCGCCCGCGCCACCACGGGATCGCCTTCGCCGAGGGCGGAGGCCGCGGCCGCGAGCGCGTCGTCGAGAGCCTGTTCCCGCATGGGGGCACACGTGTATCTCGCCAGCGCGCTCGGAACAAGAGCCGGGGACGTGTCGCGAATGGGGCCACATGCTCGCAGTTCGTAACACCCGAGGCGCGCATTTAATGCGCTTCCCCGAGCGCAAAGCCTTGTTATCCTTGCTTGAGAGGCACACGCGTGCAGCGTTTCGGATGCGGCCAATCAGATGTCGGGCGGCGACGCTTGACGAACGAAGATGCCTATCTGGTGGACAACCAGCTGGGGCTCTACGTCGTGGCCGATGGGATGGGGGGGCACTCCGCAGGCGAGGTAGCCAGCAAGGAGGCTGTCGAGACATTGCACGGGATGGTGGCCCGTGAACAGGAGGTGCTGGATGCGCTCGAGGCGCTGCCTGCTGAGTCCGCTGCCGAGGGCCTAGAGCTTCCGCAGGCGCTCCAACGTACGCTTCGGGTGATGGAAAGCGCGGTGCAAGCTGCGACCTACATGGTCTTCGGCCTCAGTGAGGCCAACCCCGACCGCAAGGGCATGGGGACGACCATTAGCGCCATGGTGTTGCGCGGCAGGTACGCCGTCACCGGGCAGGTGGGTGACAGTCGCATCTATCTCGTCCGGGAGGGCGCGGCTACCCAGGTCACCGAGGACCACACGCTGGTGGCCTGGCAGGTGAAAAAGGGGCTCATCACCGAGGAAGAGGCCCGCCACTCGCGTCAGAAGAATGTGATCACTCGGGCGGTCGGCTCACGCGAGTATGTGCAGGTGGATACCCGCACGCTCGCGGTGGAACCCGGCGATGGGTTCCTGCTTTGCTCCGACGGTCTGCACGGATACATCGCCCAGGACGAGATCCCGGCATTGATGCAGCTCGGCCCGGAAGGCGCGACCCGACGCTCCATTGAGCTCGCCAACCAGCGCGGTGGCCGCGACAACATCACCTCTGTGGTGGTAGCGCTTACCTAGCCCGCATCCATCACCGAGGCACGTGATGCTCGTGCAAGTGATCGGCTTCGCAGGGGGTTCGGCGAAGGAGGGAATACTCGCTGTATTTTTGACTGAGGCGAAAGCGCTGCGGAGTCGAGCGGTTGTGCGAGGGCGCGTGATTTGGTGATGGATGCGGGCTAGAAGCTTCCCGAAGGGAAGTTTCAAGCCTGACGCGG
>JAPPOR010000878.1 GCA_028817905.1 Myxococcales bacterium
GCCCCGAAGAGCACCCATGCACGGTGCGAGAAGGACTCGCAACGCCCTGCGAAGATCCGAGGATGGGCTCCCGGCAATCAACTTGACGACGCGTTAGGACTAGCAATGGTGTGTCCGCGCGTCTTCACCCCGAGGGGTCATCTGACGCAATCAAACGCGTAGCTCCACGGACGGCAAACCATCGGCTGGACACGCTACCGAGGGCGCAACCCTTGGGGCTCGAGCTCTCATGGATAGGCCAGTGCCCGGGACCCGGCCCCTGGCCACGCCCGACAACCTCTGGCCGGCGGCGAGCCCTGGCCGACCAGCCGCACAGCACATCCACTCGAATGCTCGCCGAAGTTGCGCAGCACAAGCCTTTCGGCTACCGGTAGCGCTCACATGTCAACGCACCCATTTGCAGGTCCTGTCGGTCGCGAACCGCGCTCGACGCCAAGAAGGAGCGGGAATGAGTCGCTTCGTGCCCAAGGCTGTCACCGCGATGTTCGCGTCCATCGCCCTGTCGTGCTCCTGCGCTCCACAGCGCCGGCCCATAAGCGCAGCCACCGACGCGTCGAGCGCCAAACGCGCAGCGAACACCAAGGACGCAGCCAGCACCAAGGGTGCGGGCGAGGCGGGAACGCCCTGCGACCCCGAGGCCGGGGACGCAGAATGCCAACAGGGCTTGAGCTGCTCGGCGCGCTTGGGCGGTCATTGCACGGCCCCGTGTGCCGATCGCCCCTGCCCATCCGGAGTTTGCGTCGAATCACCCAAGATGGGGCAGTGGTGCCTTGGCCAGTGCACCACCGATCGGCAGTGTCCATCCCGTATGACCTGTGATGAACACTGGGACGCCTGCAGCCCCATGGTGCTGCCGCCGCGGCCCCCGACCTGCACCGACGAGGCTCCCTTGCCGAGGCGGTCGTTTAGCAAGCCGATGCAGTTGTCGTCGGGCCCGCGCGTTGATCAGTATCACACGGAGCCATCCGCCGCCCTGACCGGCGATGGATCCCTGGTGATTGCCTACATCGGCCACGATGTGGCGCTTCCGGAAGCGGGTCGGCCCCAGCCCAATGGGCTGGGGGTCGCCGTGGTCAAGCCGGACGGCACCGTCGTGCGCGATCGCGTCATGCCAACCCGCCGGCAAAACCAGTTCGATCCGTGGCTAGGCTCCGACCGGAAAGGCACGGTGTTTGCAACCTGGCTCGGGTTCGACGGTCCCACGGCCCCGGAGCGCAACATGCACGTCGGTATCAATCGCACCGACAACGGGCGGGACTGGGCCGCGCTGCCGGATGCCCAGTACGCAGCTACGGACTGCCCGAATGAGCAGACTGGTTGCCTCGACAAGCCCATGTTGGCGATCGGACCAGACGCAAGCGCTCCCGACCACGACGCGCTGTACGTGGCATACTATTCCGCGCCCGCCGGCGGGACTCGACTGGTCAAGAGCCTCGACCTTGGGAAGCGCTTTGGCCCCAGCGTCGCCCTGTCAGATGGCGCCTATGGGGATCTCAGCGTCGACAACACCGGCGTACTGCATCACGTCTTTGCCCAGGCCAGCCCAGTCGGACCCCTGACAGCCGACGGCAGCTACGTCGGCTATACGTTCAGCGTAGACGGTGGCGCGACCGTAGCTACGCCGTTCAAGGTTTCGCGCGCGGATCAGCAAGTGCCGTTCTACTTCAGCAACCCCCAGGTGACGGCCGATCCGGAGCATGGTGTCGTGTACGTTGTGTACCCGGCTGGAGATGCCCTCGGTCGCTGGGACATCTGGTTGGCGACCTCAAAAGACGCGGGCAGGACGTGGCGCCATACACGGGTGAATGACGATGCTAGTTGCGCCAACCACATGCTCCCCGCAGTCGCGCTCGATCCCCAGACCCACGAGCTACACGTGATGTGGAACGAGAACCGCGGTGGACAGGGGGCCGTGGCCTACAGCCGGTGCCAGCAGGGTGGAGCGAGCTGTGGGCCGAACGAGCGGGTCTCGGATGCGCCTTTTTCGGCCTACAGGTGGGTGCGCCACACGCCAACATGGCTGGGCGAATACAACGCGCTCGTGATCGATGGGCCCCGCAGGGCCCTGCACGCCGTCTGGACGCAGCCAGTCCGGGAAGGCGAACACGACAGGACACGCATATTCCATGCACGCGCGGCCTTGTAGGGGCCGACGGGATCAGTGCACAGAGTAGGCCGTGCAGTCTTGACCGCTCGCGGCGCACGTCGTAGGAGCAGGCTGGTGGTGGCGTTCGGCCTGCTGCCAAGGTGTCGTCCTGGGTTGTCCCGAAGGAGCTGCCTTTGCGCAGCGCGCGGTAGGAACGGGAGCTCCTTCGGCAGTGTGCTGGATCTTCGGCGAGCGTGTCTCCTGGTACTTCCGAGCGTGGGTCATTGAAACGGTTCGTGGTCCTGGTGCGGGCGCTTCGGGTCGCTCTTGTACTTGTCGCTCTCGCGACCACGGCCTCGTGCGACCAGCCCGATGAGTACGACGAGGAGCCGCCTTCGAAACAGCGGGTCGATCCCCAGGGTCACGTGGTCCTGACGGACGCCGAGCAGAACGCCATTGCCCTGGCAACCACCGTGGTAGAGGCCGGGACGCTCACAACCGCGACCCTGCGCTTCGGAACGGTGGTCGCGAGGCCCCAGGAAGACACCTCTGTCATCGCACCGGCGACTGCCCGCCTAAAGGCACTCGCGTCCGCCCTGGGGGACACCGTCGCAGCCGGTGATCCGCTGGTGATCATCGAGCCACTGATCAGCATCGCATCGCGGGCAGGTATCGAGGCACAGCGCCGCCAGCTGCACGGAAAGCTCAAGAGCGCCCTGGCCAAGGTGGAGGCGGGCCAAGTCGAGCTCGAGCGCGTGAAGACACTCGCAGACACTGGTCTTGCCACCCAAGCGGAGCGCGCACAGGCCGAAGCCGCCCTCCGCTCGGAACGCGCCCGCGCCGAAAGCCTGCGCCGCGCGGGGACCGAGCTCGGCCAAATCACCAGCGGCGCCATCACCCTGCGGGCCCCCAACGGGGGTGCCGTCGCGACGCTCGCGGCCGACTTGGGCTCGCTCGTGCAGCAGGGCGACGTGCTGGCTCGCATCGTGCAAGACGGGCCGCGCTGGATCGACTTGGCCGTGCCCCCTGACGATCCCGCCGGCGATGGCTACCGGGTCGTCCTCTCTTCGGGCGCACTGTCCGCTCGGCTACTCGCCCGCGGAACGATCGTACAGGCCGACGGTGCGCGTCGCGATCGTCTCCGCACAACGGCGGAGGCTGCGAACGGCATCCCGCCCGGCGCGACCGTATCGGTCGAGGTCCTGCACGAACGCCAAGGGTTCATCATCCCGGTCGGGGCGATCGTGCGGCGCGGCATGGAGGAACTCGTCTTCGTCGAAGTCGACAAAGGTCGCTTCGCACCGCGACCCGTGTCCGTCGCCGCCCGAGAGCGGCGACAAGCCGTCATCACCTCGGGTCTTGCACAGGGCGAGCACGTCGTCGTGCGCGGCGCCGCCTCTCTGCTGGGCGAGCTGGGAATCGTCGGCCGAGACGGGCGCGAGGCCCCCGAATGAACTCGCTGTTCGACGCGCTCATCCGCGGATCGATCAAGAACCGACACCTGGTCCTGCTCGCCGCTGCGGTGCCCGTGGCGCTTGGGGCATATTGGATCCGCGGCGTGCACCGTGACGCGCTTCCCAATTTCACACCGCCAATGGTGGTCGTCCAGGCGGAGGCGCCCGGCCTTGGCAGCTCGGCCGTCGAGGAACGGGTCACTAGCCCCCTGGAACAAAGCCTCCTGGGAATCCCGCACGCGACCCAGGTGCGCTCCAGCTCCTCTCCGGGCTTGTCGGTTCTCAACATCACGTTCGCGGAGGACGCAGATATCTTCCGAGCCCGCCAACTGGTGGGCGAGCGGCTCGCACGGGCGGCTGAGCGACTGCCCGCCGGTCTCCCTCCGCCACGGCTCGCACCCATCACCGCGACGGTCGGCGCCCTGCTGCGCTTCGTCTACACCGCGTCCGACGACGCGCTGGGTATGCAAGAGCTATGGCGCTTCACGACATGGCAGGTGCTGCCCCGGCTCGAAGCGATCGAGGGTGTGTCTCGCGTGACGGTCCACGGCGGTGCTGCGGCTCGCGTCGAGATAAGGCCTGACCCGGCGAAGCTGCTAGCACGGGGCGTGGGACTTTCGGAACTCGCCCGGTCGCTAGGGTCGGCCCAAAGCTCGTCAGCGCTTGGTCACGCGCTGGCTGGACCACAGCAGCAGCCGGTACGAGCCAACGGACGCTGGGCGTTCGGCGATCTCAAGCCGATCGAAAACACCGTAGTTGCCAGCGGCAATGGCCTTCCCATTCGGGTGTCCGATGTGGCGCAGGTGGCACTGGGGCAGGCGCCCGCGGTCGGGGCAGTGCTGTACGACGACAAAGATGGGATCTACCTGCAAATCGACAAGCTCCCATGGGCCGATACCGTACGGGTCACGGAGCGTGTTGAGCAGGCACTCCGGGAGCTCGACGCTTCGCTCCCCCCTGGTGCCAAGCGCAATCCCTCCGTCTTCCGCCAGGCCGATTTCATTCACACCTCGCTGTTCGCAGTAGGTCGCGCGATGGCCCTCGGGGCCGTCTTCGTGATCGTGATTCTGGCCCTGTTTCTTCGCTCGGCGCGCCTGTGCACCATCAGCCTGACGGCATTGCCCCTTTCCATCATCGCGGCCGTCGCGGTGCTACTCCTGCGTGGGGTGACGATCAATGGGATGATCCTGGGAGGCCTCGCGATCGCGGTCGGCGAGGTCGTCGACGACGCCGTAGTCGACGTGGAGAACATCTGGCGACGCATTCGAGCCAGCACCGAGAGCGCGTCGGCGCGCCCGGTACTGGAGACTATCCGCGACGCGTCCACAGAGGTTCGCAGCGCCGTGGTGTACGCGTCGGGGATCGTCATCGTGGTGCTGTTACCGATCATGCTCCTGGGCGGTGTGGCCGGTCGTATCTTCTCGCCCCTTGCCGAAACCTACGCGCTGGCAGTGGCCGCGTCGCTGCTGGTAGCCCTCACGGTCACCCCGGCACTGAGCGCGGTTCTTCTACCTCGCCTCGCAGGCTCCCCGAGACCGGAACCGGGCATCACGCGCCGGCTGCGCTCGCTCTACGACCGTTTGCTGGAGCGCATCCAGAGGCGGCCTGGAAGCATCGCCGTCGTGGCCGCGGGGTTGGGCGCCACCGCCCTTGGCATCCTACCCTTCGTCGGGGGAGGCTTTCTCCCCGAATTTCGCGAGGGCGTCCTGATCGCCGACGCCAGCGCATGGCCCGGAACCTCGCTCGAGGAGACCACCCGTATGGCCAAGCAGATCTCCGCCAAGCTCCGCAAGGAGGGCGGCATCCGGCATGTGGCCGTTCGCGTGGGTCGAGCGAGCCTCGACGAGGACGCCGCCCCGGTCCATCGCATGGAGATCGATCTGGTCCTGCCTTCAGACGCCGACGATCCCGAGGAGGTCGCTGAGCGCGCGACCGCACTCATGAACGACATCCCGGGCATTCGCTTCACCGTCGAAGGATTCTTCGGAGAGCGCATCAATGAGCTACTGTCGGGGGAGCGCGCGCCCATCGCGCTCACACTCCATGGCAGCGATCTCGTATCCCTGCGAGACGAGGCGAAACGCCTGATGGCTAGCATGCAGACCGTCGAGCACATTTCGGCCGTGCGCTCGGTCGGCCTCGTCGATGTACCGACCCTCGATCTCGAATTCGACGAGCGGCGGCTCTCCGCTGCGGGGCTCTTGCGATCCGAGGTGGTCGACGCTGTCGCTGCGTGGCGACACGGTCTGCAGGTCGCAGAAATCAAGACCAGCGGAGGGTTGCCCTTGCCGGTAGTTATCGCCGGCGACGAGCGCTTCCGTGAAAGGGACAGGCTGGCCGCGTTGCCCGTGATCACCGCGACGAAGACTGCCGTACCCGTGTCTTCCGTTGCCGCAGTAGTCGAGCGATCGGAACCGCCTGCGATTGACCACCAAGGGGGACGGCGAACAATCGCCGTGACCGCACACGCAAGCGCAGCCCATCTCTCCGAAGCGACGGCCCACGTCGAGAGCCTCGCAAAGAAGGTGCTCAACCCGGATACCGAGTGGGTCATGGCGGGTCAGGCCTCGGAGCGCAGGGAGGCCAGCCTCAGGTTGGCCGTCAAGGTCACGCTCGTCCTTGCGGCGGTCTTCGCGTTCCTGTGGATGGCCTTTGGTTCCGTCCTGGACGCTGCCGTGGTGCTTGGCGGGCTCCCGCTCGGGCTGATCGGAGGCGTCGTGGCAGCCATGGTTCTCCCGGAGGGGCTGTCCATGGCAGGGCTCGTGGGATTCGTGGCGCTGGCGGGAATCACCAGCCGCAACGGCATCATGTTGGTAGCCCACAAGAACCGGCTGCTGTCGGAGGGCCGCAGGGGCGGAGAGGCACTCGTCGTTCAAGCGGCGCAGGAGCGTCTGCTGCCCATCGTCATGACTGGCGCAACAGCCTTCTTCGGTCTGCTCCCGCTGGCGGCATCCATCGGGGAGCCGGGCAGCGAGCTCGAAGCGCCAATGGCTTTCATCGTCTGTGGAGGACTCTTGTCCTCCACCGCGCTCAACCTGGTCGCGGTCCCGGCGTTCTTCCTGTGGCACGAGCGCCGACGCGCACGCAAGGGCAACAGTCCATGAGGGCCGCTGCTCTTTGGGTTGCACTGCTGACGACGGCCGGATGCGCCGCATCCAGCAACAACGCGCCACCCGGACCGCACCCGATTCCCTCCCCCTGGCAACCAAAGCCGTTCATGCGCGGACGCCTGCCGCAACAGGACACGGGCGAGGTGGTGGTACGCGCGCGGGACGGTCTCGGTCCCGATGAGGCTGCGCTGATGGCGATCGATCAGCACCCGCGATTGAGAGCAGTTCGCGCCGCACGCGGGATAGCCCGGACGGCACTGATCGGAGCGGGCGTGCTTCCAAACCCCCGAATCGACGGCAACCTCGACTTCCCCGTAGGCGGTGAGGAGGCTACGGTGCTTGGCTACGGGGTGGGGGTCTCGTGGAACATCACTCCGTGGTTGTCCTCGGGTGCACGGACCTCCGCCGCCAAGGCACATCTGACCTCGATCGACCTGGAGGTCGCCTGGCAAGAGTGGCAGGTAGCCCAGGGTGCGCGCCTGCGCGCGGTCCGCGCCGTCTACCTCGCTCGCCAGGTCGCGGTCGCAACCGAACTCGAGCAGGCTTGGACGCGACGCCTGCACGCGTTGCGTGCCGCCAGGCTGAAGGGTGCAACCACCGAGCTCGAGGTGACCCATGCGGAGCGATCCAAGGCCGACGCACGCGTCAATGCGCTGAAGCTATCCCAGCGGCTAGTCCACGAGCGCATCGGGCTCAATCAGGCGATCGGGATCGATCCGGCGGCCGAAGTTCGGCTGGACCTGGCTTACCACCCGGAGAACACCTTCGGCAGCCGTCGGGAACTGCTCGAGGGACTGCCCCAGCGTAGGCTGGATCTGCTGGCGCTACAACACGCACACCGCTTTCACGATCGAGCGACTCAGGCAGCCATTGTCGCCCAGTTCCCGGCCGTGGAGATCGGGTTCCAGGCCTCCCGTGAAGTCGACGACGTGGGCGCAGCGGGCGTCGCGCTCAGCTTCGAGATTCCGCTGCTGGATCGAAATCAAGCAACGATCGCCGCGGAACGCGCGCGCCGCATCCAGGTCGAAGCGGAGTACGAGGCGCGCCTGCACGAGGCGCGCGCCGACGTGGTTCGCGCCACCGCCGAGCTTCCGCTCGTGCGAGCACAACTCGCGGCCGCAACGGAGGCTTCCCGGGCGGCAGAAGAGCTCGCCAGGCAGGCCCGCGAGGCTGCGACCCACGGAGCTGTCGATCCACTGTTGGGTGCCGAGATCCTGGAACGCGCCTACACCGCTCGCCTGCGGGTCCTGAGGATCGAGCAATCGCTCGCGGAACTGGGGGTCGCGTTGACGCTCGCCTCCGGAACCCATGTAGGTGCCGCTGCCGCAGAGGATGATGAACCCCCTGCGCCTTGACCGCGGTCAGTTCGGTTCCAGCAGCCTGACCAGTGCTCCAAGCGGAACCCTGACGATGGCGCGCAAGACAGGCGAGTCCCTGAGAAGGTCCGCGGCCGGGGGTCCGAGTGCATAGTACGCGGAAACCAGGGCTCGGCCCGGGCCATGGCTCAGCAAGAACCGATCTCTGAAGCGACGCAAGGCGGAGACCTCGGCCGCCAGCGCAGAGCCGTAGGCTGCCGTCGCGACGAAGCACGGACTGACGGTGACAAACGTGCGCGCGGGCATGTCGACTTCGACCAGCGAGAGCGGGCCGACGCGACCGAGGTCGTCCTGGGCGCGCACCCCGATATAGTAGTGCGTGGACGCGACCAGGTCTCCGATCACCACGTCGATCGGCCCGCCAGCGGGGACAGCCGTAGATACGACCAGCTCCGCGGCACCGGTTGGATCGAGCGTAGCGGTCTTGGCAGGGCGACCGTGGCGAATGAACGTGGCCGAATCGACGATCGGATCGGTTGCGACCCGCACCTGGTAGCCGTGGAGACGGCGCTCAGAAGTGGCTGCCTTGAAATGCAGTCGAACCCATTCGTGCGCCCGCAACGCCTCTTCGTGGGTTCGAGCGCTGAGCGCACCCACCGACCCGACCGCGTCCGTTCCGGTACCCTCCGAGCCGGCGCGCACCGCGACCGTGAGGCGGGCCCCATGGGCGTCCCTCTGGAGCCGGTCGACGCCGCTGCCGTGGTCGGCGCTCATTCCCATGTTCGCAGCTTCGGCCGCCTCGATCGGATGCAGCTTGCCATAGTCCTCGTCCCAATGCCCCCAGGACGAACGCCCGGCGGGCGTGTCGGCGGAAAACTCGCGCTCGGTCCCTCCTGCCAACACAAACGGAACCGAAAATGCGATCGAAGGTTGCCCGCGATACGGGTAGCCCCAGCGCTCCGCAAACCAGTCCCAACCACCCTCGGGTTCAACCGGGGTCGGGAACGCCACGTCGTTCCAGTCCTCGTTGTAATCGCCCTCCACGTTGATCTCGAGCCACAAGCGATAGTCTCCATCGGGCCACGTTTCCGGAACCGGGAACAGCAAGCGCTGGGGCGTATCTCCCAGGCCCGTCGCGCGCGTCACGGCGTCGATTTCAGGCATGACGGCACGAGCGTCGTCCGCAAAGCGGTCGACGTCCGGGTGGTCCACGCATGTGGTCGCGGTGCACCGGTGCACATCCATTCTCGGTGGGTACACCGACGTCAGCGGCAACGGTTGCATCATGCCCTGCCGTTGGGCACCGAATTGCCAGGGTTCCGCATATCCGAGCGCCACATCGCGTTCGGTGAGGTATCTGCCCTTGTCGCTCGAGAACTGGGTCGCGCAGCTGACAGCATCCAGGGCGTCTCGGGTGGCCTTGGACTGGTCGAACTGGAGACAGTAGTAGTCGTCGGGAGACGCGTCGACCACCGTACGCGAAGCGTACCCCTCGACCCGCTCCTGAAACACCACGCGCGGAAACCGCCGTGCGCCCTCGGCGGCGGCCCGCCGGTGCGCCCAGATCGGAAGGACCCCCTCGCGCCGACCATAGGGGTAGCGATAGCTGCTGTTGAGTTGGGAGGCCCCCGGGCGATTGCCGATGCCGCGATAGGCAACGGCCTCGGTCAGCGCAGCCGTGGCCACGAAGCGCCCCGACGCGTCTTCTATCCAGATCGCCACCTGCGCGCGGGCGACCGGCGTGTACTGCACCTCGAGCACCCGTGGGCTCCGCCCGTCGTTGGATTGTGCACGGGTATTCGAAGCTGGCCCCAGGAGACCGGTCAGGAGACCGCTCAACACCACAGCCATGCAAACGGCAACCTGTCGACAGGTCGGGTGCGTGCGGTTCAGCTCGTCAGATGTGCGCGTCATGGCCCGCTCGGCGGCAAGGACGGTGCCCCGGTGTCAGCGTAGCACCCGGCCGGTCGGCGGCCACCCACGCGCCGAAAAGATTTGTATCAATTCCAGGATAGAGCCTGGGCCCCGAACGGGTGCTTAAAACGGCACTATTCGCGTACCGCCCATCCGCGCTATGGCGGAGCCATGAACGCAACCTTGCTGGTAGATGCCATCGTACGCCAAACGGTGGTTCTCATCGCGACGCTTGCGACCGGCGCCGGGCAGCGGCCTTCCCTATCCCACATCGCGGACCAGGTGTTTGCTGAGCTCGTGCGAGCTCTGAAAGAGCAGGGGCTCTCCAACAAGTTGGTCGCAGACATGTTCGGGATCGCACTGCGGACCTATCACACGCGTGTGGCGCAGCTGGCCGAAAGCCATAGCCAGCAGGGCCGCTCCCTGTGGGAAGCCGTGTATGGCCTCATCCAGGCCAAGGGCCAGGTGGGCAGAGCCGCCGTGCTAGACAGCTTCCAGAGCGACGATCCGGCGATGGTGCGCGCGGTGCTGCGCGACCTGGTGGGCTCCGGGCTCGTCTACAAGACCGGTCGTGGTGAGCGCACGTGCTACCGGGCGCCTTCATCCAATGATCCGACGGAACTTTCGCGCGCAGGCGTCACCCTCGAACGCATGGTCTTGGTCGCACTTCACCGCCACGGGCCCGCGTCGGATTCCGAGCTGCGCGAGCTGCTACCCGTGGACGACGATGGGGAGTGGACACGTGCCCTGTCCCAGCTCGAAGCTGACGGTCTGCTGGTCCGCGAGGAAACGGGAGACGCGGTGCGCTACCGATGTGAGCGCTGCATCATCCCGTTCGGCGACGAGGTGGGCTGGGAGGCAGCCGTGTTCGACCACTACCAGGCGATGGTCGCGGCCCTCGTGACCAAGTTGCGTCTTGGCACGCGGCGAGCGGGCCTGGCCGATCAAATCGGCGGAAGCACCTTCGTATTCGACCTGTATGACGGGCATCCGATGCAGTCCGAGGTCCTTGGCTTCCTGAAGGCCATGCGTACCCATGGCCTGGAGCTGCGCAGGCGACTCGATGACCACGACGACAACCACCCGCGGCCGGTGGCCGCCGCAGCGATGCGGGTAGTCGCGTACGTGGGTCAAACGATCACAGAAGCGGACGGGGAGGAGCACCATGGCTAGCGGGACAGGGTTTCACGCGGGGCTCGCCCGGGCGGCTATGGCGCTGCTGGCGGGGGCGCACGGGTTCGGATGCTCTTCGGGCTCGCAGGCCGGCCACGGGGGCGACACGCACTGGCTGGCAGCCTGCGGCGCAGGTGCCGAATGCCAAAGCGGAAGCTGCATTCGAGGGGTGTGCACCGAGTACTGCAGCGACGGCCGAGGGTGCTCCGGCAGGTCGCCAGCTGCCTGCTATAGCCTCGACTCCCCGGGCCTTGCCGGCCTGCCGGGCGAGTTCGGCCCGGACCGTCCGGCGGACGGGATTTGCCTTGCGACCTGCATAGCCAGCACGGACTGTTCTACAGGCCAACGCTGTCACCTGGGAGCCTGCTTGACGGACCCGAGCCGGCTCACCGCTGCCGACGCGGGTCGCACGGTCCCGCACAATGACGCGGGGCCGAGCGAGACGCACACGTCCGATCCTCTGAGCATGGACGCATTCGAACAGACGCCGGCACAACCCACCGCACCCGCAAGCGACTTCTCGGCGCTTTCGCCGGAGATCGCGTTCGACCGACCTATCAGACCTCCGGTGCCGGAGCGTGGTTTCGTGGGCACAGGGCTCGAGCACCTGCTCGGTACCTGGGGATGCCCTCCAGGGGCAACCCGTTGCATCCGGTTGGAGATAACGCGCGACGAGGCGGGACGCATCGTCGGCGAGTGGGTCGCGGATGCGACCGATCCCTCGTCGCTGCTCGAGCTGGGGCCGGTCATGGATCCGAACGCGCCCTACCCCCCTGGGCTCTCTGAAGAGCAGCTGGTGACGCTCCTCCACCAGCCGCTAACGCCCGGGCTGCGCCTACCGGTATTCGACGCGCGCTTCGATGGCACGCGCTTGCGTTTCTGGACGAGCCACGCGCATATCTGGCGACAGTGGTGCGAACTGCAAACGCCCCATGCGGTACCAGACGGTCAGCCGAGCTACCAGTGCGTCGACCCCGAGGCACCACCCGGCAGCATCGACAACAGGGTGATGGCCCTGTGCACATCGGAGCTTTCCGCTGGCATCTGCCAAGAAGAAGACTACCCCGTGCCCTGCAACTGCACCGGGCTGCTGCGTTTGGCTTGCTCGCCGGCGGTCTGTCTTTGTGACCAGGACGGCTGCTCGACGGACTACCACGCGCTTCAGCTGGTCTACGAGTTCGAGGTATCCGAGGACAGCATGATGCTCGTTGCCGGTCAACAGCTAGGCTCGATATGGATTCTCCCGCGGCAAGAGGTGTCCCCATGAGCCCCCGCGCATGGCTGGCGATGACCGCGGCCCTGAGTCTAGCCGGATGTTTTGACAGCATTCTCGGATCAAGGCGTGGGTACGACCCATCATCCGACGGGCCGCGCTCCCTTCCTGAGAGCAGCCGCGAGGCCGGGGGAGCGGGGGCGGCAGGACCGGAAGGCGGTGTGCGAGAAGACGAAGCAAGCCGAGAAGAAGCGGCAGGACCGGATGGTGCGACGGGGTTGCAGGTCTGGGTCGGCGAGTCGCAGGGCCGCCTTGAAACCTGCTTCCACGGCCCAACGCAAGCCAGCGACGCGGTGCGGCGGAGGGTACTGTTGGTGCTTGACCTCAAGCAAGGGGAGGCACTGGCAGCCAAGATCGTCTTTGGTCGCGGGGAGCCACCTTCCCTGGAGGAGCTTGTCGACCCGTCGCAGTCCCTGTGCCCGCTCGAAGGTCCGGTGGAGGGTTTCGAATACCCCACGCGACAATTGCGGCTGCACGCGGGCCGCCTCGACTTCCAGGTACCGATGGGAAGTCCCTACGAGTCCTGGTGCCTGACACGGACGAGCCAGCCGGCCAAGAGGCCCACCTTCACCTCCCCTGCTTACGTGTGTGGTCCGCCGGCCATGGCCGAAGAGGAGTCGCCGTCGGTGGTCGCGCAGCTGTGCGACACGCACCGCAGCCCCTGTGAGTGCGACGAACAACGCTGCTGGGGCACGACCCTGCTACACCTCGTGTTCGACGTGCAGATAGGGGGCGACTGGATGGAAGGGCGCATAGGCGTGCCGGGTCCAACAGGCAAGCTCGACTACCGGACCGAGGTGCGCCTGCATCGCGAGTTGCGCTGATTTCAACGACCTGCGAACATTGAATCAATGAGGTCCAAGAAGGGGTATCTCTGGCTGAGCCTGGCCGCCATGATGCTGGGGCCTGCGTGCGGACCGGACGACGGGGCAGGCGCGGCACCAAGCGACGGTACCCCTGACGACCCCGCTGGCACCGGGCCGGACGAGGACGTGGGGGCAACACATATCGTCTCGGCCTGGGATCACAGTTGCTCGCTCACCGACGGCACCGTCCACTGCTGGGGCGCAAACGAGGTCGGCCAGTCCTCTCCGCCCGCCGACCTGGGTCGCGTGCATGCGATCGGCGTCGGTTGGGGCCACAGCTGCGCTGTCCTGACTGATCGCACCGTTCGCTGTTGGGGGGACACGGCGGCAGATGTGGTCCCGGCGCCAGCAAACCTTGAGGACATCGAGCAGGTCGTCGCGGGCAACTCCTACGCCTGCGCCCTCGACCGCGACGGGCAGGCGCATTGCTGGGGCATCGCCGGCCGCGTGCCCGAGCACCTACAGCCCGCCAGTGCGATCAGCGGCAGCACCTTCGACGCCTGCGTGGTTCAGGGGGACCGGTTTGTGCAATGCTGGGGGGAAAACGGCGTGCACGGTGATGAGCTCGCCGGTGGTGCACCAATCGAGAAGCTGTCCGTTGGAGGGAGTCACGTGTGCGTACTGCGGCAGGGCGGCGAGGTCGCCTGCGGCGGTCAAAACGACTGGGGTCAGACCGACGTGCCCAGCGATCTGCTGCCCGCCACGGACGTCGCTGCCGGCGGCAGCTTTAGCTGCGCGGCGCTGCAGGATGGCGCCGTTCGCTGCTGGGGACTGCAGGGCAGCTTGCATAACGTCGGTCAGACGCAGCCTCCCGATGATCTCGGCCCCGTGACAGCCCTATCGGCCGCCGAGAACCACGTCTGCGCCGTGACCCGAAGTGGAGAGGTTCGTTGCTGGGGCCACAACGCTCGCGGACAGGCGACTTCCCCTGACGATCTGGGCGCGCTATCCGCAGTGGGGGTGAGCACCGGTAACTTCGCCTGCGGCTTGCGGGTCGACGGCTCGGCTCGCTGTTTCGGGCTCGCCCTGGTCAACGATGTGATGCCCTCAATCCCTCCCAACCTCGGCGCCATCAGACAACTCGCGCACACGTGGGCGGTCAGCTGCGCACTGCAGGAGGGTGGCGCGGTGCACTGTTGGGACCAGGGAATCCTTCCCGTCCCAGACCCCGCCGCCACCGTCCCGAATGACCTCCCGAAGGCGCAGCGCATCGCAGCCGGCGAACAGCACATGTGTGCCCTGGGCGAAAATGGCACGCTCCACTGCTGGGGCGACGAGGACGAGGGCGCCACCGCCGTGCCGGCAGAGCTCCCAGAGGTGCGCGACGTGGCCGCCGGAGACCGCCACACCTGCGCGGCCCTGACGGACGGTAGCGTGCAATGCTGGGGCCAGGGTGACGTCGGCCAGCTCGATGTCCCGTCCGATCTAGCCCCCGTCACTTCGCTCTCGGCCAGTGCCGGCTATACGTGTGCGCTGCGCGAGGATGGAGCGCCGCGGTGTTGGGGAGCCCCCCCCGCCCAGCTTCCCACCGACCTGACGGCGAGTGCCCTCTTCGCCGGGCCCGGCGATGGCGGCCCCCGCCTCGAGGCCGGCGAGCGACGGGG
>JAPPOR010001015.1:0-12622 GCA_028817905.1 Myxococcales bacterium
GCATCTGACTGGCCGTCGACTCCTGCAGCGCAAGGTCGCTGTCGCTGCATCCCGGTGCCGCAGCGACGAGCAATGCTATGAGCAACCCAAAGATCTCACCCACTTCCCCGCAGCGCCTTCGCCTCACCCGCACACACGGCGAGTATTCGGTGGCTCGCCGAAGCTCCCGTGAAGACGAACCCCCGCGCGATCCACTCGGGACAGAAATCCGGGGCGTGCAATCGGACGGCACTGGAACCCATTTATTGATAATGAAAGTCAATTTCATTTTCATGAAGGGCTTGTACCGCAGCCCCTTCAAGGTCGCAAGTCACTGGTTCGCAATTCACCCGGGAGGGTTCACCCGCTCGCGAGCTCACCATGCAGAGGTGCCGCCGAACCTGACAGCCGACCGAGGCGTCGCTGACATCGCACGGGAGGCGAATGCCTATCCCTTCGAGCCCGGGCGAGACGCCGCGATGCTTGGTGAAGTACCAAGGCTAGCTCCGTGGACCGCCGCTAGCCTTCAACGCTCGCGGCGCGCCCAGGGCGGCTCTCAGAGACCACTGCTCCTCCCGCGTTGCATCGGCCAACCCAGTCGCCGGTGGACGGGCATCATGCGCCGCGCACCAACTCTCGCCATAGCGGTCCCAAATCGCCAGGCAGGTCCCGTAGTTCACTGCCCGGTTCCCGAAGGTGGCCGCGTGGTGCAGCTGGTGTTGCGCCGGACTGATCAAGAAGCGCTCGAGGCCTGCGCCGTACGAAATCCAGACGTGCGAGTGACGCAGATTGCTCCCCAACAGGTTGAACAGGAAGCCGAGGCCGTTGACCCCGAGCACGTCATAGCCCCGGAGTTGGTCTCCAACCAGGTAGAAGAAGGTTCCCGTAACCAGCCCCGCACTGAGGACCCCGCGGATCCCGTAGAGCAGGCTCTCCAGGGGGTGCACTCGGTACACCGTCAACGGGGTGAGCGTCGGAGCGCTATGATGAACTCGATGCAGCCGCCACAGGCGCGGATGGCTGTGCATCAAGCGGTGAAGGGCAAAGCGGCTTGCATCCCCGGCGACGAAAAGCGCGAGTGTGTAGCTCCCATCCACCACGATGCGCATGGGCAGCGATGAGCCGCCTACGTGATACTGGCCGAACAAGCCAACCAGAAGCGTGGAAGTCGCCGCCGCGACGAATGCGGTCGGTGCGAGCCTGGACAGCGAAAGGGCGTGCGCGATCCATCCATTGATAAACAAGAGTTGGACATCGAGCCAACTCGAGCGCGTCCACCACGTTTCCCCCCCGGCCAGCTGCCGCCAACGGTGCCGTAGCCCTCGGCATCCAGCCGGCCAGCCCAGGGCCAGCACCACGGCGGCTATGAGGTTCAAGAAGAACACCCGCTTCGCTGGCTGCACCAGGTACCCAAGGGGGGGTGCGATGCCGGCGATCCAAGTCGTGAGGTGATGCCAGTCCATGGGCGTCCGTGAAACGTCCCGCACGACCGACAAACGTGATCGTGCGGGACCGATAGCCGGTGTCCATCCGAAAACAGACTTCCGGACGTTGTGGCCTGCAACGGAGCAAAGCGCGGCGGCACGACCCGCGGAACGGGGACGGGTGGGTGTACACAGGGCGGCTTCGCCGCAAGCGGGGGAAGGGCGCGTGCCGTTTCCCGAGCGGGCACTGGCGAAAGCTCGGTGAAGAAGGTCGCTCGGGTGGTCGCGGCACGCTGCGGAATTCGACCAGCGAGCGACTGCCCTCCTACCAGCCGCCCACGCCGTTGGCGTCGCCCAGGTTTTCCGGAGCAAACCCGTAGGCGTCTCCAAGCAGCGCCCGTGATCGCCGCAACGCATCGCGATAGCTGGCGATGGCGCCTGTCGCCGAGGTCGACAACGCGGGAGCTTGACCCATCCAGGCATGCAACCGGGAAAACTCCGCATCGGTCAGGGCACCAGCGGGGTTGAACTGCAGGCCGAGTGCAAAGCCCTTCATCTCAGACCAGTGTTTGGCGTGTGACACGAAGCTGTAGCCGGACGTACCGAATGCGCCCATGTCCTTCAGAACCTCGTTGATGTAATGTACGACGGTTGCCGCGATCGCATTCTCCCAGTTGTCCCGCGCGCGATCGCGAAAGGCGACCAGGCGACTCCTCTGCGCATTGTTGAGCGGCCCTGGAATCGACGAGATCAGTTTGCGACCATCCCTGAAGGCGGTAAAGGCCTGCGAACTGAAGTTGGTGCGGGCATCCTGAGAGCTCCCCCGATCCCGCTTGGATGCGTTGACCGATTGGCCGAAGTTGAACTCCTTCAAGAGATCGATCGCGCCGTCCCCGTCACTGTCATGATAGCCGTGTGCGTACGTCGGTCGACCCGCGGCCCCAGCGATTTCATCGTCCGAGTAGAACAGATAGTCCGTGCAGAGCCGAAGTAACCGAAAGCCTCATCCCAACCGTGTTCTAGGGCGCTATTGGGCTGGCCGCTGCGATTCCCGGAATGGTCGCCATTGAGGCCCTCATCCAGGTAGTCGTCGCTCCCTTGAGCGTAGACCACCGCCATCAGAAGAAACTTCTGCAGTAATTGGCGCAGGTCGAGACCCGTCTCGGTCACCGTGACCAGGGGGATGGGTGCCCCGCTCGGGTCCTGTGGGACGTGACCGTTGGCGCGGTCGATGGCCGCCTGGGCCAACTGGGCCACCCAATGCAGGACGAGGCTGTCCGGCCCGGTCACCGTCGATGCGGACCATCCCACGAACTGCCCGGACGTGTTCCAGGATCGATGCTCTCGAGCCGGATCGTTGCCTGCGATCTTGCCGCGGACTGTCCGCGCGCTGGCAAGCTCGTCGAACCTGCCTTGCAGCACGGGGGGGTCCGTTTCGATGCTGATGGGCTCAGCCGCGATCTCGAGCGAATCGTAGAGTGCCATGAACTCGGCCGTAACGTCCGGTACCTGCCCAACTTCGATTCGCTGGGTCAAGCCCTCCATCATATCGACGATGCCCTGGATCAGGCTGTGTCGCAGGGTCTGGCCACCGTAGTCCACGCTGTCACTTCCAGCCGGGTTGAACGCGCCGGAAAACGCGTAGATGCCGCCCAGACCGGCGAAGCTCACACTACACGGACTCGCTTCCAGCAAGCACCGGGCCTGATCGACCGAATCGAGTTCCCTGCAGGATTCGTTGTTCGGGATGCTGCGTAGCGCGTGGAGCCGATCGAACGCCCGCAGGCTTCCCTTGAAGCTCCCGTCTGGGTTGCGTCGCCGGATGTTGTACGCCCGACCGTCCACGGATCGACCTTGACTGGTAATTGGTAGATTGGTCCGGCCGTTGAGGCAGTCTGCTGTCTCACTTCCGCCTGCGCCGCGCCGCACGGGTGTGAGGCACTGCCCAAACAGGGAGTTGGAGCCATCGGGGCATGTGGTCGAAGTCGTGGAGGTATATCGAAACGCACCCGAGGTGCAGGTTGCGTTGTTGTCCTTCGTGGTTGGCACCACCACCGGAACCACCAATCCCAGGGTTCCGTCGACCCCACATACCTGCTCACGCGCGTGGCAGGTGCGCCGCACCGGGTCGGCGTCCTGACGGTCCACTCCGTTGCAGAAGGGACGGCTCAGGTCGCCCAGACCAAGCGCTTCGACCAGTGCTTGGCTCTCCTGGCCGCCATCCGGCCCCCGAAATGCACGGTGCAACCCCGAGCACACTTGCCCGCTGCAACTGCCACCAATCATCTCGTTCCAACGGTCCGCGAGCGCATGGCGTACGTCACTGTTGCAGTCGCGCGCACCTGCGGCATCATCGTGCACTCCGGAATACAGCAACCGCAGGGCCTCGGCGAAGCTATTGAAGGTGTACCGGCGACCTCCGGCGGCCGTCGAGCAGCCGGGGCACTGCATGCCAGAAACGCCATTGGCGTCCCGCACGACGAGCGTTCCAAGATCGACTGCTTCTGGGCAACTGCCGGCTCGCATGTCCTGCGCATCGGCGACTCCCGCGGTCATCGCCAAGGCGAGTGCCGCTGGCCACGTAGAGCTGGTTTTCATCGGGCCTCCTGTCTTGAGCAAAAAGGGATGAAGGGCCCTGCGTAGTCGCTCCTGATTACGGTTGTGTGTTGCCCCGGTAAAAGCTGATCAGGCAACCGTGGTCGCAAGGTCCGAGCGACCTTTAACAGAACGTTTACGCCCCCTACCCGAAGGCTTCTCGAAGGGTCACGAGGCTGGTCGAGCCGGAGACCTCCGGCCAACTGGAGATCGAAATGACAAAGAGAACATTCACGAGACCGGCCCATACGGGCATGTGCATCCTCATGCTGCTGGCGGCTTGCAGCGAGGTTGGTACCGTCCGCGATGACGTGGGCGCGGTGCACTTCAACGTGGAACTGGCCGATGGAAGTGAACTCATCGAGCTGGTCTTCCGCATTGATGGCAACGGAATCCCGCCCATCGAGGGGGTGATCCCGGCCACTGAAGCGGGCGCAACGCTTTCGGCCGCGGTCGGGGAGCTGCCCCCTGGAACCGGCTACACCCTGAGCCTGACCGGGACCTCCAGTTCTGGGCTAGCCTGTAGCGGTCACGCGACCTTCGACATCCTGGCCAATGAAACGACCACACTCACGGTCGCGCTGCGGTGTGGAGCCGCGCAAAGGGAAGCCGGCTCGCTACAGTTCGAAGCGGTGATCAGCGAGTGCCCCGTTATCACGGAACTGGTGGCGACACCGTCCACAGCGCCGGCCGGTGGGTCGATCCGCTTGCGCGCGGCTGGACCCACTGACGTAGACGCGGAGTTCGCGTGGCAGGCCGAAGCCGGAAGCTTCGATCCCCCCAGTGGCGCCGCCACGGTCTACACCTGCCCCGAAACGGCCGGCACGCAGCTCTTGTCGGTCCACATGACAACCAGCGACGGTTGCTCGGACACAGCCTCTATCCAGGTGCGATGCAATGCGGTCGGCGCGTGCGGAAATGGGGAGCAAGACCCAGGTGAAGCATGCGACGACGGCAACACCGCCAACGGCGACGGTTGCTCCGAAGACTGCCAGATCGAGCAGCAACAGGCATGCGGAGACGGCGAGATGCAGGGCGACGAGGCATGCGACGACGGCAACAACGTCAACGGAGACGGTTGCTCCGAAGACTGCCAGATCGAGCAGAGCGCCTGCCGCACCTGCGAAGAAGAAAGGTGCGCGGAGGTCGAGGACGAGAACACCTTCGAGATGGTCGATCTCGCCGCACAGTGTTTCGAAATGGAGGGCCAGGACGACAATGGCACCCCTCGCGCGCAACTTTGCGAAGCGGTGCTCGCCTGCGAGCGGTCCGCAGGCTGCCTGAAAGAGGATGGCGCCGCCTTCGAGTGCTACTGCGGAAGCCTTCCGATCGACCAGTGCATCCTACCCACCTCTAGCCCGGACGGCCCCTGTGTGGCGGAAATAGCGGCCGCGGCGGAGAGCGACGACCCGCAAGAAGTGGGGCGCCTATTCGTCGACCCAAGCGTCGCCCTGGGAGCCGCCCACCAGCTCATGGCACAGTGTGACGCCCGACAGGACCTCTGCCGCGACGCCTGCTTCTAGCACGCCGACCAGAGCAGCCTCGGCTTGAACCGGAAGGAGTAGCACAAGGCGACCAGGGCCGAGTCCACGTGCAGGTGGGCACGGCCCCGGCGCCCCTTCCGGAACACCGGAGGGACTCATCCGTAGACGGAATCGCTCGTCAAGGATTCCATCGGGGCTTCGTCCCAGCTGTAGCTTGCAGTTCATCCCCACCTAGCGACCTTGTCCAAACGCCTCCAATCAAGGCAACGCGACCAAACTTGACGCAAACGCCACAGAACGCTGACTCAAGGTCGCTAGGGGATCGCGCCTTTCACCAGGCGACCCGATGCGGTCAGCTGGCCGGCCCGCCACGGCCCCACGCTACCGCCTCCTGGCGCTATCGCGGAGCAAGCCTCGGCCTTGTCGTTGAGGGCCCAGTTGGCCCACCCGATAGAGTGGCGCTCCAGAAAGCCCAACCATGTACGGGTCTCGCCCTCATTGATCGAACCGTTCCCGTCGGCACTACACGTCCCCCACTCGGTCGCGAACAGGGCGATGCCGCGATCCAGGGCGGTCTTGGCCTTGTCGCGCAGCGATTGCTGATGCGTGTTCGCGTAGAAGTGCAAGGCGTAGGCCACGTTGTCGTCAGTGGTGATCCGGTCGGCAGCCGCGATGTCCACGTCCTGCGACCAGGTCGGGGTACCGACGATCACGAGGTTGTCGCTTCCGCCCGCCCGAATCTCCCCGATCACCCGCTCGGCGTAGGCCTTGACCACGGGCCAGGCAACGTTCATGGGCTCATTGTAGATTTCGAAGATGACATGGGGTTGGTCGCCATAGTCGCGAACCATCTCGCGGAAGAAGGCGGTCGCCTGCACCTCATGGTCCTGGGCGTGGTGGTCGTGCCAGTCGATGATCACGTACACACCGCGCTCGATGGCGCGATCGACAATGGCTCGTACCTTGGCCACATTGGCACCAGGGTCCTGCAAATAGCCGCCGTCATTCTCGACCCCAAGCGCAGCCCGCACCAAGCCGCAGCCCCAGTCATCGACCATGACGTCCACATTCTGAGGGGAGTAGAAGTCGGTCCACTGACTCCAGAAGAAACTCATCCCCCTGAGCTGCAAGGGTTCCCCATGTTGATCGACCACCCGATTGTCCTGCGTGCGCAGAGCGCCGTGGGCACCCACGAAACCTACCCCGTCGAGATCGGATGTCTGCCCGTCGCCAGGGGCCGGTTCCTGGCCAGGGTCGTCGGGACCCATCGCATTGCCCACCGGGTCGTCATCGGCCGCAACTCCTCGCGCGGTTCCACCATCAACCGGATTACCACCGGGCGCGGCGCCGGGATGCGGGTCCACGTTGGGCTCGGACATGCCCTCAGGCCCTTCAGGGGAAGCCCCCGGGGCGGGAGCCCGCTCCTCGGCTGCCATGCCTTCCATCGCCGCCACGTCGGTCCCCACGGGTGTGACGGCAGGTGCAGACGGACCGCCGGAGGGAGTGGCCATTACCCCGCCCGCGCCGACCCCGGCGGCCGCCGGGCCAACCTGCTCAGCTCCGTCGGTGCTGGCACACTCCAGCTTGCCGGCGACGCACTGACAGCCGGCGGGTTCTGGACCCGGACAACTCAACACGCCCGCCGGACCGGAGCCAGCATCGCAGGAAGCCAACAGCGCGCTGAGTGCTAGCAGGCAAACGAGGGGCCAGTAGGTCACGTTGCCGCGGACGGCCTCGGCCCTTCTTCGCCCGCATCCATCACCAAGCCGCACGACCATCGCGCCGTTGATCGGCCTGGCGCAGCATTCACTGGCGCAGCATTCACTGGCGGAGCATTCAATAGACGCGGGCATCCGTGTTGGGAGCTCGACAGGAGCGGAAGCACTGCGCTGGCGAGCGGTTCTGCCCGAGACGCGGCATCGGTGACGGGAGCGTGGGAGTGGGTCGATCATGGGTGGCGCAACGATAGGGCGTCCGGAACCTGCTTTCGGGTCACGCACAAGGCGCCGAAGGAGCAGCCCATGCCACAACTCGGCCTACCGTAGCGATTGTCCATCCGAAAAAGGGCACGCGCCCTCCCCGGCGTCGCAACGCCGCACCGGCTGTCACAGCAGACACGGTGTGCTGGTGCCGGTGAGACTGACACCGCCGACCAGGGCCTTGGCCGGCCACGCGTACACGAAATTGAAGCACATCTCGCTGAGGGAATCGTAGCCGATGCCAATGAGTCGATCGGTGCGGTTTTCGTACTGGCAAGTCGTCAGCAGCTGGTCTCCGGGGTGCACCACCGCCGGCGTGTCGTACATGAGCTGGTTATTGAAGTCGAAGGGCTTGTCGACCAGCGTGTCCACCCGCCCATCGGTGCGCAGTATCTCCGTCTTTAGGTGATAGCCCCGCTCATGCATGTGGGGAAACGACCGAAAGATATAGATGTCTTCCGGAAACGTCGGCGTGCAAGTGCCGACCAGGTCGAGCCTGGAGCCCGGCAACAGCACGATCGCCTCACTGCCAAGCCACGACACCGTGGCGGTGTTCGCCCGCGGCTGCTTGCCGATGCACACCTCAACCCCCGATCGGTCCGGCACCGACTCGCCGCTATTGAAGTAGTGGACCTCCAGCAGGAACCTGCGACCCGTCCCGCGCACCGGCATGGCCAGACCCACTTCCTTGGGCATGGCTTGCTCGCGCTGCTGATTGATCGCCCAGGCGGCCAGGAGGTCGGGCGCTCCGACGTGCGACCCCAAGGTGTCCGGAAGAACCGTACCGTCGGGCATCGGCTCCGGTGTGTCGTAGAGCAGCCAGTGGTGCGTGATATTCGTGTCAGACGAGCGAAACAGCACAGCCTGCTTTTCGCCCTCCCAGGGGACGTCGAAGTAGAACGCCGTGTAGTATTCGCCGGAGCGCGCCACAAACGGTTCCTTGTCTCCCGGCGTGGAGTTCTGATGGGCATAGAACTCGTAGCAGGCTTCGATCTCTTCGGGGTCGACTGGTCCGTAGGTAATCCCAGAAGGGGTTGCCACCGGACCGCTCGCCTCGCAGTTCTCCGCCCCCGGCTGACTGCCGCCGTCGATCCAGGCGTCGAGGGTCGCCAGTTCGGCGCCGGTAAGGGGTCGCCCGCGCCCCGGCGGTGGCATCTGGCGAGGACCCATCGCGTGAACGCGCTCGCGCAGCAGAGCGTAGACTGGGGTGTCTGGATCGCTGATCGATGGCGCGGCGAGGTCCTCGTGGGAAACGAGCGACATGGGAGCCTGGCCACCCGGCTGGCGCCCGTGGCAACCCCGACACGAACTCGCCAACACCGCGTCCACGCCGCAGGGCACAGGGGTCTGGCCAAGCGACGCGCGACCGCCCACGGCAACCTCGCCCTGGCTGGCAGTCCCTGGGGCACCCGGCTCACGGGCGACACGGTCACCACCGGATGGCACGGCCTCCGGCGACATCGAAGGCACCGAGGCAGGCGGTCGGGCACCGACGCCAGCTTGGGGCTGGCGGGAGGAAGGCGGCTGGCGTTGCTCCGCGTTCCGCTCGTGCCCCGCGGGGGGCGAAGCGCCCAACTCCGGAGCGCTACCCGACATGCCCCCGTCCTGACCACAAGCGATCAGTGTGAGACCGAGCAGCAATGTCACGTGAATGGTCTGTGGTCGCATCATCGTCCCTCACCTTTGTCCTACTTCGGTCATCACTGGGGCGGCGGAGGCAGATAGGCGCAGAAGCCTGCAATGCACGCCACTTCGTCACTGTCGGCGTCACAACAGTCGGCCACGGTGGTGCAGGCTTCATCTATTTGAGAGCACCGGGGGGGCTCGTCGGGTGGCGGTGTGCCGCATACGCCATCCGTGCAGAACCCGCCGCAACAATCGATCCCCGTCTCACAGCTCTCCCCGTCCGCCTTGCACGGGTTGAGTGTGGCGAAGGCCCGGATGTTGCCGCTCTCCAGCTCCTGCCCGGGCAGATGAAACGCTGGATGGCTGGGATCCTGGCCCATGGACGCATCGAAGCGGGCGTCGCCCCCAGGGATGCTCAGGGCCGATACCCAGATTTGTTTGGAGTCGGGTGTCGGGATCGGTTCGGCCTTAGTGTTCCCGAAGGCGCGCTTGCTCGTGAAGAACATCCAGTAGTAGCCACCGGCCGCGACCGGGCTCACCGTCGGGATGTAGTCCTTGTTCAAGTCACGCTCGCCGTAGGGCAGATAGGCGTCGGTCATCCCCCGGTCGCGGTACCCCATCGCGCGAGCAAGCGGAATGAGGTCGCCGCTTTCGAGGTCGACCATCATCAAGTGCCCCGCATTGGGAACTAGACCCGTCAGATCCGGGCCGGCGACGGTCGTGTAGCCAGGCGCATCGGTTACCGCAAACACGACTCCACTATCGTCGGGGAGAAAGAAAGGCCACCCGATGAAGCGCGCATCCTGGGCGATCACTCGGTGATCGCTGAACCGGTTTTGGGCCGGGTCAAAGTCCATGACGACCAGCGCGTCGGCCGCGTCCTGATCGGTAAAGACCACCTGCGTGCCACTTCGATTGAACATCGGCATCTTGGCGTAGGGCGGAATCCCGGAGTCAGGGATCTCTTGGCCCGTCTCCGCGTTCCACAGCGCGGCGGGCTCGATACCGAAGGTGCCGGTCACGCTCATCCCGGAACTAAACGGGCCGATCTCCGAGCGACCGGTGGTCAGGAACCTGGAGCCGTCGGGGTACACCGCCGAAAACCCGGCCTTCGAGTTGCCAAGCTGGCTCGCGACCGGTGGTCGCGGCGCCTGGTCCGGGCCCAAGTCGTAGGCGAGACTGGTGTTGTAGGTGAGTCCTAGACCGGAATGCTCTTCGACCACCATGCGTGTTCCATCTGCCGACACGGAATGGCAACCAACGCATACGTCGCCCGCGATCGACGGTGTCTGCGCCGACACGAACACCTCGGGCTCGCTGGCACCGGGCTGGATCCGCATCACCACACCATTCAGGACTCCCTGCAGCGAGGCCTTCAACGACCCGTACGTGTTGTAGTAGATCGCACCCTTGAGGGTCGCCCGGGCCAACGTCAGCTCAACGGCGATCGGCCCACTCACGACGCCCCCCGCCCTGGTCGTGATCTCTACGCGCAGCGGGTCGGAGGGCCCTTCATTGGCAACAAACGCCCGATCCCACGCGTCCGTGGGAAACTGAACGCGAGCCTCCGGGGTCGCAGCGAAACACCCGCGGTATTCATAATGCCGGCTGCGGGCGTGTACGAACACTGCCTCCACTGGCTGCTGCCCAGCCGGCGACCACTGCAACCACGGACCGGGCAGCCCGCGGGGAAACACCGTGCCGTCGTACGGATATAGGAACGCCATCGCGTCGTCCTGAACACCGCCCGCTGCCAGCGCCTCGATGTCCGCAGGGTCCATCGTCCCCGTGCACTGATCGATCGTCGCCGGTTCTACGCCGCTGGTCACGGCAGTGGCCATCGGACCTGGCCCCGGACCCTGCTGGGCGGGATCACGCCGCATCGACCCGGGCGAGGGAGTGACGGCAGGCGGCGCGCCACTCGGACCCGCATTGTCGAAGTCCAGCATGCCGCCGGGCCGGCCCTCCCCTGGGGTTTCCGGGAGCGAGGACTCCGACGAGCCGGCCGAAGGGCGGGTTCGGGAACCGGACTCGGCGCTGCAAGCCGCCGCGAGCATCACCAGGGCTGCACCGAGAACCACCGGGACGAACCGCTGCGTGCCCAACAGGGACTTTGACGGCCAAAGATACCCCCAGGATTGGCCTAAATGATCTGCTACACGGCTTGGACCGGGCGTGCAGCGCCGCGGCCCAAGCTCTTCGCCACCCCTGAAGAAATCACTTGATTGCTTGCAATATCGAGTCCTTATTCGCATTTCACAACCCACCTCGACGGCCCGACCACCCCGTCGGCCACCTCCACTGTAAGGTCGCACGGCACACCGGTGGATTCCGCTTTCTGACGTGTAGAGGTACATCTTCGCCCGTTGAGGGTACGCTTGATGGATGCGCCCGATCGCCGTCCTCCTAGGCCGATGCCGCGACTAGCCACGCTCGCGACGGAGCTGATGCTGCCCGCCCTTCGGGCTGTCGATCAGCTCCCGGCGGGGCCTCGACAGCGGGCAACCGCGGACAGCCGCGCAATCCTATCCGCAGCCGGTATCAGCGACGAGCAACTGCTTCAGCCCACGGCACGCCTGCCTCACGATGTCGCGTTGCGCCTCCTTGAAGCGGCCCTTGTGGCCAGCGGAGACCGGAGCTTCGCGCTGCGGGCAGGCATGGGTACCCGGCGGGACGACCTGGGCGTCTTCGCTGCGGTCACGGTGACGGCGCCGGACCTGGGCGCCGCCATCCAGCTCGGGGTGCACTGCAGCCCATTGCTCCACGACGGCAGCGACTACGACATGATCTGCAAGAACGGGATGGCGCACTGGACGCACTCGTTTCGCCCGGAGCTGCGCACAAGTGCAGCGGCAAACGAGTATGTGGTGGCGGTGTGCTACGCCATGTCTCGCCACTATCTCGGAACCGATCTGCCGCTGCGCGAGGTGCACTTTGCCCACGCAGAACCTACCCACCACAGCCTGTGCGAGCACTTGCTGAGTACCCCAGCACGCTTCCGGCAGTCGAAGAACGCTTTGGTGTTCGACCAGCAGGCCCTCAGCGCGCAACTCCCTAGCGCCGATCGGGCCATCCACCGGGTCGTCAAGCGCTACGCCAACGAATTGCTTGCGCGGCAACCACGTCTGCAACCGTTCACCGCTCGCGTGGACGGCATCGTTCGGAGTCAGCTCGCCAGGACGGCGCGCCTGTCCGCCATAGCCGACGCCATGTTCATGAGCGAGAGTACCGTCCAGCGCCGGCTTCAAGCAGAGGGCACCTCCCATTCGGAAATCCTTGAGCGGGTCCGGCGCGAACTGTCGATCGAGCTGCTCGAAACCACCGACCTGACGATCAGCGAGATCGCCTTTCAACTGGGCTTCGCCCACCGACCAGCCTTCCATCGAGCCTTTCGGCGCTGGTTTCGCATGTCCCCCTCCGAACACCGCGCGGGCACTGCCCAGGACGCCCTGCCACGCCTCCTGCGCGGCTAATTGGTTCACTTGAACGCGCTGAACCCGTCATCGGCGAACACGGTGGTTCCGTTGACGCACGC
>JAPPOR010001015.1:12998-14763 GCA_028817905.1 Myxococcales bacterium
TACCGCTCCTGGGTCCACTCCAGAAGCGGTCCCCCGTCGGCCACGCCGGCGTTGTTGAACATCACGTCCAGCCGTCCAAAGGTCTCGAGGCAACGATCGACCAGGGCCTGTTGTTGGGCCGCGAAAGTGACATCGGTGTGCTGGATGATGGCCTTGGCCCCGAGTCGCTCGACGGCATCCAGAGTAGCTGATGTGGGGGCATCGGCGAGGTCCGCGAGCACCAGGTGCGCGCCATTTCGCGCGAGTTCCAGTGCAGCGGCGCGGCCGATGCCACCTGCGGCGCCCGTGATGACCGCGACACGATCGGCAAGGGGTTTCGAGAGGTCCATGGCCGTTCCTAGCAAAGGAGCACTGCCTGGCGCCAGTCCAACGCAGGCGCACGGGAGCGGCACCCTACTCTCACTGGCGCTCAGAAAGGAAGTCGAGACCGGTCATGGACTCCGAGACCTCCCACAGGCGTCGTCCGAGCTCCGCATCCTTGACCTGCGGGTGCAACCGGGCGGGCTTGGGATCGCCTCCGAGTTCGAAAATGCCACCAGGGCCGTAGTAGTCCCCGCCGGACGCGTCTTCGGCGGTCGCCGCCAGGAGGATGGAGCGGACAGCCCGATAGGCAGACGGAACGACTTTCTCCATGCGCTTGGTGTACCACTTTCGAAGCGTACCCTTCGGACGCAAGGTCGGGCTCTTGTCGCTGATGCTGGTTTTGGCAATCCCGGGGTGAGCAGCAAGCGCCTCGACATGGCTTCCTGTTTGCTTCAGCCGCCGGTCCAACTCGAACGTATGATTGAGGATAGCGAGCTTGCTGTTCGCATAGGCCTTCCACTCGTGGTAGGCGGTCCTTTCCCAGTTCAAGTCGTCGACGTTCAGGCGACCGAAGCGGTGGGCAATGCTGCCCACGTTGACGATGCGCGCTCGGCCACCCGTTCGAAAATAGGGCAGCAGCCGGCCCGTCAAAGCGAACGCCCCCAAGTAGTTCGTGGCGAGGTGCATCTCATGACCCGACGTGGTCCGCGCCAGCGGAAGAACGGCTACCCCGGCGTTGTTGATGAGCACGTCTAGCTCACCGACTCGATCGCGGAAGCGCTCCAGAAAGTCTGCGATGGAAGCCGGCTCCGAGACGTCGAGTGGCAGCACGATCGTATCGGCCCCGGCGACGCTCTGTTGAATCTGACGCTGCGCCGCCAGCCCTCGGTCCACACTTCTGCACGCCATGACGATCCTGGCGCCCGACCGCGCGAAGTGAAGAGCTGCTTCAAATCCGATGCCCGAGTTCGCCCCGGTGGTCACGACTATCTGGGCGGTCGCCATGGTTCACGATTGGAATCGGCTCGACGGGATGGTTCGACGACTGCTGAACGACGACCACGCCCCCTCGTCCCACCAAATCGGCCGGACCACCGATGCGGCGATCGGGCTACCCTGAACTTGATGTCGGTGTCAAGTTCTGAACGGCTGGCCTGGGAGGTCTCCAGGCCGACAGCCCTGAATTGGGACCCATTTGCCCCGAGCGGGCCGCGCGGGGGTTCGGCCCCCAAGCATTTCGATCACTTACCGCGAAACCGATCGGCATCATCACGTGCCTAGGGGATGGTTTGCGAGCTAGCCCGGATTATTCATGAACTCTGCGTCGGATCGCGTAGGGATTCGGCTTCACACGGCTTTTCGGCGACCGACGGGAATACTCTCCGTATTTGCTAGGGCGGCGAAAGCCGTGTGAAGTCGAAGAACAAGCGAGGCGATGCAGAGTTCATGAATAATCCGGGCT
>JAPPOR010000153.1 GCA_028817905.1 Myxococcales bacterium
AAGCCCGACTACCGCTGGGCGAAGGCGACCGCGCTCGAACGGATGTAGCACACGGTGCGAACGGCGCGCGACCCGACGATGCATGGTCACCACGGCCAACCAGCATCGATATCACCGGGTCCCGCCTGCCAGCGCGTCCAGGTTGGCGTTCCGACGAACTGCGCCCCGGACGAACAGACGGGCGAACAGACGGGCGAACAGACGGGCGAACCAGTGCACGAAAGGCAGGTGCTCCTGCTCGCCGCATGGCGGCGGCAGGAGCTGAAACCACAACGGGCTAACGGATCGAGGTGCCGACCGTGCCGCCGAACAGGATGCACATCTCACCGCCGTACAGGTCGTTGGCGAAACGCAAGGTCCTGTCCGTGGTGTTGTTGATATCGCATTGGACCTTGACGCGGTCACCCGCCTTGATCGGCAGCGGGCCGCTCACGGCTCCGTCCGTCTTCATCTCCGGCGCCGGCGGCGGGTTCATCGTAATGCTGTCGTAGTTGAAGACGACAGACTCGACCCAATCCCAGGAGTCGTAGATCAGATCGTCGTTGAGCCACACAGCGAAGCGCTCGGTGGCCGCGTGACGGTGCCCAAAGAGCGAGAGGATGCGCCCCTCGCCTTGCACGGTGGCGGTTCGCGTCAGCGACTCGCGTGCGCCGGGCGCCACACCGCGAAACGGCCCGGCCATGATCATCACGCCGGAGGACCGCTGCGTGATCTCCTCCTGGTCCATGAACCACACGTTGTACCAGATCTCGCTGAGGGCCGGTTCTTCGGTGACGTTGTAGCGATGGTAGTTCTGGCACAGGCTTCCGCCTGCTGGCAAACGGCGGCCGAAGCCAACGTTCTCAGGCGCGGGAATGCCCTGCGGCGGTGACTCGGTGATCAGATTCTGTGTCCCGGGGAAGCCGCCGATCGAGTCGGCCTCGCAGCCGCCACGCGTGAAGCCCTCCGGCGGGCTGCCCTCGATCACCCGATTGATGAGGTGATGCGAACCCGGGCGCATGCTGATCTTCACATAGCGGTACCAGTGCTCCTCGGTCGTCGGGATGTGGGCGATCGCGTAGTCATTAAACTCTTCGCCGGGCTGAAGCAGATACTTCGCGACCTCTTCGGGATCATTGTAGTCCTTGGGGCCGAAATGGATCTGAATGCCCTCGCCAGGCGGTGGGGGCAGCAGGCAATACTCGTCACCCGGATACCCACTGTTGAGTCCGCAGGGATCCGGATCATCACTACACGGCTCGCTACGAGACGGGCGCCGGTCCGGACACGCGTCTGGATAGCGGCCCTCCATGGCCGGGGCCTCCGGTGCCTCAGCCATCGTGTCGAGCCCAGGCTCAGCGATCGCATCGTCGGGACTCGCCTGGTCGGCATCCGGAACCGCAGGGGTCGCCCGCTCGGCCTGACCGGTCTGCGGCGCCAGCTCTGCGGGACCCCGTTCCGGCTCCTGAGTGGCTGCCGCGGCACCTGCACCCGCGGTCGCTGCCATGGCCCGCGACCCGCTCGGTATCGGCCCTGGAGCGCCGGTTGTACCACCAGCACTACCAGGCGCATCGGGTCCGGGGACAGCGTCTCCGGCGTTGCCCGCATCCCCACAGGCAAAGGCCCCCACCATCGTCACGCACCCGGCTACAGCGCAAACACACCTCGCCAATCTCTTTCGATCATGTACACGCATTTCACCGACCTCGTTGTTTCCGACACGCTGACCGTTGTAACAGATCTTGCGCAATCGCAAAGAATCAGAAATGGCCAAATGGTTGGCCGGCCCCGCGGCATGTGACCCGTTTCGTGGGGGACCACACCCTCAGGCCGCTTGCCTCTACGTCCCAAGCTCAGGGCGCCCGCCCTCCATCTGAGGAACCGTCGCCACCTTGCTTTCCCCATATCGGGTTCCTAGAGTAGCGACGTGTTCGGGCGCTACGAACTGCGATGCCGCGGAAGCGCGAGCGACCGAGGCCTGTTGGATGCTTCTGCCGGGCGTACGGAGACCGCTTCCCAGGCCCACCTGGTTCGGTCCCTGTTCCGAGTGGGGTGCGCGTGGGCATGCCTGATCGCCGGTTCCCTACTCGGCTGCGAAGGCAACCGCATCCAGGACCCGTTCAATGAGGGCGAGCTCGCCGTCAATCCTGGAACCGAGACCCCCCACGGCCCAGGTCTCGAACCACCGACCACCGCAACGTCCCGCGACCGAAATGCCATAGAGCCGCCCGGCTTGGAGCCAGTTCCCCAGGAGCCAGATGCCGAGCAACCCGCGGCCGAGCAACCCGCGGCCCAGCGACCCGACCCCGACGAGGGCATGGAACCGGCAAGCGTTCCGAAGATGGCTGCTCCGCAAACGCCATCGGACGGCGCGGACACGGACATTTCCGATCCAATGGATGCACCGGATCCGGAGGAGGATCAGACCGGGGACGGCGACATGGATGGGACGCCTCCCGATGCGGATGACGACGCCGGCGTAGACGACGCCGCCACCCCGTTGACCCAGTAGAGGTGGCCACCGCAGGGTGTGCGGTGCTCACGGCTTGGCCTTGCCTTGTCAGGCTCGGAAGCAGCCCCACCGAACCGCGATGGCGTAGGGTTCCGCTCAGCCGGGCTGGCAGATTCCGCACCGTTGTGCGGCGGATAGTCACCCGTCGTCAACGCCTCTATAGCGGCCTCGTCCGCCTTCGTATCCTGCCGGCTCTCGGATGTGTCCGCATGACTAGGATGTTCC
>JAPPOR010000955.1:0-2949 GCA_028817905.1 Myxococcales bacterium
TAGACGCACAACAGCGCACAACAGCCGCGGCATTCATCCCCGCGGAGCCGACTGCCAGGGGACGAGGGCCGGCTCGGAAGCGCAGGGCGGCCCAAAGGGCAGCTCGATGGGCCGCACGCTCAACTGGCATCGCTGCACCCTTGGGCGACGTGTCACCGCCAACCGGTTCGTTGCGGAGGAGGCGGCCTGCCCACCCGGCTTGGGCGGCGCGTCCGTTCCGCGGGGTTTCTTGCCGGGATCGGCGTCTCCACCATCGGAGAAGCCAAGCCACGCCAGGATGTCGTCCACGATGGCGGCGGCTGCATCCGGGCGACCGCGCTCCCGGGCGCGCTCTGCCATGCGACGACGTGCATCGTGGTCCGACAGCAAGCGACGGACATGAGCGGAGAGCCCGCTGGCCTCGAGCAGATTTTCGCGAATCGCGATCGCGGCCCCGGCACGCGCAAGCGCCTCCGCGTTCTTGGCCTGATGATCCTCCGCCGCATACGGATAGGGAATCAGGATCGAGGGCCGTCCTATGGCGCACAGCTCGGCCACGGTCGTCGCACCGGCACGGCCGATCACCAGACTCGCCGACGTGTAGGCCCGCACCATGTCATCGATGAACGGCACCACCTCCGCGTTGAGTCCCACGTCACCGTACCGGTCAAACACAGCATCGACCTCGTCGCGGCCCGCCTGATGTAGGATCTCGACACCCATCTCACCGACACCAGCAAGCGCGAGAGCCTGGGGAACCAACTCATTGAGCCGCCGCGCACCCTGCGAGCCTCCCAGGACGAGGATCCGCTGCGCGCGCGCCTCCGCGCCATCCGGGTCGTGGCTGGCGAGCTTGGCTGCCTCGACAAACGCGCGCCGCACGGGGTTGCCCAGCACGCGGCCTCGCTCGGCACCGAACACCGGGAGCGTCTCTTCGTAGGTCAGGTACGCGCGCCCGACGACCTTCGCCAGCATGCGATTGGTGAGGCCCACATGGGCGTTTTGCTCGAGCAGCACAGTGGGGATCCGCTGCGCCGCCGCTGCCAACAGCACCGGACCTGCGACGTAGCCTCCGAGGCCAATCACGAGCTGCGGACGATACTTGCGAACCGTCGAAACCGCGTGAACCCCGGACAGGGGCAAGCGCGAAAGGCTCCTGAGCAGCTCCAGGGGCGAGCGACCCATGAGTGGCCGCACATCGAGCACCTCGAGCTTCTCCTCAAGGCTCGGCAACACGCGCGACTCAATGCCGCGCTCGGTGCCGATGAACACCGCCGAAAGCGATGGGTTTCTCCGGCGCAACTCCTCCAGAACAGACAGGCCCGGGAACAGATGTCCACCGGTGCCGCCGCCCGCGATCATGACTCGTTCGATCATGCCGTTCCTCCCGCCATCGCGGCCCTTGCCGCACCGAGCCGCGACGGTCTGGGTGCGCGAACGGTTCCGCCGGCACCCGTCCACCCACGTGGCCGAGAAATGTTGAGCAGCACGCCCATGGCGGCGCAGTTGACGAGTAGCGCCGAACCCCCGTAGCTAATGAACGGCAAGACCAAGCCGTCGGTCGGAAGCATGCCTAGCGCGACGCCGAGGTTGGTGAAGACCTGCAGGCCCACGAACATCGTGACACCGACGGCAAGATAGGTGCCGTAGTCGTCGACCGCCCGCAAGGCAGCTCGAAACCCGCGGTAGATCACGAGCAAGAACGCCAGGACGAGTCCGAGCAACCCAACGAACCCCAGCTCCTCACCGATGATCGCTCCGATGAAATCCGTGTGGGCCTCCGGCAAGAAGAAGAGCTTCTGACGGCTGTCGCCCATACCCACGCCGGTCCCACCGCCTGCCCCGAAGCTCATCAGCGACTCGCACAACTGGTAGCCCTCGTCGTAGCGGTACTCCCACGGGTCCTGAAAGGCCTCCCAGCGGCGCCGGCGGTACGCGGAGGCCATGACGAGCTCATAACCCGTCGGCAAGGACACGAGCACGGTCAGCAGCAGGTACGGCAACCGGGCGCCAGCCGTGAACAGCAGCACGAAAGTGAGCATCCCGATCATGACGGCGCTCCCGAAGTCCGGCTGCTGCAGGCTAAGCACCATGAGCACTCCCGCCATCAATACATGCGGCAGAAACCCCACCGAGAACGTTCGGATGCGCTCCGACTTTTTGGAAAGCGAGTAAGCCAGCCAGGCCACCAGCGCGACCTTGGCCAGCTCCACCGGCTGAATATTGATGGGGCCAAGACTGATCCAGCGCTCCGCACCCTTGGCCCGCCGACCAAGGCCGACGATCGTAACCATCAGAAGTCCCAGGGACCCCAGCAGGAATGGATAGGTGAACCGCTGAAACCGGTGATAGTCCACGCGGGAGATGCCGATCATCACAGGGATTCCGACCAACGCGAAGATCCCCTGGCGCACCAGAAAGTACTGGGCGTTGCCGTAGCGGGCATGGGCAAATACCGTGCTGGCACTGTAGACCATCACGACGCCAAACACGACCAGCGCGATCACGACCGCCGTCAACACCACATCGACTGGACCGCTGACGCGCGGCACCTCGGTCACAATCGGCACCACATCATCCGCATCCACGCGCCTGGTCCGGTCGCGCTTTTCCTGAACGTCTGGAGTACCCGAGCTGCGTGCCGGTCGCCTGGCGGTCCGGGGGCCATTTTGCTGAGCACGGACCGTCTTGGATGGCTTGAGCGGTCTGGCTGCCTTCGGCAGGCGGCTCGGCTCCGCCTTGCCTTCCTTCCGGGGCGCCCCACCTGCCTGGCTGGACGCCCCACCTGCTTTGCGAAGGGCAACACGGGGCTTGCCACCGGTAGTGCGACGAGGCCTCGGTTTGGCCGTAGGACTCCTTGGGTCACGCGCTGCCATTGCCGTTCCCTTTCCGCGCCAAGACGGCCATCTGAAACCGCTCGCCTCGCTCGGCATACGAGGCGAACATGTCGAAGCTCGAACACGCCGGCGC
>JAPPOR010000955.1:3624-14701 GCA_028817905.1 Myxococcales bacterium
GAAATCCGGGTAGCGATCCAGGTGGTCCGCGCTCAAGTTGAGCAGGGCCGCGATCGGCACGTGCAGCTGCGAAACCCGCTCGAGCTGGAAGCTCGAGAGTTCTGCGACCACCAGACCGTCAGGCCGATCCGCTGGGCTCCCAACCGCCTCGATCAAGGGAGCACCGAGGTTTCCGCCAACGAAGGTGGGGTAGCCCGCTCGTTCGCACATCTTCCCAACGAGCGTAGTGACCGTGCTCTTGCCGTTGGTGCCCGTTATCCCGATGATGCGCGCCGATAGGAACCACGAAGCCACTTCCACCTCGCTGGCGATCGGGATTCCCACTTCCTCTGCCCGCGCAAGCTCCGGAATCTGGGGGACTCCGGGCGAGACGACGATCAGGTCGGAAGCCAGGAAGATCGGCTGGGGATGGGCGCCCAACACCAGCCGGACCTGGCTGCCGCGCAGCACCTGCAGCTGCTCGTCGTCATCATGGGTGAGCTCGCTCTCCGAGCGCACGTCGTTGGCCGTCACGCGCGCGCCGCGCGCCGCAAGCAAGCGCGCAGCGGCGATTCCGCTCCTGCCAAGGCCCACGACCAGGATCTTCTTGCCAGCAACGTCCATACTCACCTCAGCTTCAGGGTCGACAGGCTCGCGATGGCAAGCATGACCGAGATGATCCAGAACCGCACGATGACCTTGGGTTCGGCCCACCCCAGCTTCTCGAAGTGATGGTGGATCGGCGCCATCAGAAGGATGCGCTTGCCGAATAGCTTGTAGGACGCCACCTGACCGATCACCGAAACCGCCTCGACCACGAAGATGCCCCCAAGAAGCACCGACAGAAGCTCGTTCTTCGTGACCACGGCCAGCGTGCCCAGACCACCCCCGAGCGCAAGCGACCCGACATCGCCCATGAACACCTGAGCCGGATAGGTATTGTACCAAAGGAAGCCTATGCCAGCGCCGATCAGCGCGCCGCAGTAGATAGCCAGCTCACCTGCGCTCGAGATCGAGGGGATGTCGAGATAGCGAGCCATGTCGTTTCCGAACAAGGTCAGGCCGGCGATGTACGCGAGCACCATATAGGTCGCGGCGTTGATCATGACGGGGCCGATCGCAAGGCCGTCAAGACCATCGGTCAGGTTGACGGCGTTCGACGTTCCCACGATCACCCACGCCCCGAACAGCACGTAAAGCCACGGCGGCAAACTGATGGGATGCCGTTCGAACGCAACCAGCGGAATGCTCAACCGTTGCCTCAAGCTGAGCCAGTCCTCCGGCAGGCCCTGCTGCCCATAGAAGAGGTAGCCGCAGATCACAAGCGCGATGCCCGTTTGAAAGAGCAACTTGTAGCGCGCCTTCAGACCCCCCGTGTCGCGCTTGCTGATCTTGGCTGCGTCATCCACGTAGCCAATGGCCCCGTACAGCACGGTCACCGCCATCACGACCCAGACCATCGTGTTGCGCGCGTCCGCCCATAGCGAGGTGCCGCCGATCAGCGCCAGCAGGATCAGCGATCCGCCCATGGTAGGCGTGCCGGCCTTGCTGAAGTGGCTCTCGGGTCCGTCGTCACGCACGACTTGACCGATCTGCTTGGTCTGCAGCATGCGAATGAACCAGGGGTAGAGCCCGAAGGTGAGCAGCATCGCCGTCATCGTGGCGGCCAGGACGCGAAACGGAACGTAACGCAGCACGTTCAGAAACGAGAAGGCTGGCGTTTCGCTGAGCGGGAACAGGAAATGATAGATCATGGGCACGTCCCCGATGCTTGCCCCGATGCTGACCCCGATGCTGACCCCGATGCTGACCCCGATGCCTGGAGCGCCCCGACGAGCCGCTCCATGGCCATCGACCGGGAACCCTTGATGAGCACCACGTCATGCTCGCCAAGCGGTCCGAGCGCCTCGACCGCAGCCAGCGGATCGGCCACACGAACGCACGGCACCTGCCCGGCGCTGTCCGCCGCGACGGCCATCGCTTCGCCGCACAGGACCAGGCGAGCGAGCTGCAGCTGAGCGGCTTGCCTGCCCACGGCACGGTGTTCGTCCGCCTCGGCGCCGCCCAGCTCCTTCATGTCCCCCAGGACCGCCAGGGCGCGGCCGCCGCGGGCGCGGGCAGTCTGTGCCAGGGTCGCGAGACTGGCCTGCATGGACGCGGGGTTGGCGTTGTAGCTGTCGTCGATGACGAGCGCACCATTCGGTCCGGGAACGGGCGACAACCGGCCGGCGACCGCCGGAACGCTGGCGAGGCCCTGGCAGGCGGCCTGGAGGGCAGCCTCGAGGGCACCTTCGCCCGCGATGGCGGCAACCACCGCAAGCGCAGCGGCCCCATCCACGGCGGGGCCCTCACCGAGCATGGCCATCGTGACGTCGCAAGCATGGCCGCCAACGAGGTAGCGGCAGCGATTGCGAAGCTGACCGTCCAGTTCGTGGGCGACCAGGCGGCTGCGGGCCTCCACCGCCCTGCCAAACGACCATGCACGCTCGATCGGTGCCGACTGCCCGTAGCGCCGCAACGGCTCGCTGTCGATGCCGTACACAGCCACGCCGTGCCGACCGAGGGCTGCGAGCAGCGAGAGCTTCTCCTGCGCCACCCCTGCGAGCGAGCCCAACCCCTCCGAGTGCGCCACGGCAACCGTCGTGACAACCCCCACCTGAGGATCGGTCATCACCGCCAGGGTCGCGATCTCGCCCGGAGCGCTGGTGCCCATTTCGACCACCGCTAGCTCGCTGCTCGCGTCCAGGGCCAAGAGGGTCATCGGCACACCGATGCGGTTGTTGAGATTGCCCACGGTGCGCGCCACCGACAATCCCGTGGCTGCAAGCGCAGCCGCAGTGAGCTCCTTGGTGGTGGTCTTGCCGGCCGAGCCGGTGATCGCCACCACCGTGCCGCCCCAGGCGCGACGATGATGCGCCGCCAGGCTGCCGAGCGCCGCCAGGGTATCGGGAACCTCGATGGCGACGGTCGGCGCGGCAACCGCGCGGCCGGGCATGACGAGGGCCGCGGCGGCCCCCGCTTCCGCAACCTGCGGCAAGAAACGGTGCGCATCGTGATGCTCGCCCTGCAGCGCCACAAACAACGACCCCGGCGTCACGCGCCGCGAGTCGGTGACCACGCCGCATACCGCGCCCTGGCCAGGGCCCACGATCCGGCCGCCGGTCACGTGAGCGATCTCCGTGAGCGTGAAGCTGGCGCGGTTTGCGGGAATCGGTGTCGCCATCAGGCACCCTTCCCGAGCGCTGCGATCGCACTACGAGCCTGTTGCCGATCGTCGAAAGGCAACCGCTCGTCGCCGATCAGCTGATACGACTCATGACCCTTGCCCGCGATCAGCACCGCGTCACCGGGGCGCGCAGCCCCGACGGCAAGTGTGATGGCTTGTTCGCGGTCCGGCACCGCGATGTGGCCCGAAGGCGCGCCGGAAAGGGCGCCGGCCGACAGGAGTGGTCCGCCCGCTTCGACCAGACCAGGGAGGATGTCGTCGATGATCGCGCCCGGGTCCTCACTGCGAGGGTTGTCACTGGTGACGACCAAGACGTCCGCGTGCTCGGCGGCGGCGCGACCCATCATGGGGCGCTTGCCGCGATCGCGATCCCCCCCACATCCAAAGACCAAAAGGAGGCGCCCGCCGTCGGTCGCGTCGCGCACCGCACGACAGACGCGGGCGAGCGCATCGGGCGTGTGGGCGTAGTCGACGAACACCAGCACGTCCTCGGGATGCTCGATGCGCTCGAGCCGCCCGGGCGCCCCACTGGCGTGGGACAGGGCCTCGGCGACATCGCCAGCAGAGTGGTCGAGCGCGAGCCCACAGCCAAGCGCCAGGAGCAGGTTGTCCAGGTTGTGCAGCCCCAGCAGCGAGCTCTTCAGTTCCACCTGCCCCTCGGGCGTCTCGACCCGCGCCTGCAGGCCACTGCGATCCGCCCGATGGGAGAGCACCCGCAACTCAGCTTCATGGTCGCCGGTTCGCGAGCAGCGCGTGCACGCGCGGCCGGCAGCTCTGAGTTCGCTTGCCAGCTCCCGGCCGAAAGGATCGTCCACGTTGATCACGGCCACGCTCGGCGAAAGCTCACGAAACAGGCGGCCCTTGGCCGCCCCGTAGCTCGCCATGTCGCCGTGGTAGTCGAGGTGATCCTGGGTCAAGTTCGTGAAGGCGGCGATCCGAAAGTGCACGCCGTCGGTCCGTTCCATCGCAAGCGCATGGCTCGACACTTCAAACACCAGGTGTGAGGCGCCGGTCTCGAGCGCCCAGCGGGCCAGGCGCATCAGGTCGTCGGCCATCGGAGTCGTATGGGTCGCCGGGAGCACGCCACCAGGCCCGCGGTTTTCGATCGTCCCAAGCAGCGCCGGCGCCTGACCCAGCCCGAGCAGCAGCTGTTCGACCATGCAGGCCACTGTGCTCTTACCATTGGTCCCCGTGACGCCCACGACCGGCAGGTGCGCGGTGGGATCGTCGTAGACATATCGCGACAGCTTCCACAGGGAAGAAAGGGCGTTGTCAACCAGCAGCACTGGGACAGCCAGGTCGAGCTCAGCTTCGGCTGCCACGGCGGCTGCCCCCCGCCCAACCGCGTCTTGGGAGTAGTCACGGCCATCGAAGACCTGGCCCTGAATCGCCACAAAGAGGTCCCCGGGCTCGACCGCGCGCGAGTCATGCCGCACACCCGAGATCCGCACCTGGTCGTCTCCCACCACCGCGCGCGCGAGCCCCTGCTCCACCAAGTCGGAAAGAGGGAGGCCTGGGATCGCTTCAGCCATCGGTCGTCCTGGGCGCGCCAACCCGACGCTCGCTGTTGGCCTTGGTCAGCGGGGCGCCGTCGAGCCGCATCTCGGTCACACCAGCCGCGTCGGCGTGCGCATCCGGGGAAGCGCCGGTGGGCACTTCCTCGGGCTTGTCGTCGGGTGGTGTACGAGGCGACAGGTGAACACGGATGGCGGCGCCGGGGTCGACGAGCATGCCGGCCTTTGGATCCTGAGCGTCGGCGAACCCCGTACCTGACAGCGACACGAGCAGCGCCGCGCGGTGAGCAGTCTGGACCACCGCGCGCGCGTTGAGACCCATCAGATCGGGCACTCGGGCGCGGCCCTTGGGCGCCGGAGGAAGGCTGGGCTTGCTTCCGCTGTCCGCGCGCGCGCGGTTGCCCGCGTCGTCGGCGTCGTCGGCCTTGTCCGCCTGTGCCTGGGAGAGGTCACCTTGCACTAGCGCTTCGGCCTTCTTCCGCTGGGCACGCACGTGACCCGCGAGCGATCCGTTGTCGTGCTCGGGCGATACCCCAAGGTGCCGTAGGGCCGGCTCGACCAAGCGCCGGAACACGGGCGCCGCCACCGTCCCACCGTAGTGTGCGATCACCGGCTCGTCGAGCACCACAGCCACCACGATCTTGGGATCACGCGCGGGGGCATACCCCACGAATGACGACGACCAGGCATCCTTGGCATAGCCCCCGTGGATGTAGTCCGCCTTCTGCGCCGTCCCCGTCTTGCCCGCGACCAGATAGCCATCGATCGCTGCCTCCTCCGCCGTTCCGCCGGCCCCCGTCACGCCCGTGAGCATGTCGGAGACGAGCCGTGCGACACGCTTCGGCACGACCCGCCTCCGCACGCGCGGAAGGGCCTCTTCGAGCACGCCACCGCGCGCGTCCGAAATGCGCTTGACCAGAATCGGCCGCATCAGCCTGCCACCGTTGGCCAGCGCCGCCATGGCGCTCGTCAGCTGCAGCGCCGTGGCACTCATTCCCTGGCCGAAAGAGATCGTTGCGGCATCCATCTCGTACCAGCGCTTGTGGTGCCTGAGAATACCCTCGGTCTCCCCTGGCAGCTCCACGCCGCTCTTGTCTCCGAAACCAAACCCGCGCAGGGTCCGATAGAGTCCGGGACGCCCCAACGATAGGCCGATCTTGGCGGTACCGATGTTGCTGGAGAATGCGAGGATCTGGGCCGGGGTTAGCTTCTCCCACTTGTGCGAGTCGTGGATCGTATACTCCGCGATCTCCATCTCGCCTTCTTGGCAATCGATCTTCTGGTTCGGACGGATCGCCCCTTTGGCGAGGGCACCCGCGACCGTAAACGGCTTCACCGTCGAACCGGGTTCGAAGCGATCGGTGACCGCCCGGTTGCGGCGATGGGCGGGCGGCGAGGCGCCGGGGCGGTTCGGGTTAAAGGTGGGGTAGTTGGCGATCGCGAGTAGCTCACCCGTCTGCGGATCCATCACCACCACCGAACCCGCCCGGGCCTCGAACGTCTTGATCGCCAGCTCGAGCTCCTTTTCGGCCAGGTGCTGAATCGTCTTGTCGAGCGTGAGGGTGAGCGCATCCCCCACCGACGCCCGGTCGTCCAACAGCTGACGGGAAAACACGATCCTGCCGCGACGGTCACGGATCGCAGGCACGCTGTCGCGGTCGCCCCGCAAGCGCTCATCCAAGCTCAGCTCCAGGCCCTCGATCCCGTTGCCGTCCACGTCGGAGAAGCCGAGCACGTGGGCGGCCAGCTGGCGGTTCGGGTAGAAGCGCTGTGCCTCCGACAACATGGCAACGCCAGGCAGCTCGAGCGCCTCGACCGCCTTGGCCTGGGTGGGGGTAACGCGACGCTTGATCCAGACAAAGTAGCGACGCGAAGCCAGGCGCTTGCGAATCACCTCCCGGTCAACGTCTAACAAGACCGCGAGCTTTTCAGCGATCTCCTCCGGAGTATGACCGCTCTGGGCCACGATGCGCGGATCGGCCCACACACTGTCAACGTCGACACTGACGGCCAGCTCGGCACCGTGACGGTCCCGGATCGTGCCGCGCTTGGGGGACAGGCGGATGTTGCGCGTGTACTGCTCCTCCGCCCGCGAGCGCAACCAATCAGCACGCACAAACTGGAGGTCGTAGGCGCGGTACACCACCAACAGGGCACTCACAAAGAGGAATACGGCAAGGCTGGCTATCCGGGCGCGCATCCAGCGCCGCCGCCGGGGGCTAAGGTTTCTCACTGGGCCCTCCCGGAAGTGCGCAAGGTCTGCCTATCGACCGCGATGATGCGCGGAGAGTCAGCTACATCCATGCTCAGATGGCCGCGCGCCACCATCTCCACCCGGTCCGCCTGAGACAGGGTCGCGGCTTCAAGCGAGAGTAGGCGCCGGTTCTCGATCAAGCCCTGCTGCACGCGCCGGGCCTTGCCCACCTCGTAGCCCAGGCGCACGGTCTCAAAGCGCAAGGTCACGTGCGCGATCAGCGCCGCAGCCGTCGAGAATACCGCGGCCGTCCACAGTGCCAGGTAGCGCGCCCTCATATCGACCCCTCGTTTGCCGCGTCCGGTCGCGGCGTGCGGCGCGCACAACGCAGCTTCGCGCTGCGGGCGCGCGGGTTGTCCGCCTGTTCCGGCTCGGCGGCCTGGATCGGACGCTTGGTCAAGGGCACCAGGCGCTGGTCACCCCGGAAAGCATGCTTGACCATGCGGTCCTCCAATGAATGAAAGGAGATGATCGCTGCCACACCGCCGTCCGCGAGCAAGTCCGGCAGCGCCTCAAGCAGGCGTTCGAGCTGTGCGAGCTCGTCGTTGACTGCTACCCGTAGCGCCTGGAAGGTCCGGGTGGCCGGGTCGACGCGCCCGCGCTTGGGCCCGGTCACGCGCACGACCGCCCGCCGCAGGTCCTCGGTCGTGTGCAGGTCGCCGGCCTCGAACCGCTGCCGAATCGAACGCGCGATCGGACGCGAGCGCCGCTCATCGCCGTAGCGGTATAGCGTGTCGGCAAGCTCTCGCTCGGACATCGAGGCGATCAGCTGCAGAACGGTGGGACCGCCCGTGGGGTCCATCCGCATGTCGAGCGGCCCGCTTGCCTGGAAGGAGAACCCTCGCGCCGGATCGTCGAGCTGGGGCGAACTCACGCCCAGGTCGGCGATCAGGCCGGACAGGCGGACGTCACCGTGCTCCCGATTGATGGCCGCGATGTCGCCAAACTCCCCGTGCACAACCGTGACCCGGTCGCCGTAGCGCTCGAGGAACTCGCGCACGTGAACCACGGCCACCGGGTCGCGATCGATGACCAGAACACGGCCGGTGGGCGCCGACCGTTCCAGCAATGCCTGGGCGTGGCCGCCCCGGCCGGCGGTGACATCCGCGTAGATGCCGTGCGGATGGGGCGCGATGGCGGCCATCGTCTCCTCGAGCATCACCGGCTTGTGGGCGAGCGCCTCCATCACAGGCCGAGCTCCTCGAGTTCCTGCTCGAGCGCGACACGCTCTTCGGGGTCGTCCAGAGCCGCCGCCCGCATCTGTTCGTAGGCGGGGCGGTCCCACAACTCGATGTTCTTGCCCATCCCCGCCCACACCACCTCCTTTTTGAGGTCGGCGTACTTGCGGAGCGAAGCCGGCACCAGCACCCGGCCGAGCTTGTCCAGGTCGCACTCGACGGCGTTGGAGACGTAGATACGCTTGAGTTTTTTGATTTTCGAGTTGAACTGTGGACGCTTGGAGAGCTCGATTTCGAAGTTGATCCACTCCGGCATCGGCCACGCCTCGAGGCAATGATCCAATCCGGTGGTAATCACGAGCCGTGTATCGCCCCGCGCCGAAAGGACCTCTCGGAAGCGCGATGGCAGGGACGTCCGCCCCTTGCCATCGATAGCGTGCTCGTAGTGCCCACGAAACAATAGCGATTACCTATAGTTACGGATTTACCACTTTTTGCCACTATCTTCCACCGATTGAAGCTAGGAGATGGTCATCTCCCTGTCAAGTAAGCACACGATCCAGCAAGTAGCTGATATCAAAGAAGAAATGTGATCTTGGGCGGGTTGGTGTGGGGGCACGTGCGCTCCACCACCCCTCCCATGCGGTGGGTATGCCAGCGGGAAGGTGGGGCGGGCTGCGACCAGATTCGCCGGACGACCCGGGAGCCCCTTGCGGCGCCGTGTACCGCTAGCCTAAAATTCTATAATCACGCAGTCTTACGGAGAAGCGTGTGCAGCTCGACTTCCACGCCCGCGAACTGACCGTCAAGCTTGTCTATTACGGTCCAGCACTCAGCGGCAAGACGACCAATCTCCAAGCCATTCACCGACTCCTCAAGACCGAGGGGCGTGGGCGGCTCATGACCCTGGAGACCCGCGATGACCGGACGCTGTTCTTCGATCTACTGCCCCTGACGTTCGCGACGGACGCCGGCCTGACTGTCCGGGTCAAGCTGTTCACCGTGCCGGGCCAGGTGATCCACAACTCCACCCGAAAGCTCGTCCTGCAGGGAGCCGATGGGGTGGCCTTCATCGCCGACTCCCAGATTCAGGAAGTCCGCGCAAACCAGGCCTCCTTTAAAGACCTGCGTCAGAACCTTAAGGACCACGGCCTCAACCCCTCCAAGTTGCCGCTGGTCATCCAGTACAACAAGCGGGACCTGCCGAACGTGCGAAGCGAGGAGGAGATCCGGCGGATGGCCAGCCGCGGCAAGGAGAAGATCTTCCTGGCCACGGCCACCCACGGAACGGGCGTCATGGAAACCTTCATGGGGTTGACGACCGAGACCCTGCAGCACCTGGAATCCGAACACCAACTCAAGGGCCGCTTCGGGCTCGACTACCAGGACGTGCTCGCCCATCTCCGACAGCGCTTCGGCGCCACCCCGGGGGCGGCATGACCGACCCGCGAACGGCTGACATCGCCCACGGAGAGATCGCGAATCTCGAGGATCTCATCGACCGCGAGTCCCTGCGTGAAGTCTGCCGCTCGTTCTTCGATCTCTTCGGCCTGTCGATCCGGGTGTTCTCCAAGCGGGGCGCCCTGCTCTCCAATGTGCACGAAGAACGTGCCATTTGCCGGTACGTGAACGGCTTGCCGGAAGGCAAGCGTTCCTGTTTGCGCACGGTGTCCGAAGCCCAGGCCCTGATCCCGGACGAAGGCACCACCGTTCGGCACGAGTGCTTCACCGGGGCTGTCTACCGGATCGTGCCGATCATCTACGACGAGCGCCAGCTAGGCCGTATCGTTCTCGGACCCTACCTTCCATTCGAAGTCCGCGAAGCTCCGCGCAGCCTGCTGGTCATCGACGATATCGATCCCGAGCGCGCCGAGGCGGCACTTTCGGAAATGCCACGCGTGCGCGCCCAGACAGCCGAGCGCATCGCAACGCACCTGCGAGGGGTGCTGGACCTGATTCTGTTCTCCGGGCACAGGGCGCACTTGACGAGCGCGATGCACCTGGCGACCGTGCGCGAGAACTATCGCGAGCTGTCGGAAAAAAACGCCAGCCTCCAGGAGGCCTACGACAAGCTCAAGGAGCTCGATCGACTGAAGTCCAACTTCCTGGCCACCGTGAGCCATGAGCTTCGGACCCCACTCACGTCGATCATCGGGTACTCAGAAATGCTCACCGCCGGGATCGCAGGAGAGATGTCCGAGGAGCAGCTGAGCTTCGTCGACACCATTCGCAGCAAGGGCGAGTTGTTGCTTTCCCTGATCACAAGCCTGCTGGACCTGAACAAGCTCGAACGTGGACAACTCACGATCGAGCCGGAGACGGTCGATCCGAGGGCGGTGCTGTCGGAAATCAGAGAGACCTATCTGCCCGAAGCGGAAAAGAAGCGCATCACGTTTGCGGTCGAATGCGACGACGACGTTCCCCTGATCAAGGCCGACCCGGTCCGTCTGCGACAGATCCTGATCAACCTGGCAGGCAACGCCCTCAAGTTTACCCCCGAGCAAGGCCGGGTCGCGGTGAGTGCACATGCAACGGAGATCCGTCTCGATGCCGACGAGGGGGCAGACGGCTTCGGTGCAGCCCTAATGATGGCGCCCGAGAGCGCGGTCGAATTCCGCGTCCAGGACACCGGCATCGGCATGGCAACCGAGGAACTCGACAGGATCTTCGACGCCTTCTACCAGGTGGATGGGAGCTCGACCCGCGAGTACGGCGGCGCCGGGCTGGGACTATCGATCGCCAAGAACATCGTCGATGCCCACGCCGGCCAGATCCGCGTAGAAAGCGCCCCGGGCTCAGGCACCTGCTTCTACGTGGTCATGCCAGAAGAGCCCCCGGATCCGTAGCACCACACCCGAAGCACCCGCGGGCGCCTAGCGACCTTGTCCAGACGCATCCGATCAAGGCAACGCCACCAAACTTGACG
>JAPPOR010000219.1 GCA_028817905.1 Myxococcales bacterium
TACCGGCAGTATTCCTGTCGGTCGTCGAAAGCCCTGTGAAGCCGAATCCCTGCGCAATCCGACGCCGTAGTCATGAATGGTCCGGGCTAGCCAGTTGACGCGAGTGCGAGGCACTTTGGCTCGGACCGGGACCTGAAAGGCAGGGGTCCAAGGATCCCCGAACCGGTGCGTAGTTGAGTCCGTAGCTTGACCCGGAGCTACACGCGTTCGGCGATCGGGTGACCTCCAAGCTGTCGCGAGCAGCAGCCGCCACGTTCGGGAAATGTCCCCGCGATGGCGTCTCATCCGTCCTGTTGTCCTGGTCATAAGGGTGCTAGGCGTAGGAGGAACTCGGTTGTTGGACCGTTTTGACGGTCTTGGTTCGCCATGGCAGTTCCCTCCCCCCCAGAGGTCGGTGCGAACCTCGCCTCCTCAGTGGATCTAGGTGAGCTGCAGCGACTGCTATCCCGGGTCGCAGCGGTGTTCGACATTGATCGGATGCTCTCCGCGCCGGCGGATCAGGCTGCGGTGATCGAGTATTACACCCAGAGCCGTTCGCTCTATCGCAACGTGCATTCTTCAGCCGGAGCGATTCACATGGCTCTTAGCGCTGGTGGGCGCTTTCGGGAGGAAGACTACCTCGAACAGGCGCGACGGGTGGAGTCGCTGTTTCAACCCGTGCGGCCGCGGCGTGTGCTCGAACTCGGCTGTGGCACCGCTTTCAATAGCGGCTACCTGGCTTCGCGCCATCCCGACATCCAGTTCTTTGCTCTGGATCTTACGCCTCTGCACCTTCAGGAGGCCCGCCAGCGCACGCGCGTGCAAGACAATCTTCAGCTGGTGCGAGGCGACTTTCACCGCTTGCCCTGGGCGGATCAGGCCTTCGACCTCGTGTTCGAGGTCGAGGCGGTCTGTCACGTGCGAGACCTGGACACGATGCTCGCTGAGACCTTCCGTGTGCTCTCGCCAGGGGGGCGATTTGTGATGTTCGATGGCTGCCGTCATTCCCACTTTCGCTCACTACCGGAACCGGTACAGATCGCCTCGCGCCTTGTCGAACAGTCGATGGCCATTCAGACCGACCTGGTGCTTTCCGACTGTATGCAGGCGTTCGAGGCAGCCGGCTTTTCACTGCGCGAACAACAAGACATCACCCATCTGGCGCTCCCCACGATCAAGCGGCTCCAGGGCAAGGCGCGCCTTTTCTACTTCTGGCCCTGGATGGCGCGCCAGCTGCTCCGCTGGAACCCTGCCTTTGCCAACACCGTCGCCGTCTATCTGATGCCGGAGACGATCCGGACGGGCGCCCACGTGTATCTACAGACCGTGATGGAACGCCCCCCGCCGTCAGCAGCCTGACCGACTATTCTCGGAGCCACGGTTTTGGCGTCGCGTCCCCACCCGACCCGATGCTGGGTCCATGGATGATCCGGGTCTACCGTAGTACGTCGATCAGGCGCCGGCGGGCTTCGTCGCTGAGCCTGCGGAAATGCGCCGGTGGCATGACCCGCGGATCGTCCAGCGGTAGCTGGATCCGTTTGGTTGCCAGCGCCTTCTGCTCGGCATCGAGCGAGGCCAGGTCGGCGACAAATTGGGCACGGCTGATGGTCTGGTCGAGGCGACGGTTGTGGCACTGGGCGCACGCCTGCATCAGGATTCCTTCGCCGTCCAGGCCCGGTTCCGTCGCGAACCCCATCTCCGCCAAGATGCGCGGGTCGTCAGGGTAGATGTCGCGGAAATCGGGCAGTTCATCGCCAGCGAGCTCGCCCCGCAGGTAGCTTTGGTAGGCTTTGGTGGCCCGCGCGAGCTTGTCCGGGTCGGTAACCTTCACGTCGTGGTAGGGCACGCTGATCGCGTCACCCCGTTTGGCCGTTTCGTAGATCTCGAGCCAGGCGGCGCTCTGGCCGGGAATGGAGTTGTCCTCCGGCTGCATGACGCCCGCGTCGGCCACGCTGTTGGCTACCTCGGCTTCGATTTGGCTGCTGGGGAATTCGTTGGGTTGCGGGATTCCCCCGTGGAGTACGAAACCCTCCATCAGAGCCGCGCTGGTGTTGCGGATCAAGTCGGAGTCAAGGCCCGCCAGGCTCTCGCCGTCCTTCATCGCGAGATAGTCGTCGATTAGCGCGAGTCCTCCGGGCATCAGTCCATCGAACCAGTGGGTCCAGGGAGCATCGAGCTCCTGCATGCGTAGCAGCTTGGGGGTGCCGGGGCCGTCCGGCTGGTGGCACTGGCGGCAATCGAGGGGCGTATTCTTCAGGTCTTCATCGTCGCGAAGGGCCAGGTTTCGCCAACCGCGCTCGGTGGTCGGGGTCAGCAGATGGCCAGCGTTGCAGCCGCCGGATCGTGCGTTGCAGGCCTGCTCATAGCTCAGAACGTAGAAACGGAGTTCGCGGCTTTGCCGATCGCGCACTACCATCTCAACGGTCTGCTCGCCGCGCACGAATGCAAGCGCCAGCAGTTCCTGCCCCTGCTGCGCGTGCTCGAAGCGGTGAAAGATCACCCGCGGATTTACGCTCGAGACGCCGCGCGCGAATAGGGCGGTGCTATGCCCCGTGAGCGCGTAGCCCCCGGTCACGTCGATCCGGCTCGGCACGATCCCCAGCGCGTCCTGTAGCGCGGCCAAGCTGCGTAGCACGACCGGCGCATCGGCGCAGAACAGGTCGACGATTGGTTCGTCATAGCCACGCTGGCAGACCGAGCCGGTGGCGACCTCGGCGTTGCCGACCAGGTCCTCGACACTTGGCCGTGGTGCATCCCCCTGCCCATTGGGGTCCCCGGACTGTGCCCGGCCGTCCTCCGGGAGGCCGCCTTCGGCGTCTGGCTGCCGGGCACCCGCTCGCGCGTCGGAAGGGGCTGCTCCGGATGCCCCAACTGGCGGCGGTGCCTGACCAGGCGGGGAGCCTGGTCCGCCTGGGTCCGTGCCTGCAGGCTCGCCGACCGGTTTGGGTGCATCGGTCTTCAGTTCGACGTTGCGGGTGCCGGTCTTTTCCGCAACTGGCTGTGCTGCGTCTCCGCTGCTTTCGGTCGTACACCCCAGCAGGATCGCAGCGAAGCCTGCGAGCCAGCGCCGCGAGCCGGACACCGATAGGGCGCCGCGGGGCGCGGCCGAGGGGAAGCGAAGCCGCCCGGCGTGGGCTCCCTTTGCATTGGGGGCCAGCCCCGGCCGAACGCTAGGCCGTAGGAAGGTCGCGGGGCATGTCTTGATGCCAGCGATACTGCGAGCGACACGGACCACCTGCGGAGCCTACTCCTTTCTGGCCCCGCTTGCGAACCAGGGTATGCGCTATCCGGGTCTGCAGCGAACGCACCACGAGTCTGGGTGAGGCGAATCTCGCAGCCCATCGCTGTCATCGCTGCCATCGCTGCCATCGCTGCCATCGCTGCCATCGCTGCCATCGCTGCCCGGTGCACTGGAGGCGCGACCTAGCGACCTTGTCCAGACGCATCGAAGCAAGGCAACGCGATCAAACTTGACGCAAACGCCCACCAAACGCTGACTCAAGGTCGCTAGCTGACGACGTGTTCTCCCGGCGCATCGAACACGAGTTGCTGGGTCTCAATGCGCTCGAGCCTGAACCCGCGGATCGTGGTCGCTTCTGGAAGCTTGTCCCCCGGCCGAATGGCGATGGCGCGCCAACCCCGGTTCTTGACCGACAGTCCGGTGACCCGCACGATCGCGCCCGCCTCCGCCCGGATGACGAGCGCCCCATCGAGCCGGAGATCTTCGATGAAGACCTGACCTGGGCCTTCGATGATCAGACTGGAGCGATCCGTCATCGCGAGCCGTTGGATGCTCTCGACTGTGGAAGCCCGTGGTGTGATCACTGTGGGTCCCAGGACGACGATCGGGAACAGGGCTACGTCGATTCCGGCGAACGTCTGCTTGGGCGCCTCCGGGACGTCAGCTCCTGCACTGCGAAGGTAGCGGCGATGCAGGGCGTACAGATCGGCTTCTCCCGAGCTTGCGCTCTCGGGCGGTAGCCCTTGGTTCAGCTTGGCCGCGGCGTCTTCCAGATTGTTCTTTACCGCCGAGAAGCACAACTCCCGCTCGAACTCGGTGAAACCGACGGCGGCATCAGGCCCCAGCAGCTTGGGGTAATCCTGCATCATACACTCCAAGCGCGTGGGTTTCTTGAAGGAAGTGCGCTCGGCGTCGTTGTACTTGGGGTTGACGAACTCCGGGATCATGCCTCCGCTCTTGGCGAGCGCGGACACATAGGGCGACAGCGCCAGGACGAGGACGTTGATGTTGCCGGGGTAGGGGGAGTAGCCGTTCGCGTCCGGTGTGTCCCCGTCGCGGTTGACCGTGGCTCGCAGCAGAGGATCCAGCTGGTTGTACTCCACGTTGATCGTGAGGCTCTGCTGCTCGCCCTCCAATCGTACGATACCACCGGCGGCTTCACCCGCTCGCCTCGGAACGACGATCGAGTTCACCTCGTAGCCTTCCCGTTCGCTCACCCCGAGGGCGGCGGTGAGCGCGTGAAACACCAGACCGTTGGTATCCTGGAAGAAGGCCACATGCTCGATTCCCTCATCGAGCCACGCCTGGGCTATACCGCTATGGTGCAGCAGCGCATGCACGTCTCCGTGCCCATGGGGCTTGGTTTCAATCACATACGGGTCGTCGGCCGCCTGTGCGAAATGTGCCTCGTTGTCCCGTAGGCTCGGTACCTTCTCCTGTCGAATGAACGCGATCTGATCGGGCTCCATGCCGAACTGCCCGTGCTCGTGCAGCAGCCGGCGGGTCGCGGCATCGGTGTCGTCCGAGGTCATGATGGCCAGCCGGATCCGGCGGTCTTCCCCGGACAGGGCATTGGAGCGCGTCTGCAAGGTGAGCAGGTGGGCGATGTAGCGACCGATAAAACTCTGTCCGGTGGCTGTCTCGGCTGGCAGCGCGATCTTGATCCCGTTGTACCCGAGCCGCTCACCGAGGCCACCGGCGACGAGGACGAAGGCTGTCCGGTTGGCGATCGATAGCCCCGCGCGTTCGGCCGCATCGAACGCGTCTGAGCCGAACGAAAGCCGCCTGCCTGTGGGCACGGTGGGCGTGAACCCCGCGTAAGGATTGTCGCCCCGCTGGGCGGCGGACAGCAAACGGCGGGCGTTCTCCAAGTATACGGACAGCCCTCCAGGGTAGCGGCTGTCGAGCATCCTGATCTGTTCGAGCTGGCGGCTCTTGGCCGCCTGCTTTTCGCCCGGTGCCGGCCAGTGCGAAAACAGATGCCCCTGGTTCCAGGCGAGCGCTTGGTGCAGGGTCTTCGCATCGGTCTCGGACAGGGCGCGTGCTTGTCCCTCGGCGTCGAACATAGGTCCTCTCGCGTCTTGCCCCCACCCTCCCGGCGAAGGCGGCGTAATGATTGCCGAACTGGCAGGCGGCCGCAACCGCGCAGGGGGCCCTATCTCTCGGCGATCGAACGTGAGCGCCTATGAAGGGTCCCCGCTGATCCGCCGCCTTGGAGCGCTCGGGTAGTCCTATAGTGGGGATAATTCCTCGCTCGAGCCCGGCCGCCCGGCGCTCCTATTTCGGCTTCCGTGGACAGGCTACCAGGGGGCCGAAGTCCTGGCGTCCCCGACATTTTCGGCCCGCGGCTGACGGGCGGCGGAGCGTGCTAACGACCCGGACCCGGTCGCTGCCCGTGGGCGCCCTTCCGCGCGCCGCGAGCACTCGGTCGATGGCTTCTTGGTCGCCGAAAGCATCGGTGATCCGAACCAGGTGGTGCAACTCGTAGCGCGCGCGGTCCAGGCGGAGGCCCTGGGCGACCAGCCATTGGGACATTTCCAGCTTGTGGTGGAAGGCGGCACCGTAGTCGCCCCGAGTGCCGCCCTCCGCGAGGATGAACGCCCGGAACGCCCCCAGGGTGGTGAGGTTGCCAACTAGCACGACGGTCAAGGCAGTGACGGCCAACGCACCCATCTTGCGATCCGGGCGATCGCACGCGGCCCCCAAAGGCAGCGCCATCACGACGAAGGCCACCGGATACAGCATGATGAAGTAGTGTGGATATTGCTCCTCGAGCCTCAGAACGAGCATGGCGGCTACGTAGCCGAACATCCAGCAGCCGAGCGCGATGTACGCAGGCGTACGGGTCTGGCGACGCGTGAGTCGCGCGGCCAGCAGGCCTAAGCCCACTACCCACAGGACCTGAGACGCCGCCTCTGCCGCCTTGGACAGCATACTGCCCGCGTTGCTCTGGCTCGCCTGGAACATCCGGTGTGAGCGACCGGCGGCGTACGCGAGGCTGTGATCGGTCACGACTTGGGTCGAGAGCACGAGCGGCTCCGCCGACCAGACCTTTTCTCTGCTGCGCGGCTTGCCGTTCGCCCGTTTTCCCTGCGCGAGGTTATGGAACCCTCGCAGGTCGTGGTAGTCGCGCTGCGCCTGGTGCACCAGGTAGGGAGTGAGCGTCAGCAGTGCCAAGAGCGTGCCCGCCGCCAGGGCGCCGTAGTGGATCCGGCGCAAGCCGACCGCCAGCATCCCGCCGACCAGTGCGAAGACGGCGACTGCGGACAGGTGAAGCTGAAACAGGGCGCACAGAATAATCGGCAATGCGAACGCTGCGCGCGATCGCCGTTTTCGCCAGAACCGTTCACATAGGTACACGCTGGTGATGACGAGCGGGGGCAGAACGTCCTGGGCCCAGAGCTTCCGCCCGTACAGCACGGCCCATGGGGCCGTCGCGAACATCAGTGCGGCGGCGGTCGCCGTGACAAAGCCCATATGGCGCCGCACCCATAGGAACGTGATGGCTGTGGCCGCCACATGGCTGAGCCCGACCAGGGCTCCGGTCACGAAGCGTGGGTCCGGGAGGATAGCGGTGGGAATGGCTACCAGGTAGATGAACAGCGGCGGGTTGTGGATACCAACTGAACTTACAAGGCCCTTGAGCGGCCACTCGCGCCCGAGGGCGAGTGGCAGCGCCAGGTCGATCACGCCCGCCTCATCGCCCTTGAACTCCATCAGGTCCAGGTCCCACAGCCGCAGGACGGCGGTGACCGTACACACGCCCAGCAGCACGAGCCGATCGGTACCCGTCGACATCCCGCGAGGGTACCCGATGGGGGCACAGAATCCTGTAAAATCAGCCCTTTGGGGCGCTTGCGAGCGTCTGGCGAGGCGCACAGCAGCACCTGTGCCAGGGCGTCATGACACAATCATTAAAGAGTTCCGACCGGCCCCTGACTGCGGCGGTTTAGGGTGAACGCAGTTTGTGCCGCTTAGCAGGTGGTGCAGGCGCATGCTGCCCTTCCCGCAACCGATTTGGAGGCAAGCGAAACGTGGAAGCCATCATTGTTTTTTTCCTCGCCCACTGGTGGGGGTCGGTGTTCATGCAGACCTTCTTTCTGCACCGCTACGCCTCCCACGGCATGTTCTCCATGTCGAAATTCTGGGAGAGGGTCTTTCACTTCTTCACGTTCTTGTTCCAGGGGTCTTCCTATCTCGTGCCGCGTGCCTACGCTTGGATGCATCGCGAGCACCACGCCTACAGTGACACCGAAAAGGACCCGCACTCCCCCCACTTCTACAGCAACGTGTGGTCCATGATGCGACGCACAGCGGACTACTACGCCGACTACGTTGTGGGTACGACCCAGACCGAAGAGCGCTTCCGCAACCGAGTCCCCGTGTGGGGGCTGATCGACACGGTCGGCAACAGCTGGGCCACGCGGCTCGCGTTTGGTGCGGCCTACGTGGCATTCTATGTCGCCTTTGCGCCATCCTGGGGCTACTACCTGTTGCTTCCCATTCACTTCCTCATGGGCCCCATTCACGGAGCAATCGTGAACTGGTGCGGTCACAAGTACGGCTATCGCAACTTCAATACACGTGATCGATCGGTCAATGCGGTGGCTTGCATCGAGTTCGTCACGCTGGGCGAGTTGTTTCAGAACAATCACCACCGCTACGGTCAGGCGCCGAATTTTGCCAAGCGCTGGTTCGAGTTCGATCCCACCTATCCGGTCCTGCGGCTACTGGATGCGCTCAAGGTGATCGATCTCAGCACCAAGCCGATCCATCTCCCCGACAATCCTCCTGCTGAGCTTGCGGCGGCCACGGCCGTTGCCGACGCGGCGGAGTAGCGCCGGCCGCCGACCCGACCACCCGCCTGGAGGGGTCCGGCCTGGGTGGGGGGCTGCGGGCCATCTTGGGCGGGTCGGTGCCCTGGGTGTGCGGACTCTGCGCAACGGTGCCAGGCCCGATCAAAAACTTCGTCCAGTTGCAGCTCTCAGGCGTACAGTCATGTGCTCCGGCAGACGTTCTTCTCTCTTTGGGCCATGGCAGTCAACGTCGACGCGCTAGCAAGCAAGTTGCAGGAGATTCTGCTCAAGAAGGTGGCAGCGGGGGGCTTCGCCTTGCCTCCGCTTCCGGTCTCCGTGAGCCGGATTCAGGGCATCGTCAAGGGCGGGCAGGGAGTCGAGGCGATCGAAGAACTGCTCGAGCAGGACCCCGTATTGGCCCTGGAGGTTGTCAGGCAGGCGGCGTCCGTGAGCTCGATGCGGCGGGTTTCCATTCGAACGATCCGCCAGGCGATAGACGCCCTCGGGTTGCAACGGATGCGACGGATCCTGTCCGAAACCGCGACGTTGTCCTTGTACAAGTCGCGCGTCCCTGACATTCGCGAGCGGTGTGAGCACCTGTGGTCCGCTTCCGTGGCGGTGGGCTGTGCCGCTCACCGCGTCGCACTGCTATCTGGACTTCCGCAGCCCGATGAGGCCCTGCTGGCTGGCCTCATGCATGGCGTCGGTGGGCCGGTCGCCGGCATCATGCTGTTGGAGCTGGAGCGCGGGATTCCTCGGCATCTCCAGGCAGGCTGGATGGACGTTCACAGCTGGTCATCGATCGTCGAGCGTGTGCAAGGACCGGTCGGCACGGCCATCGCGGAGTCGTGGCGCATGAGCCGGGAGATCCGCGAGGCCGTGGGCGGCGGGCTCGAGTTCGACGCCGGGAACAGACAATCCCTCGCGAACGCCGTGCGTATGGGGCATGCGATCGCTACGCTAGCGGGCCTCGTGCACGGGGGCGATGGCAGCGAGGCGCAAACCATGCTCGTGATAGGGCGCTCGATCCTGGGCCTTGACAGTCATGCCCTGGAAGACATTCGCAAGGGCCTACCCGACGCCGCCTAGGCCGATCGGTTTGAAAATACGCGCAATTCCATGACCTTTTGAAGCCGAATCCCTGCGCGATCCGACGCCGCAGTCATGCATGGTCCGGGCTGCGTGTGCGAAGGCGCAATTAGAGTAGAATGCCCCGCATGGGCGGCTTGTTTGCGGGTTCGGACGAGCAGCATCGTGGCTTTCGGCGCATTGCGCTGGCGCTTATTGCACTGGTGATCGTACCGACCGCCGTGCTGCTCGTGCTCGGTATCCTCATGCTCGTTTTCTATGAGGCCCGGCTGAACATCGTCTTCGGGCTGCTGGTCATGACCTTGGTGGTGTGTCTGGTGACCGGTGCAGTGCTTGCGCTGGTGTTGGTGCGCCGAGAGGCCAACCTGTCGAAGCTACAGCTCGACTTCGTCTCCAAGGTCAGCCATGAGTTGCGCACGCCGTTGACGTCGATACGGATGTTCGCGGAGACGCTCCGCTACGAGCAGGACCGAGAGAAGATCGACACCTGTTTGGATGTCCTGCAGACCGAGACCCGGCGCTTGAGCGAGCGGATCGAACGGCTGCTGGACTGGGGTCGGATGCAGGCGGGCAAGCGCATCTACGAACGCCGGCCCACGGAGGTGCCTGCGATCATCGACGGTGCGATCAAAGCCTTTCGAAGTCATGTACTCGGGCAGGAGCGCACCCTCGAGGCGCACACCGAGGAGGACCTACCGGCGGTCTTCGCGGACCGGTCGGCCCTCATCGATGCGATCGTCAACCTGCTGACCAACGCGCACAAGTACAGCGCTGCGCACGAACCGATAAGGCTTCGGGCGCGACGTGTTCGAGGTGAGGTCTGGATTTCCGTGCAAGACCACGGAATCGGGATCGAGCGCACAGAGCATACTCGCATCTTCGAGAAGTTCTATCGGGCCGACGACCGCCTTTCGCGCAGCGTCGAGGGGTCCGGTCTGGGCCTCTCGATCGTGCAGCACGTGGTCGCGGCTCATGATGGTACGGTGGAGTTGAAGAGCGAGCCCGGAAACGGTAGCACCTTCATTCTCCGCATCCCCATCATCGGAGAAAAGGAGCTTGCTGCCTCGCGACAGGCCGCGCTGCCGGCAGCCCAGCGAGTCGACTGACATCATGAAGCCGCATATCCTGCTAGTAGAAGACGACCGCTCGATCGTGGTTGGGCTCAAGATGAACCTCGAGCGCGAGGGCTACCAGGTCACATGGGCAGAGGACGGCCGTCAGGGGCTCGATGCGGCCCGTTCCGACACCTTCGACCTCGTCCTACTGGATGTCATGTTGCCGCATCTCAACGGCTTCGAGGTGCTAGACGCGCTCGCGAAGGACGAGTCGCGCCCGCCTGTCATTGTCCTGAGCGCGCGATCCGAGGAGATGGACAAGGTCCTCGGGCTGGATCTGGGCGCTGACGACTACGTGACAAAGCCGTTTTCGGTGGCTGAGCTCCTAGCTCGGGTGCGGGCTGCCTTGCGTCGCAACGAGGCCCCCGCCCCGGCGGCCGACGCCTGGCGGATGGGGGACGTCGATGTAAACCCTTCGACACGCGAGGTGTGTCGCGACGGCCAGCCGGTCGAGCTCACGGCTACCGAGTTTGACGTGCTGGCGCTGCTCAAGAGCGCACGTGGTCGAGTCCTGAGCCGCCAGGCGATCATCGATCATATATGGGGAACAGATCACCATGGGACCCTGCGCACGATCGACAATTTCATCTCCCAGTTGCGCGCCAAGCTGGAACTCGATCCCACCTCGCCCAGGTATCTATTGACCGTGCGCGGTGTGGGGTATCGGCTGGAGCTGGGCGCTTCGGGTGATTGAGGGGCCGGGAGCATTCCCGTCGGTCGCGGAAAGCCGGCGAAGCCGAAGAACGAACGGTCCGATGCAGGGACTACGAACAGCCCGCATGTCTCACCAACACGTGTGATGATCGTGCAAGCGATCGAGTTCACAGGGGTTTCGGTGAGGGAAGGGAATGCTCGCTGTACTTTTGACCGAAGCGAAAGCGCTACGGGCTCGAGCGCTTGTGCGAGGGCGCGCGAGTTGGTGAGATATGCGGGCTTAGGGTACCCAGCATGAGTGTCGCGATCGCTGTTGTGGGAGTCATGGGCCCGGTCCTGCTGGCCGCGCTTGCCGGATTTGTGCTTGCGCGAAGCCGGAGCGTGGCCCTGTCCGGTCTCACCGACGCGCTTTTCTATGTGTTCGTTCCAGCGCTCCTGTTTTCGACCCTGTCGAGCAGTGTGCTCTCGCCCGGTGAGCTGGGGGAACTCGCGCTTGCCGCCTGCCTGGTCTGTGTCGCCTCCGGCGCGCTGGGATGGCTCGTCTTGAGGGCGCAGGGGAGGCGTTCACGGGGATTCCTGTTGACGGTGATGTTCGCGAACAATGCCAACATGGGTATTAGCCTGTGCAAACTCGCCTTCGGCGACCACGGCCTGGCACTGGCGACCGCGTACTACGCAGTGGCAGCCATGCTTACCTTCTCTCTCGGCCTTGTGATCGCGTCTCCGGGCAGAGCGCATCTGGAGATGTTCAAGGCGCCGTTTGTTCATGCGGCTGCCTTGGGCCTATCGGTTCGGTTTCTTGAGATCCCGGTGCCAAAGGTGGTGCATGCGGCGGCTGAACTGCTCGGACAGGCGGCGATCCCCACGATGCTCTTCTCGCTCGGCTGCCGACTCGCAACCGTCGAGCTTGGGGCGATCGGGCTGGCACTGCAGGCCACCGCGATTCGGTTGCTGGGAGGCTTTGGGGCCGGATGGGTGGCGGTCATGCTGTTGGGGTCGACCGGGATGAGCCGAGCGGTGATTCTGTTGCAGGCCTCGATGCCAGCTGCGGTGATCAACTTCGTGCTGGCGGAGAAGTACGACCGAGATCCACACCTCGTGTCGTCCATCATCGCGGTGTCGATTCTGGCGAGCCTGGTGTCGGTACCGATTCTACTGGCCTGGCTGATGAGCAACTAGTTAGATCAGCTTCGGGTCCGTCACGACCTCCACCAGAGAGGGGCCCTCGTGCGCGATTGCGCGCGTCATCGCAGCCTCAAGTTCATCGTTGTCCGCCACCCGGATGCCCAGGGCGCCGCACAGCTCGGCGTAGCGGGCGAAGTCGGGGTTGTGTAGCGAGGTCTGCCAAACGTCCCAGTTGCCCGCCCGTTGCTCTTTGCTGATCTTGGCCAACTCGCTGTTGTTGAGCAGGACGTGCGTGATGTTCATGCCGTACTTGACTGCGGTCGTCAGCTCTCCCATGTACTGGCCGAAGCCGCCGTCCCCGCTGATGCTGATGACTTTGCGGCCTGCTGTGCGCGGGTCGTCTTCCTGCGTTGCGGCCCACGCCCCGAGCGCGGCTGGCAACGCGAACCCGATCGAGCCCAGGTACCCGCTCATCAAGACGGATTGACGCGTGCATTCGAAGTACCGTCCAAAGGAGTAGGTGTTGTTGCCGACGTCGACGCACATGATGGCGTCGTCCGGAACGGCGCCCGCCAGCGCATCGAAGACCACAACAGGGTGTAGGCCATTGCCGGTTTCCTGTGCTCGCTTGTGCTTCTCGGCGCGCCAGAGCCGCCAGCGCTCCGCCACCTCGGCCCGGCTATCCGTCGCGATATGGTTGCCTTCCAAGCGTTCCCTGAGCATGCGTGCGGTGGTCCCGATCTCGCCCCACACCGGTACCTCCACGGTGTGGAACTTCCCCAATATCATCGGATCGTAGTCCACTTGGATGGTCGGGATCTTGGGCGTGATGCCCGTGTGGTCGCTGAAGCTAGCGCCGAAGACGACCAGCAGATCAGCTTCGTTCATGAACCAGCTGGCGATCGGTGTGCCACTGCGCCCGAGTACACCGCAGCCTAGGGGGTGGCGGTCGCTGACGAGGCCTTTGCCCTTGAACGTGGTGATTACGGGTGAGCCGAGCATTTCGGCGAGGTCCATCACTGCGTTCATCTGAAAGCGGGCGCCGTGCCCCACGATGATTGCGGGGCGCCGCGCCCGTGCAAGGCGCTCCACCGCCGCCTCCATCGCACTCGGGGGAGGCGCGATATCGCGGGCGGTGATGCGGCCGGCAGGGCCTCCCACGGCCGTATCACCGTCGGCTGGCATCGTCTGGACCTCGTCGGGGAATATCAGGTGTGCGACGCCACGTTCGAGTAGCGCCGATTTGCAGGCCAGATTCACCAGCTCCGTATGTCTGCTATTTGCCAGCACCGGCTGTGACCAGGTAGCGACCTTGCCGAAGGCTGCCGACAGATCCACCTCTTGAAAGGCGCCGGGCCCCAGAACCTGGGTTTGCACTTGACCGGTCAAGGCCAATACGGGCGCCCGATCGACGTTGGCGTCCCACAGGCCCGTGAGCAGATTGGTCGCACCGGGTCCCGCGATGCTCAGGCAAGCCGCGAGCCGGCCCGTCAACTTGCCGTATGCCGAGCAAGCGAAGGAGGCGGCGCCCTCGTGGCGAATACCGAAATAGCCCATTTCGCCCGCTGTCGTCCGTTCGCGGATGGCGTCGGCCAGGCCCAGATTGCTGTGTCCCACCATCCCAAACACCCAGCGTACGCCCCAGGCGACCATGGTGTCCGCCATCAGATCGGATACCGTGCGCTGGCGCGCATTCTCATCAGGCAGCGAAACATAGACCCCGTCCGGGCGGAGCTCGGTCGGAAAGGTTTCGACCTGGTCGCCGAACTCGCCAGGGGATTTGCCCGTGAGGGGATCGAAGTCCCACCCATGCCAGGGGCAGCGCAACCAGCCGTTCTCGATCGACCCCTCGCCAAGCGGACCACCCTGATGGGGACAACGGTTGTCGAGCGCAGCGTACGTCCCCTTGTGGTGGGTGAGGCACAGCGTGCGGCCTCCGCACGGTACCGCGGCTACCCGTCCCTCAGCGAGCTCGTCGGGCGCCAGCACCCGGATCCAGGCGCGCTGTTCCTTGGTCTTGTCATCGGTCGTCGCCATTCATGCCTCCCAAAGCTGTCAGTGACGGGCTAGCTACCTACCTGGAGGCCGCCTCGGACGGTCGTCGACGTTTCCCGACGTGTGCTCGCTCGCAAGAAGGAGACGCCACGACCCAGCGCTATCCGTATCCAAGTGGGTGCAATCACCGGGCGTCAGAGGTACTCGGATGGTAGGATCCCCGTCAATCCCGGCCCTTCCTCGGTACAACGCCAACGGAGAATTGGTGAGCTCTCCAACTTGGTTCATCTGTAGACGAGATCACTGGTCAAGGACGTCAACGGGCTCCCCGTTAACGAGGCATGTGACCCAGGCGTTACCGGCAACCGCTGTCGCTTGCAGCGCATCCCCGGAGCGCGCCAGCGCGACCCTAGCGACCTTGTCCAGACGCATCCATTCTAGGCAACGCGATCAAACTTGACGCAAACGCCCTCGAAACACTGACTCAAGGTCGCCAACGGGGCTCTGCCTCCGCCCAACAAGGCATGTGACCCAGGCACCAAATGGAAACCGCCGTCGCTCGCAGCTCATCCCCGGAGCGCGCAAGCGCGACCTAGCGACCTTGTCCAGACGCATCGAATCAAGGCAACGCGATCAAACTTGACG
>JAPPOR010000087.1 GCA_028817905.1 Myxococcales bacterium
ACGCCCAATTCCGCACCAGCGCCCAACAGTGGAGCACCGCGATGGCGTTCTGAGCTAGTCGGAGATCAGCGGCTCGAAGAGCATCGCCCCGGCGATCACGAATACGATATCGAACGCGAGGAGAATTCGAATCCAGCCACCAAGTTCGGCGAGCGGGACCCCTCCTAGCAGGTCCCGTGTCGCCACCACGCCGCACAGGAGCGCGGGCGCCACGATTGGAAACAGCGCCACGGACAGCAGCATGTCGCGCGCCGAAGTACGCACTCCCATCGCGGCAAACAGGGTGCCCGCAGCCACAAAACCCACCGTCCCAAGGAACAACAGTAAGCACAACACCGAAAGCACAGGCCAAAGTTCGAGGCTGAAGAGGACCCCGACGGCGACCACGAGCATCACCTCCACCACCGTGAGAAAAACCAGCGCTCCCATGGCCTTGCCGAGATAGATCGACTGGCGGGGCACGGGGGAAAGCAGCAAGGCCCGAATGGCATCGTGCTCGCGTTCTCTAGACCAGCTGCGCCCCATTGCCAGCACGCCCGCGAAAGTGACGGCGATCCACAATACGCCGGGCGCCACGCGCAGGGAGCTCTGGCGATCCACGTAGAAGGATAGCGACGTGAGCAGGGCAACCAGCAAAGCGAACATCGACGTCGAGATGACGACCTCCCCAGTGCGAAGCTCGATCTGGAGGTCCTTGCGAAGAATCTCGAAACTCGCGCGCCACGTGCCCATACTATGCCCTGCTCTCAGAGCGTTCCGGGTCGCCCCTCTCGCTCGAAGCGACTCGACCACGCGAGAGCGCCAGGCGGACGTCTGCAAGCCGGTCGGACAGTTCGGCATCGTGCGTAACCAACACCACGATGGCGCCACGGTCGCGCTCTGCCGCGACCGCACGCACCAAGCGATCGGTGCTCCCGCGGTCAAGACCGGTCGATGGCTCGTCCAACAACAATAGCTGGGGACGATGCAACACCGCGCGCGCCAGCGCGACCCGCTGCAACTGACCACGTGAGTAGGTTCGTACCGCGCGCTGCGCGAAGCGTCCCAGGTCAAAACGCTGAGACACCTCGGTGACCCGCCGCTCGACCTCGGGCAAGCCGTACAGACGGGCTGTCAAGGCAAGGTTCTCCAGACCGCTCAGATCGGGGTAGAGCATGGCCGCGTGGGCGAGTACCCCGATGGTCCGGCGCAGGGAGCGACGTTTGAAAGGGTCCCAGCGACCGAAGCGAATCTCGCCCCGAGTCGGCCGCGACAGAAGCGACAGCAACGACAAAAGTGTGCTCTTGCCCGAGCCGTTGGGACCCTCCACCGCAGTGATTTGGCCTGCCTGGAAAGACGCGGTCAGACCCGACAGGGCGCGCGTCGGCCCGTACATCTTGACCAGCCCGCTGACCTGAACTTCCTGAAAGCTCGCTGACACCGCCGCGAGGGTAGTCCGCCGACAACGATTCCGCTACAACCTGCAACACTCAGAACCTAGCCCGAATCATTCATGACTTGGGCACGGGCTTTGGCACCGACGGGAATGCTCCCCGTATTCTCTAAGGGACAGAACCCCGTGGTCGAAGGACAAGCGAAGCGGCGAGCGCCACCTGGACCCAGCAACGGCAACGTGTCTACACCTCGACCACAGGAATCCATTCGAGTTCGCGCACGTCAGAGTGCGTGCGCACCGAGCCCGATCGCATCGCCGATCGCAAGCGGCGGTATGCCCGACCGCCCCCCGCTGTCGATGATCGTGGCCATGGATGAACGACGTGTGATCGGCCACGCGGGCCGCATCCCATGGAACCACCCTGAAGATAGACTCCATTTCCGCCGCGCCACACTACATCACGCGGTGATCATGGGCCGTGGTACGTACTCCTCCATCGGGAGGCCACTGCCAATGCGCCACAATATCGTGATCAGCCGACACGGAGCCCTTTCAGCTGCCGGCTGCGAAGTTGCACGGTCGCTGACGCAAGCGATCCAACTGGCCCGACAGAAGGATCCAGAGCCGATGATAATTGGGGGCGCGCAGGTCTATGCCGAAGCGCTGCCCCTGGCCACCCGCATCTATCTAACCGAAATCCCCGGGCAGCACTCGGGTGATACGTACTTCCCCAGCCTTCGGCCCGACGACTGGCGCGAAACCAGCCGCCACACCCTCGGAAAGCTCACCTTCATCACGCTGGAGTCCCCTCGTTGAACTGGGGCGGAGTCCGCCAAGTAGTTGGCTCACCGGAAGCGGTCGATCACCTCCAATGCCAAGGGCTCGCTCCATTCACGCTGACCGTCGACGCGCAGGCGAATGACGCCCTCGCGATCGATGATCCACGTCTCCGGAAAAAGCCGGGTGCCATACTTATCGCGCACCACCTCGCGCTTCGGGTCAAACAGTACTCGCAGTTCTGAGGCAGGCGGAAAGATCGCCTTGACCTCCTCCCAGTTGTTGTCAGTAGTCACCGCAATGACCTCGACATCGCCTCGCTGTCTTGCCGCCTTCGCGAGTGCTACCAGGCTTGGCATCTCCTTGACGCAAGGCTGGCAGGTGATCGTCCAAAAGTTCATGACAACGACCTTGCCGCGCGCGTCCGACAATCTCCACGTCTTGCCATCCTTGTCCTTGAGCGTGAAGTCGGGCGCGCTCAGATTCGCACCGTAGTAGTGCTGCTCTGTCTTCTCCCCAGCGGCGAGGCGCTCGAACAGGCGATCGCCGATAAAAGCGCGCATGGGATTCTCGAAACGCCGCAACTCCGCGTCGGCCATCGCCTGAGCGAAAACGAACACAAAGGGGGCCCCGACAACCGCAGCGATCAGTGCCGGTATCCACTCCCTGTAGGGCGGCGGCGGTGTGGATGGGTTTGTGGGCCGTGGTTGTTGGGTCTTCACCATCGTATACGTCAGGGAGCTCAGCGGATTGGCGCGTCCGTCACTGGCGGCCGCACACGTGCCCCGCCTAAGGCGATGTACACGCCCTTCTCGTCCTCGCCAAGCAGACTCTCGAGCCCGGCGGCTGCAGAGTTATCGAAGCGGGCCGTGAGCTCCCCGGCCAGAATGCTGCAATAGAGCGCGCCGTCGGGGCCCTGGCGCAGGGTCTGTGGATCGAGCCACTCGGTGCCCCCACCGGACAGCCGTAGTTGCACCCCCTGCGGGGCCAGAGTGACACCACGAACGAAGAACGGGGGGCCCTCCAACGAAATGTAGGCCCAGTTGATATCGTTCGACAGACAGTAGCGGCCGTCCTCGGCACGTCGGATCCACCCATCGAAGCTCTCCACCAGGCGTGGGTGGGTCAGGGGGTCGGGACCGTCGTACCAATGCCCGAGCGCGTCCCGACGAATCGCCGTCTCACGCGTTCGTCCCTTGAGGAATGCTGCCGGCTCCATGGAAGCCAGCCTAGCCCGGATCGTTCACGACTTCGACGCCGCCTCGCTTGTGCTTCGACTCCACAGGGACTTTCGCCACCCCAGGAAATACGGGGAGTATTCCCGTCGGTCGTCGAAAGCCCTGCGAAGCCGAATCCCTGCGCGGTCCGACGCCGAAGTCGTGAATGATTCGGGCTACCCCGGATCATTCACGAACCCCACATCGCCTCGCTGGTCCTCGACTTCACAGCGCTTTGAGCTCTCTGGCAGGTCCGAGCAGCGTGCCGCTCGGTCGCCAAAAACCCCTGTAAAGTCGAGTGTTTGTGCTATACACCGCGGCATTGATCAGCGTCTGGGCTCGTACATTGACAAATCGATTATTCAATCAATTTAACTCTGTTGGAGTAGGTCGCACAGACAACGTACAGCGACGTCCGCTACCCTTCCATCATCAGCCGAAATCGCGCGGGGGTCAGCGATGCAGACAGGAGCCGAGACGCAGGTTTCGAAGGCGCTCGCCCAACACGGCGATGTGATCGCGACAATCGAAGTCCGGCATCTGCGTGCATGGTCATTCCGGCCCTGGGGCCTTTTCATCGGAGCGCTTCGCGTTCTCGGCTTCCTGGTGTTGATCCCACTGTGGATCGTCCTGCTGTTCAGCGCGGACGCGGGCGAACCGGACGCCAGCGACGACACCGACCGGCGCCCCAAGGGCAGGCGTAGAAGCTACCGCGTCAACAGCCTCGCCCACTATCACCACGACCTCGAGGTGCGGCTGCTCGACGCAGCCGGCGCAGCCATCGATGTCTTTCACAGCCGTCCACGCAGCCAGACCGAAGGGTGGCGATTGTTCGCGACGGTGCTGGGCGCCGCGCGCGACCACCGCTGGATCGTGTCCGAGACCTTGGCTATCCCAGGTCGCGCCGGGGCCGAACTGCAGGAGCTCGTGCAGCACTGGTACGGCGGGCGGCCGCTGATGTCGCGGCCCGATCTGCGTGACGCACGCGCGCTTGAGGGGGCACTGGGGGAGGTCGGCTTCGAGCTTGCGCGCGAGGGAGACCGAGTTGAGCTGACGCGCACGTACCCACCGCCCTCGCCCCTAGCGGCGCTTGCACCGTTCCTGGTACTAGTGGGCGCCCTGGTTGCGAGCGCGTTTGTGACGCCCCTCGGCCCCCTGCTTCCGATCGTGATTCTTCCGTTTGCGGTTGTCGCCCATGCAAGAAAACTGTGGGAGCTCACGTTCGAGTTGATCTGCGCCTTGCTGCGGCAATCGGAACGGTATCAACTGACTGTCTCCCCCGGGTACGTTAGCTACCGCGGCAGCAGGGCCTGGCGGCGTCGCGAAGGGACCACCGAAGGCGACGTGCTCATCGCCGTGGGCGCATCGGGCAGTCTTGACTATGCGCGGGGCGTCCAGCGACAACCCGCGTTGGTCCGATTGATCGGAGAGCGCCACACGCTCACCTTGCCTGAAGGGCTGTGCCAACACGTGTCCCTGGCGCTCAGCGACTGGCTTGCGAGCACGATCTTGACCCTGAACGAAAACCTCGACACGCACGACCATCGCAGCCGCTGCCCGTATTGCTCGACGTTGTTCGACATCCGCGCGCGCCCTCGCTGTCCATCATGCGGAGCATTTCCGACGGGGGCAGATAGCCAATGCGCGGCGCCCCCCGAAAGGCATCGGGCCGCAGGGTAACCTCCCCCCACGTCGCTCCTGAGGGTGAGGGCTCCCCGCTTGCCACAAGTGACTGACGTGTGCGACCCATAGTACGCCGCGCATCAGCGTGTGCCATGATGGCGCGTGTCGCTGCGTCGGAATAGGAGCAGGCCATGTCGCAACCGAGACCGACCCCCGAGCAGATGAAGCAGTTTAACCAGACTATCATCGCGGAGTTTCGCGCGAACGCCGGTAAGGTGGGGGGACCCTTCGAAGGCCAGCCGATGGTACTATTGACTACAGTGGGCGCCCGCTCGGGCAAGTCGCACACGACCCCGCTGGTCTCGGGCCTAGACGGCGACACGCGCTTTGTGGTCGCTTCGTTCGCCGGCGCGCCCAAGCACCCAGCCTGGTATCACAACCTGCTGGCCAACCCATCGGTCCAGGTCGAGGCTGGGGAGGAACGCTACCAGGCAACCGCAAGGCCTGCGGACGAGCCGAAACGCAGCGAGCTCTACGCGGCTATGGAGAACCAGATGAGCGCCTTCACGGACTATCGCCAGGCAACCGATCGGACGATCCCCGTGGTGCTGCTCGAGCGCGCTTGACGGGGGATCACTCGCCAATGGCCTCCGCGCACACCCCGCCGCGGACCCAGTTGGTCAAGCGAGTCCGCTCAGCAAAGAACGCCAGGCGATAGAAACCCAAGTCAACAGAATCGATTGTATAATCGATTGAGACTCCTAGTTGGCCTGTTGGCAGACTCTCGTTGGGGCCCGGGAATCAATCGGGCCGCCCGGGCGTCCTCCTCGAAACGAGCAGGGCCATCGGGGTCGTGGTAGCTTGTGTATGGATAGGTAGGTACTTGGCGAGTGCCCGGAGAATATTGAGCGTTTTGCTCCAGTGGTTGTTGCTGCTGGCCTGCCTGGCCGCGGCCGCGCCGCTGCTAGCAACGACTGTCGCGCGAAGCCCGGCCCTGCGCGAGTACATCCGTGGCGAAGCCAGGCGAGCAATCCGAGACGAGCTCGGCCTCACCTCCCAAATCGCGGACATCGACCTGGAGCCCGCCAAGCTGTCTCTGGTCGCCAAAGGGATCACTCTCTACCACCCAGATGAAGGCCGCCTCGTGGACGCTGCTCTGTTGCGCATCCGCCCATCTTGGCTGTCACTGATGCGCGGCACGCTCGACCTAAATGTCGTGGTGATCGAAAATGCCACCGTTCACCTCAAACTGCGTGATGGCAAGCTCGTGAACCTGCCCGAGCTTCCAGAGACTGACACGCAGAAGAGCCCCGAGTTCGATCCGCCGCTGTCGTTTCTATCCATACGCAACGCGCACTTGAAGCTCGATGCCGGCGCACAGGGGTCCGGCGAGCTTTCCCACATCGACGTGCAGGTCGACGCCACAATAGACAACCTGCTCGAGATCGAACTCAAAGCAGACGACGGCTACATTCGTCACGACAACGGTGAAGACCTCATCCACCGCTTGGTACTCAAGGCCGAACTCGACAACCAGCACGTGCAGATCGAATACGCCTCACTCGAGCTACCAGACGCCTCGGTTGGGATCGAACGCGGACTCGCGAAGCTTCCACTGGGCGAGGGGGACTACGCCGGTGACGTAGCGGTCCAACTCAACCTGGCCCAGCTACAGCGCCTACCATTCGACGTGGAATTGCCCAACTTCCGTGGAAAGATCGAGGTCAAGGGCGAAGTTCAGGGTCGCGGTGAGCAGCTCCTGCGGGGCCAGGGCCAGGTGGTTCTGAGCCGCGTCCACATCGACCAATTTGGCCTTGGCGAACGCGTCGTTGTCCAGGTTCAGGCCAACCCCAAGCGGATCGAGTTCGACGCGGTGTTTGATGCCATCGATAACGGAGGCAACCTCGATCTGAACGGGCGGCTAGCGCTGCGCGACGGTTTCCCGCTGACAGTCAGAGGTAACACGCGCAACGTAGAGTTCGCTAAGCTCATGAAGCAACTCGGCGTCTCGGACAATGCAATCGTGGACTGGCTCTTGGTAGGCAAGTTCGAGCTCGCCGGCACGACCGACCCACTCATGCTCCGTGGCCCGATGCATTTCGACACGCGGGACTTTCAGATCACCCAGGGCCCCTACCACGAGCGCCCCAAACGTCACATCCTAGCCATCCCCAAGGCGGAACTCGATGGCCAGGTGAAAGTATCCGACGAGGGCATTCAGCTTCTCGATGTAGACGCAACCCTGGCTCGTTCGCGACTGGAAGTCGCCGAGGTGCTGCTGGGCTTCGACAACGCCCTGCGAGTGCATGCACAGGGCGCGGAGATAGACCTCAACGACCCGTCTCCGCTACTGCAATTCGCTTTGGATGGCCAGGGCGCCTTCGACGTCGATGTCACCGGAACGTTCAACGACCCGGTGGTCGTCGGCTCACTGATCTTCAAGCGCTTCGGCTTCAACACCTTCCCCTTTGGCGACCTCAGCGCCGACTTCAGTCTCGAAAACGACTCTCAAGCCGTACGCTTCACGAACGTCGAGATCCTCAAGCGCGATAGCCACTATCGCACGAATGACCTGTTCATGGACTTCTCGGAGGGACGCCTTTCCGTCGAGACCGAACTGTCGCTGGTGCGCCTGGCACTCTCCGACTTCTATGACGTATTCCACTACGAGAACGACGAGCGCTGGACCCCCTACCAAGGTGAGGTGCGGGGCACGGCCGACATCCGCTACACCCTTGGATTTCCCGGAGACAGCCCGAACGGGACCATGCGAGCTGCCATCGATCTCGACATTCCCAACGCCATCCTGGACGAGTATGCGTTCACGGATGGCCACTTCACAGGGCGCTGGGATTGGTACGACCACATGCTCGGCTATCAAGGAGGTGACCTGACAATCGACTCGCTGGCGCTGCGAAAAGGGGAGGGGACGGCAAGCATATCCGGCCACATGCGAAGGGGCGAGCTCGACTTGGTCGTGCTAGGCGACCGGATCGCGGTCAAGGACACCGAGGGTTTCGGCCAACGCGTCCCTGGTTTGTCGGGAACCTACGGAGTGGCAGGCACCGTCAAAGGCGATGCCTCGCTACCGCGCGCCGATCTAGACCTGAATGGACAGGGTCTGCGCTTTCACGGGGCGCCCTTGGGCGAAACGCGCGCGTACGTGCGCCTGACTCACAAAGGCGACCCTTGGATCGCCAGCGCTCTTGGCTGGCCACAAGGTCAGCCCCCCGCCGAAGCGCCCTGTGGCCACGGGCGCGAAGGGCTCGCTCGCGGCACCTGGCCCGAGGACCCTCCCCTGCGCACCATCGATGGTCCCGAGCCGGCGCTTCTCAAACCGATGGCGTGGGTCATCTGCGGCGAGGCGATGGACGGCCAGATCCAGATCGACATGGCCGTGGGGCGGACCAAGCCTATGCCGCTTCGGGGTCGGGTCAAACTCTCGCAGTTGGCGCTCGGCACGGTACTGCCCCGGGGACCGGGCGGAGAACAGCTGGAAGGCATCGCAACGGGGCACCTTCATCTCACCGACGGCGCCATGCTGGAACCCAGTACCCTCGGCGGCGAAGTCTACTTCAGCACCCTTCGTGCCGGTCAGATGGCGATGGAGCTGCAGAATAGCGGCCCGGTTCACGTGCGCTTCGACGAAGGCAGCCTCAACGTGCTGAGCGCTGAATTCATCGGACCGGCATCCATGCTTCAAATCCACGGAGGCGGTTCAACCAAGCGCGGCCTCGCGCTCACGGTCGACGGCAATCTCGACCTTGGCTTGCTGACCGGTCTCTCCCACACCGTTACGGACGCCACGGGCCGCGTAGATGTACGTTTCAAGGTCTCTGGGATGGTGGACAAACCAGCGATCCACGGCAACGCCTTTGTACAAGATGCGTCGCTTCGCGTGGCCTCATTTCCAGAACCGATTCGCCGCGTGAATGGCAACATCACTTTCAGCGAGCAACGGATTCTACTGGAGCGGTTCACCGCGGACGTAGCCGGGGGCCGCTTGTCATGGCGCGGCCTTGCCGGTCTGGACGGGCGCCAGTTCGGCTACTACCGACTCGAGATCCAAGCGGACAACCTAGCACTTAGGCCAAGGGATGAGATCGACATCCACTTTGGAGGCCGGGCGGAGCTGGGATGGCGTCGTGGCGATCGCTTGCCAAAGCTATCAGGAAGCCTCCAGCTCGATCGATTCCGCTACGGACGTGATGTCCAGGTTAGCCAGTCGATTCAGGATATCTACAAGAAGAAACGAGCAGAGGTGGAGACGTACGACCCCGATGCCGACATCTTGGCGATCGACCTGCGCGTCTTGGAAACGGAGCCCCTCATCGTTCAGAACAACCTGATCGACGCACAGCTCCTACTCGATACCAATCAGCAACCGTTCCGGATCGTGGGAACCGACCAGCGCTTCGGCGTTCTTGGAAACATGCGCGTCAAGCGCGGCATCCTGCGCTACCGCGATACGAGCTTCGACATTCGCGAGGGTGAGTTCCGCTTCTCCGACCCGACCCGCGTCGACCCCACATTCGACATTCGCGCGGTTACCGACGTCCGTCGACGTGGGGACGTTGCCCAGCAGACATGGCACATCATGATGCACGCTTGGGGCGATCGGGACGAGTTCCGCTGGAATCTCACGAGCGACCCCAACCTCTCCGAGGACGACATCGCGCTGCTGCTTACGCTGGGCATGACACACGCTGAGCTCGCCCAGGTCGAGACCGGCGACCTCACCAGCACCGCAGCCCTGGAGGCACTGGCGACGGTCACGGGCGTAGAACGCGAGGTCCAGCGGGCCCTTCCGACGATCGACGATTTCCGGGTCCAGAGCGCCTATTCGCAGCGCAGCAATCGGACCGAGCCGCAGGTCTACATCGGCAAGCGAATCGCCGACCGGGTGCGGCTATCAGCCGCCACAGGGGTAGGCGAATCTCGTGACTTCCGAACTGGAGTCGAGCTACAAGTAAGCGATCAAACGAGCGTGCAGGCCGTCTACGACAATCAGAATGCAACCAGCGCCTCGCAGGTCGGCGACGTCGGCGTCGACTTCAAATGGCGCCTTGAATTCGACTGAGCCGCCCGACACCGAGCGAGACCCTGTTGATCCGGCTTCAGCACATCGCGATGTGTCTGCTCCTCTGGCTACCCTGGGCACAGCCTTCGAGCACCCACGCGCAGGTTCCCGAGGTGTACCGCGGGCATCCGGTGGTGGCCGTAGAGATTGTGGGAGAAGCCGCAAGCCTCATCGAGCCGGCAGAACTGGGCATCCCTGATGGTGCACGGCTCACCCGCCGGCTACTTCGGGAGTCGACCGAGCGACTGCTGGCGTCGGACCGCTGGGTCCAGGTGCAAATCGACGCTTCGCCGGCACAGGGCGGCGTCCGCCTGCGCGTACGCCTAGAGCCGAGGTTCATCCTAACGCGCATACAGCTCAACGGCCACGAGGCCATCGACGAACTGACCCTGCGCGACGTGCTCGGCGTGCGAGAGAACCAGCCGATGAGTCAGGAGGACCTCTCCGACATAGGCGCCCGCCTCAGGAAGGTGTACGCCGCACGTGGGTATCTGGCGGCTGCCGTAAGCCTCCACCTGCGCGCAACGGACAATCCCGGTCGCAAGGTCTTGATGGTGGAGATCACCGAAGGAGATGCGACCACGATCCGCTCGATCCGGTTCACCGGTGATCCCCCAAAGGATCCCAACCCTGTCCTCGCTGCGATGGGTTTTGGCGTGGGCGATATGTTGGATCGGGATGCGATCGAGTCACAGGTGGAACAAGGTGCCGCTTTCCTTCGCCGCAAGGGATATCTGGAAGCGCGAGTAGGCCGGCCCGCCATCACAGTGCAGCCGCAAGGGGCCATCATTGAAGTCGCAAGCCACGTGGGGCCGCGCTACGAACTGCGCTTGAGCGGGTTCGCACCGCTGCAGGAGCCTGTCGTTCGACAAGCCCTGTCGCTCGACACCGAGCCCCTGACCCGTTCACGCTTGCGCCAGGGAATCCCAGACGCAATCGGCGACCTGTTTGCTCGCCACGGCTTCGTTGACACCCGAGTCGAAACCCAGAGACTGAAGGGCAAGAAACCCGGAACCGCGGTCCTGCGCATCAAGATCACACCGGGCAAGTGGCTTGAGGTGGTCGCGGTATCGTTCGCGGGCGCGCAGCACTTCAGCCGCGATTTTCTACGAGACCAACTCTTCAGCTACCTCGAAGAAGACCTCCCGGGCACGGGCATTATCGATCCGGTGGACGCTGAGGTAGCGGACCAGCTCACCCATGGTGAGCGCAGAACGCGACCGCGCGAGACCCGCCGGCCGCTGCCACGCGACCCCAGACGGATCTACTATTCCAGTACGTACGAGGAAGCGATCGAGCACATCGCTGAACTCTATCGCGCCGAAGGGTATCTCGGAGTCAAGGTCGGCCCCGCCAAGCTGACGCGCGTGGGCAAGCGGCGCGCCACCGTCGCGATCCCCATCACGGAGGGGCCCCGGACCTACCTTCACGAGGTCCGCGTACGCGGCAATGACGTCATGACACCCCGGGAGCTCCTGCTGGCCGCGGGGCTCGAGCGTGGGCAGGCCTTCAGCTACCTGACGCTCGAAGAAGCTCGGCTACGCATGGTCGACGCGTATCACGAGCGCGGCTACGTCTTTGTCCGTACCCAACCCCAGGTACGCTTTTCGCCCGATCGGACACGCGCATCGCTCATGCTGGACGTGGTCGAGGGCTACCCAGTGCGGATTGGCAGGGTCGTCGTCACCGGTGTCGAACGAACCGACGAGCGCTTTGTGCGGGAAGTGCTGAGCCTTTCCCAGGGCGATGTCTTCCGACCCTCACTCGCCCGCAAGAGTGAGGCCGATCTGCAGGCACTCGGGGTCTTCAGCGGCGTGCGAGTTTCGCTCGAGGAGCCGGACCTGCCGGCTCGCGTCAAGCGCCTCGTGGTGGAGGTCAGCGAGCGAAAGAGCCAGTACCTGAACTTCAGTGCAGGCGTAAGTACCGGTCAGGGAATTCGAGGCGGGTTCGAATACGGCTACCGCAATCTGTTTGGCCGCGCGGTCGAACTCTCTCTGAGAGTCCAACTGGCGCACCAATTGTTCTTTGTCGATCGCTTGGCTGAACGCCGCTTCAAGAACCTCACCTCCCTGAATGAACGTGTAGAGCGACGGATTTCGCTGGGACTGGTGATTCCACGAACTCCGGGCTTGAGCGATGTGCGCACCTCCTTCGACATAGTGCACTTGCGCGACAACGAGCGCGACTTCGGCCTAGACAAGAACGGCATCGGGGTAACGTTTACCTACCTGCCCCTGCGACTGCTCACAACGACGCTAGGAGCAGATCTCGAAAACAACAATGTCGGTCTATTCGTCGGCACCGCCCTGAGCGAGCTCGCCCCCACGTTGGACCTGCGTCAGCAACGTCTCCTGCGGGTTCCCGAAGGCGACACGACCCTCGTCGCACTGCGCTCCAGCGCCAGCTACGATCGCCGCGACAACCCTTTCACACCAAAGCGCGGCTTCTTCGTGTCACTCAACGGTGAGATCGCTCGCACATTGACAGCAGAGTCCGTGCAGGACGGCTCCATCGTCAGTAGCTTCGACAGCCAGTTCCTCAAGGCCGCTGTATCTGTCAGCAGCTACCTACCGATCGGCGACGATATTGTGTTCGCCAACCAGGGCCGCATCGGGCGTATTTTTCATTTCACCTCGACGTCGCAGACCTATCCGAACCGCGCCTTCTTCCTAGGTGGCGTGGACACAATGCGCGGCTACTTCGAAGACGCGATGGTTCCCCAGGACGTGGCTGAAGAGGTCGTCTACAATCCAGAACTAAGCCAGACCAGTATTGTGCGCGCTGGAGACGCCTTCGTCCTTTTTCGCAGCGAGTTGCGACTTCCCCTATATGGGCAGCTGCGCGCCGGTCTATTCGTAGACATGGGAAACCTTTGGGCGCAGGCGGAGAATCTCGCCCCCGGAAACCTGCGGCATGCCGTCGGGGCAGGCCTGCGCCTGGCCACCCCGGTGGGACCCATCGCAGTCGACTACGGGATCATACTGCGTCGCCGCCGCTCGATCGGCGAACCCTTCGGCACCCTGCACTTCTCGATCGGGTTATTCTAGGAGCACGCCCTGGCGTGGATACTGCACCCGCTGTCGCACGGATTGCGCAGGGATCGTGCCTCGCAGGGGCTCATGATGCACTAGACCCAAGCGCGGTGCCGCCAAGATTTGCCGGGAACAAGGCGAAAATATGCAGCGGTGCACGACTGCCGGCACGGCCCTCTTGACCGCCCCCCCAGGGCTTGGCAGTGCGCGGCCAAAAGGACCCAAGGGCCACTTCGATTGACAGTTGGCGTGCGATCACTAAATTCTAGCGCCGAGAGGTACTCTTGATGGCGCTATCTGAAAAGTTGATCGACAAGCGAGTGTTGCGCCGGTCCCTGGAAAGAGGACTGGTCGACGAGGCAGAGTTCGAAAACCACCTGGCCTCCCTTCCCGACCTTAGCGGCCAGGTCGAGGACGGCCCAGGGGAACCTGCGGTCCCGGAAGCCAGCCCGCCGCTGCCACCAGCACCGCACGACTTTCAACCGTAGCCCGGACCTCGCATGACTTCGGCGTCGGATCGCGCGGGGATGGGGCTTGTCGGGGGTTTAAGCAACCGACGGGAGTACACTTCGTTCCCAAGGCGGAAGGCATCGGGAGTCGAGGTACAAGCGAGGCGGCATCAAAGTCAGGAAGGTTCCAGCGCGAGGCGCCTGCCGTTCACGGTAGGTTGTTACGTCGGATTCTCGGGGATGGGAGCGTAGCGATGGCAGACAAGACAGACAGTACAGCCGTCGATAGCGACGCGACGGACGACAACGAAATCGAGGACGGGCACCCGGCCCCCATGGATTTCAACCTCTTCGTCCTGTCGCTCAATGCTTCGGCTCTGATGCATCTGGGCGAGCCATCCGGCCGCGACGACGGTGCGGAGGTGAACCTACCGATGGCGCGTCAGACGATCGACATGATCGCGCTCTTGGAGGAAAAGACGCGCGGCAATCTGACAGGGCAAGAAGAGCAGTTGTTGCACCAGGTGCTCTTCGACCTGCGTATGCGCTTCGCGAACCGGGTTGGCGCCGGGCACCGGGAACCCTCGGACGGATGACCGCAGCCGCCAAGCCGGTCACACTACGGCTCGAGGCCTACGCGCAGTCGGCACGGCGTCTCGTGGCAAGCGCGCAAGCCTTGGCGGATTCGCGAAAGCACGCCGAGGTCGAGCCCGTGCACCTGCTGCAGACGCTGGCGGATGAGTCCGACGCTGCGCGCCAGGCACTGGCGGGCGCAGGCGCCGATCCGGATGACGTGCTCCTGGAGAGCGAGCTCTGCCTACGGCGCCTGCCGCGGACCGAGGATGGCCCGGCCTACCTGTCGCCGCGTCTGCTCGACCTCTTGGGCCGGGCTGAAGGTGAGGCCGCGCGCGAGGGTGGCCTGCCCGTGTCGGCAGGACACCTGCTTCTGGCCGCCGCCCAAGCGCGCCAGGATGACGCCAAAGCAGTCCTCGCTAGCTGCGGCGCGAGCGCTCCCACCCTGCGCGCCCAGCTGATCGTTAGCGAGCGCTCGAGCCATCCGGGCCGCGCGACCGATGGGCCTGCGACCAGCTGGGGTGTCGACTTGACCCAACGCGCGCGCCAGGGCCTATTCGACACCACGGTCGGCCGTGACACGGAGCTAAGGCGGATCATGCAGGTCCTCGCCCGCCGCGGAAGCCACAATCCGTTACTCGTCGGCGAAAGCGGTGTCGGCAGGCACAGTGTCGTGCAGGCGCTGTGTGAGCGCATCGCGCGCGATGACGTACCGACCCTGCTGCAAGCAAAGCGCATCGTCGAGCTCTCCTCGGTGCAACTGCTTTCCGGCGGACTCGCGCGTGGCGAGGCGGAGCAGCGCCTCGAGCGTTGGCTTGCCAGTGTTCGAGACACGGGCGGTGAGGTCATCATGTATATCCGAGACCTCGGTACGCTGCTAGGTGAACGGAGCGCCTCGATGATGGCGCACGTCCTCAGCTCGGGGCTGCGCCAGGGAGGCGTGCAGGTGATCGCGGCAATCGACCCGACCAGCCACAAGCGTTTACTGTCTAGCTCCGACCTGATGAATCACTTCGTGCGCATCGACGTGGAAGCCCCGGATGAAGCCGGCACCGTCGCCATGTTGCGAGCCCGAGCCGGCCACTTCGAAGTGGCCCACGGACTACAGATCACGGACCCAGCCCTGGTTGCCGCAGCCACGCTTTCGCGGCGCTATTTGCGGCAAGCCCAGCTACCCAAGAGCGCTCTGGACCTGGTGGACGAAGCAGCCGCACGTCTGAGGGTTGAGATGCAAAGCGTGCCGCGAGCGATCGATGAACGGGCGAGGCGGCTCAATGCGATCGATGTCGAGCTGTCCTCGCTTATGGACGACGGAGACGAGGCGTCACAAGCAAGCTACCGGCAGCTGTCCACGGAGCGCAGCGCCCTCTCGCACGAGCTCGAAGAACTGCGCTCACGCTGGCAAGTTGAGGTGGATGCGATCGCCCAGATCAGCCAGGTCAAGGAGGAGATAGCCGCGGTCGAAAGTCAACTCGCAGATCTGCCTGCCAATAGCGACCGTGCCGGACAACTGCGGACCGTCACCCTCAAGGAACTCCAGCAGCGCAGGGCGGACGCCGAAGCCTGTCTACCAACGGAAGGGCGACTCGTGCGCCAGGTGGTGGAAGCCGCGGACATAGCCGGCGTAATCGCTGATTGGACAGGAGTGCCCGTCACCAGACTCATGGAAGGGGAAGCTGAAAAGCTCCTGCACATGGAAGCACGGATCGGCGAGCGGGTGATCGGACAAGCGCGGGCCGTCGCCGCCGTCAGTCGGGCCGTACGTCGAGGACGGGTAGGCCTGCGCGATGCGAAACGCCCCATCGGTTCCTTCATGTTCCTGGGTACGAGCGGCGTTGGCAAGACCGAGCTCGCCAAAGCCCTGGCGGAATTCCTATTCGACGACGAGGCGGCGCTCACGCGCATCGACATGAGCGAGTTCATGGAGAAGCACACGGTCGCGCGGCTGCTAGGCTCTCCACCAGGCTACGCGGATAGCGAGGAAGGCGGCTTCTTGACAGAGGCCGTGCGACGCCGGCCGTACAGCGTCCTACTGTTCGACGAAGTAGAGAAGGCTCACCCTGACGTATTCAACATTCTGCTCCAGGTGCTGGATGACGGTCATCTGACAGACGCCCGCGGGCGCCGAGCCCACTTTTCCGACTGCGTCATCTTGCTCACTTCGAATCTGGGAGCCCATGCGATCCTCGAGAACGCCGGTACCCAGGTTGAAGGCGACGCCCCGCCCACCAACGGCAACGCCCAGATGACTGGCACCTTCGAAGCGCTCCCGGAAACGGTGCAACAGGCGCTGCGCGGCCATTTCCGGCCGGAGTTCCTCAACCGCATCGACGAGATCGTCGTGTTCGACACGCTAAGCCGCCAAGACCTCGCGGCGATTCTCGAGCTGCAACTCGGCCGGCTGCAGCGCTGGCTCTCCCCGCGCGGCTTCGCCATGACGGTGACCGACGAGGCCAAGCACTATCTGGTCGACCTGGGATACAATCCCGCCTTCGGAGCGCGTCCCTTGGCGAGAGTCCTACAGCGGGAACTCCAGGATCCCCTCTCGGAGCTACTGCTGCGGGACGCATGCAAGCCCGGTGAAACCCTGCTCGTCAGCCTGCAAGCGGGGACGCTTCGATTCGAGGCATGTAAGGGCTCTGAACCGGACGCCCTTCCAGCGCCTCAATACACGACGAGCTGACCTTTCAGCACACGGAGCGACGGCGGACCTGCCAAGCGGTCGCCAAGCGGTCGCCAAGCGGCGCCAAGCGGCGCCAAGCGGCGCCAAGCATGTGCCGAGACCAGCCCCGCGTGGGCATTTTCATGCACAAACTATGCGACCACCGTGCAAGCGATCGAATTCACAAGGTTTTGACTGAAAGGCCCGAATGCGCCTGCGAAGTCAGCGCCTTCGCGGGTACCGAGTGCGAACCGGAATCGGGACCGGCTGGGGCGGAGGCGAGATGACCTGGTCAAGGGCCTCCATGACACCATCGATGAGATCGCGAATGCGGTCACCTATGGACTTGCCCCGCAACGGGGTCTTCTCGCCCGCTTCCGACGACACAGTGGGCCCATCCGATTCATCCCGATCCGTCATTCCGCTCCGCTACAACAGGTTACTCTTTCAAGTATGTGCCCGGTGGCACTGGTGTCAACTCAGCGCTCCCCGATGGTCACGAACGATCGAGTGAGCAACGAAATCAGGTAGGGCATGTGCCCTGGGAAACGAACTGTGCTCGCGTTGTTCCTTGTGTAGGTGTATGTAGGGTCGAGCACCCGCTGTCCTCGAACGTGATCGGAAGAGCGAGCATGCACATTCATCTAATCGGCGTCTGCGGCACCGGCATGGGATCGCTCGCCGGCCTGCTGAAGCACCAGGGTCACCGCGTCACGGGAAGCGATCGTGCCTTCCACCCCCCGATGGGAAGCGCACTCACCCGATGGGGCATCGAGTGCTTTGAAGGCTTCGACCCAGCACACCTGGCCGAGCGCCCGGACTGGGTTGTGATCGGGAACGTCTGCCGACCGGACAACACGGAGGCGCGCGCGGCCATCGACATGGGTCTGCGATACAGCTCACTCGCACGCGCGATACACGACCTCTACCTGGCCGACCGCAGACCCTTCGTGGTTGCCGGAACCCATGGCAAGACCACGACAACGGCCATGCTGGCATTCCTCCTGGACCGCACAGGTCGCTCTCCCGGCTTCCTGATCGGCGGGATTCCCAGTGATCTCGAGGAAAGCTATCGCGCTGGAGCCCCCGGCGGCCCGTTCGTCATCGAAGGCGACGAATACGACAGTGCTTACTTCGAGAAGACGCCCAAGTTCTGGCAGTACGCGCCCCAGGTGGCGCTCATCCATGCCATCGAACACGACCACATCGACATCTATCCCGACATGGCTGCCTATCGTGCCGCATTCGCCCACTTCGTCACGCTGATCCCACAAACGGGGCTGCTACTCGTGCCGGACGACAGCGAGGAAGTAGCGCGGATCGCCTCCGGGGCCAGCTGCCGTGTCGTGCGTTTTGGCTTCGGCCGCGATGCCGATGTGCAAGTCCAACCGCGGGGCGAACAGACGGATGGCCAGCACTTTCGGCTCCTGCAAGGCGGCACCGTCGCCGGCGAAGGCCGGCTTCCGATGAGTGGTGGACACAATCTTCGCAATGCAGCCGGCGCCCTGGCAATGGCCCATCTGGGTGAAGGCGTCGGCTACGAGGTACTCCTGAAGGCACTTTCCTCCTTTGGCGGCGTCGCGCGCCGCCAGCAGCTTCGTGGGCAAGCCGGAGGCGTCCGGGTCTATGACGATTTCGCCCACCATCCGACCGCGGTGGCGCAAACGCTGCTAGGGCTACGAATGCGGCATCCGCAAGGCAAGCTAGTCGCGATCTTCGAGCCGCGGAGCGCGACGGCGTCGCGACGCACACACCAAACGGAATATGAAGCTGCCTTCGCCGCCGCCGACGAAACTTGGATCGCTCCCGTGGGCCGCCCAGAAATAGACGAGACGGAACGGTTGGATGTCCAAGCGGTGGCCGCAGGCATTCGCGACCACGGAGGCTCCGCACACGCGGCCGAGGATGTGGAAACGATCGTCGATGAGGTTGCAGCCGGGGCTGTGGCAGGCGATACGGTGGTCGTAATGTCCAACGGTGCATTCGGCGGTATTCACGAACGGCTGCTGACCCGTTTGGAGTCCGCATGAAAACCGCGACCTACCTCGCGCGTCCGCGGCGTACTCGCAGACCACCCCCCCCTTCGTTTCTGGGGGCGTTTGTCCTGTTGTTGCTCGGGCCACTATTCGCATGCGACCGTGAGGACAAACCCAAGCATATCCAGGATGCGAAGCCCACCCCGGGGACCCCTGGTCAGCTTGCCCAGGCGGCGCCCCAAGAAACCGGCGAGCAGCGCGAGGATGTGCCCTCGCCCGACAAGCAAGAGCCCCAGTTCCGCACACCGGACGGTACGTTTCTTTCCAACACGATCATCTGGGACGCGTTTCCAATCGACCTGAGCTACTTGAACGACGGTGAGCGGCCTGCAGGTCGTCATGGTCGGGTCCAGATTCGCGGTGACCAGTTGGTGTTCGAGGACGGTCGTCCAGCGCGCTTCTGGGGGACGAACATCTGGGGTCCAGCCCTGTTTTCCTCCGATTCTGTGGCCGTGGATAGGCAGGTGGCCCGCCTTTCCGCCTTTGGGTTCAATCTGGTGCGGCTCCACCATCATGACGCGTTCTGGGCCGATCCAAACGTCTTCGAACGGGACGGAACTACCCAGAAGCTGAGCGAAACAGCCCTCCGGCGCCTCGACTACTGGGTGTGCAAACTCAAGGCGGCGGGCATCTACATCTGGCTAGACCTGCACGTTGAACGGCACTTCGAAGAGGGCGATCGGGTGCCGGGCTTCGAGGAGCTCAAACGACGCGACAACCACGCCAAGGGCTTCAACCATGTGAACCCGCGCATTGAAGCGATGCTGCAGGATTTCGCAGCCCGATACTTGCGCAGAACGAATCACTGCACGGGCATGAGCTACATCGACGAACCAGCGGTCGTGGCAGTGCTGCTGTCCAACGAGGACGACCTGGTCTCCCACTACGGCTCTGATCTCACCGGCAATACCAACCCGTACCATCAGCAGCTCTACCGCAAGCTGGCCGACACCTTCGCGGAGCGCCACGGGCTGGACCGCGAGGACACGTACGAGCCCTGGAACCCTCGTGGTGGACGGCTCGCGCTGATCGATCTGGAATACGGACTTCTGAAGCGCGGGCGGGAGCACCTGCGCAGCCTCGGCTACAAGGGCCCCGTCATAGGCACCAGCTACTGGGGCAACGGCCTGTTCGCGAACATGATGTCACTTTCCGCCGGCGACATCGTCGATGTGCATGGCTACGGAGAAGAGGGCTTCCTCCACCGCCACCCGGCCCGCAGGCCGCACTTCCTCAGCTGGATCGGCGGCGCGCATCTGCAGGGTCAACCCATGAGCGTGAGCGAATGGAACGTGCCGTGGCCCGCCCGAGACCGAGCGCTAGCTCCCATGTGGGTGTCCGCGATCGCCTCCCTGCAGGGATGGGATGCCCCCATGTGGTACGCCTATCAAGGAGCCCCCCTGCAGCCTCCCACGGAGCCACAGCCATGGAACGGGGCCCACGACCCGGCCTCGATGGCCCTGATGCCCAACGCGGCGCTCTCCTACCGCCGGGGCGACGTGCAGCCCGCCAAGCGTCACTTTGTCGTGGAACTCAAACCAGAAGCACTGTTGTCGGACAAGGGAACGCCAGGCGCTTCACGCGCCCTAACCACCCTCCTCGAACGAAGCCGGGTCACCGTCTCCCTCCCGGAATTGCCCCAGCTGCCCTGGTATCAGAGGCCCAAACCGCCAGCGACGGCGAAGGTAGTCGGGGACTCGAACCAGGCGTTTCTCCCCACCGATGCGCGTGAGATCCGCTCAGACACGGGCGAGATCGTCCGATACATCGACCAGGGAGTGGTGCAGATCGACACACCCAAGACCCAGGCGCTCCTGGGGCGGATCGGCGGTCCCCAGCCGCGTAGCCTATCCACCCTGGAAGTTCAGACGCGCACGCCGATGGCGGCAATCGCATTGAGCAGCCTCGACAACAAGCCACTTCGGCTGGCCGAGCGTATGCTACTGAGCGTGGCGGCCCAGGCCGCCGACGGCCGCTCGACCGGTGAAACGGGCGCGTCTGCCTTCGTGGCTGAACCGGTTGCTGCACAGGTGCGCCTCCAGAGTCTGGTACATGGCCTGGAACTCGTCCCCCTGACGCCCGACGGTCGCGAGCTGACCCCCATCGCCGGCAAGCGCCGCGCCCTGCGCCTACAGTTCACCCTGCCAACCGATCTTGCCACCCACTGGTACCTGATCCGGAAGCGCCCCGAAAAGGCACCGGAAGCACCGGAGGAACCGGCACAGAAAGCGAAATGATTTCTGCATATCGGGACTACCGCAGACGGGCCTTGGCACGGCATTATGTACGGCGATACATGCGAAGAACCACGGGGGTGTCCGACCGATGCTGTCGTCGCTAATCCAGGCCCAGCCCGAGCGCTACGAGCGGGCCAAAAACCAGCTCCGCAGGCTGCTACCCCTGTCCGGACCCACGGTGGCATCGATCACCGGACAGTTGAGCAGCCTCCACCAGAGGTACCTGGAAGACTACGTATTCATTCACATTCCCAAGTGCGGCGGCACCAGCGTGGAGCGCGCACTCGGGATCCCCTTCGTGAACCATGACACGGCGCTGGAACGCCGCAGGAAGCTTGGGCCATCCGTGTGGGACCGACGGTACAAGTTCTCGGTGGTTCGCCATCCTTACGATCGCATCGTCTCGTTGTTCTTCTACTGGTGGAAGCTCGATCATCTGGACGTGGATCTGATCAACGCGGAGCTTCCGGCGTGGCTCGAGGAGACTGAGGCGCGGCTCGCTCGCGGCAAAGCGCATATCCATCTACAGAGTCAATGGTGGTGGCTCACCGATGAAGATGGCCGCTTCATTCTCGATGACCTGCTGCGCCTGGAGTCGATCGCCGGCGACTTCGAGCGCGTCAACCAACACCTCGGACGCAACCTTGTCCTTCCACACGTGAAAAAAAACGCGTTCAAGATCGACTATCGCAACCTGCTAGACGATGCGACCCGCGAACGGATCCGACGGATCCACCATGAAGACTTTGAACACCTCGGGTACGAGAAATAGGGTCTGTTCGCTTGCCGACAGGAGCCACAAGCCGCCGCACGCTCGCGCTATGGACCGCATCCCTGCTCGTGGTCACGGCGGGGCTCCTGGCCGTCGCGTCGCAGGATCCAAGCGCCCGGAAAGTCATCGGGCCAAGGAAGCTGCGACCCGAGGCGGGCCTGCTACCGAGTAAGACCTTTGCAGAACTTGCCGCGGACCCCTTCGGGGTCATCCCTGGCTCGCTCGGCGTTACCTCGGGACTCGGCCTGAACGAGGACGACATGCGGATGATCCGCGATGCGGGCATCCGATACATCCGAGTGGGCCTTCGCTGGGAGGGCGAAGTCGAGCAGGTGCGCGGTTCCTACAATTGGCGGAAGTACGACACCATGGGCGCGTTGGCCAAGAAGCATGGGCTCAAACCGATCTACCTGCTGGCCTACACCAACGACTTGTACAACACCGACGAGTTCATGATGAACGAACCGGCCGAGCACCGGGGCTTCGCAGCGTTCGCGGCAGCCGCGGTGAAGCGCTACGACGGTCCAGGGGTGATCTGGGAGGTCGGCAACGAGCAGGACACGGCCAAGTTCTGGCCCGTGGCGACTCCAAAGAACTCCCCCAAGAGCGCGCGGGAGCGAGCGGTGGCGTACATGCAGATGGCGAAGATCGCCGTGCCGGCCATGCGCGCGGCCAGTTCCAGGGCTTTGATCATCACCGGTGGGGTCCTGGACACGACCTGGCGTGTCACGCGCGCATGGTTGGACGAGGTCTTCAAACGCGGCGCGCTCAAACTGTTTGATGGTGTGGGCATCCACGCGTATGGGCGACCGATGTTGCCCGCGGAGCACAAGCTCATCGAAGGCCTCGTCGGACTGCGCAAGTTGATCACAAAGTACGGTGGCCGCGCGGACTTTCCGATCTACCAAACCGAAGCCGGAATCGGGATACACAACAACGACACCTCCGGCCCGATGAGCGACCGCCTGGTGCAACAGGCCCAGGCCAACGTGCGACTCTACCTCATCTCCCAGATGCTCGGCCTGAAGCTCAACGTGTGGTATGAATGGCACGACAAGCGCGGCGCAGGAGACGAACGCGGACTACTGGCGCCGGACCGAACACCGCGGCCCGTGTACACGGCCGCCTCGGTGCTCGTACGGCAGCTTAGGGGCTACGGCTTTAAGGCCCGCCTCGACTTGGGCAACCGGGACGACTTTGCCCTGGTCTTCTCCAATGGAAAGCACCGCCGGATGGTCGCCTGGACAGCCGGCGACGCCCATGAGGCAACGGTCCGGCTTCCGGACTTTCCAAATCGACTCACCGTGACCAGCATGATGGGCACCCCTCGCACGGTAACCAAGAGCGGACCCACCCTGACCGTCCGACTCACCGCAAGCCCGATCTACGTTTCAGCTGCGCGATAGCGAGCAGAACGGCTTGGCACCTAGCCCGTACCCGATCGGCCCACACGCTCTGACCCGGATCGTTCCGGCCTCGCGACAGCACGAACCGCCGCCCTTCAGGGGCGCGGCTCACAGCTTGGCATAGGCGGCGATCAAGGGTCGCCAGCCGCCCAGAGCGGTCAAGCCAACCGCAAACACCAGCACCCCCCCCACGATCTCTCCAGCAAGCTGGAGCCGAGCGTCCTCAACCGCGGTGTGCAACCAGGGGCGCGACAGCAGGATCACCGCGACCATGGCGAGCGCTGCCAGGATCGACGGCATGGCCTGCCGTACGGCACGAGCCCAAGATACGGCTGCGTACCGCGCGTGGGCCCGCACGATGACCCACAACGTAGCGAGCTGGGCACTCAGCTGTCCGAGGGCGGTGGGCACCAGGCCGAACGGAGCAAGCATGGACAGCCCGGCGATCGTGGCGATCCCTGAAAACAGATCGATCATGGGAATTCGCTCGACTTGCCCCGCAAGCGAGAGCAAGGGTGCCGTCATCACCATCTGCGTCGCGATGAAATGGGCCAATGCCATGACCACCACCACCGGCGCCGACGGCCGCCACTGCTCGCCTAGCAAGGCCACCACCAATGGCTCTGCGGTAACAGCGACACCGAGAAAAACCGGTGTAGCGAGCGAAAGCGACAAACCCAAGAAGCGTTCTGCGCTCTCGGCGAGCTCGGCGCGCTCGGGGCTATCCTCCGCCTGTTGCTCCGGTGCCCCTGCGCCCACTTCCCCCTGACCTGCCCGCCCCGCGTCGACCGGACGTTCTGCCGCCCTCCTTAGCGTCATCCAGCAAACAATGCGGGTCGGCTCCGCTACGATCTCCGCCACGGAGCCAGCAACCCGCGCCCCAGCGCGGTACAGCCCCACGGTGGTTGGTCCCAAAAAAAAGCTAACGAGCAGCACCGCGGCATTGCCCTGTAGGTAAGCGATGCACTTGGAGCCCAACATGCTCTTGGTGAACTTCACGATCGTTGGCGTGCCCGGGCTAGACAGCCGGATGCCGGGAAACCAGGGGGCCATGGCTACGATCATGATCATGGTCACAACCTGTGCCACCAGCTTGCCCGCACCCAACGCAGTCACCCCGAAGTCCAGGACGAGTCCACCGATCGAGATCGATCCACCGAGCGCCTGTCCCAAGAGCACGGCCTTGGCGAGTGCGTCGGCGCGACGCGTGCGGATCAGCTGACCGGACCAGACCTGGGTTGTACCCATCCCGGCGATCGAAAGGGCGAGCAGCAGCTGCAGGCCCGCGTACTCAGCATGGTCCGGCATCAGGGAAAGCACAAACGCCCCAACCACCCCGACCAGTGCCAAACCAACACCGCCCAAGGTCGCTAGAGTGAAGGCCTGGGCGTCGGCTTCCGACTCGCCCTGCCAGGTGGTCGTGAACTCGCGCCAGCCTGCCTCGGCCACCTTGGCCATCAACATGTTGATGGCTTGGATCAGGACGTACATACCGAACTGGGCCGGGGTCAAGAAGCGAGCTGCGACGATGAAGACAGCGAACTGCGTTCCCTGGGCGACAACCCGCGAGGCCATCGTCCACGTTGCCGCCCGCGCCTCACCTGCGGTATTCGCCATGACCCGGGTTCAGGGTGCGGTCAGATATCCAGATTGCGTACGTTCATCGCATTCTTGTCGATGAACTCCCGTCGCGGCTCGACCTGATCGCCCATCAGAACTGAGAACATCTCCTCGGCCTGCAACGCGTCGTCGATGCGCACCTGCAGCAGAACACGGGCGTCCGGGTTCATTGTGGTCTCCCACAGGGTCTCCGCGTTCATTTCGCCAAGCCCCTTGTAGCGCTGAATGCCGAGACCCTTGCGTGCCCGACGATCAACCACATAGCTCCATAGCCCGTCCGCATCGGCCAACGCCTCGGGCTCCCCGGTAGCGGTGCCATCCTTCGCCACATCGTGGGCCAGGTACGGGGGCTCGCCGAGAGCCGCTAGCGACTCGTGAAGCTCCCGCAAACGCAGAAAGTCCGCCGACTTGAGCAATGTGAAGTCGATCGTCGACTGACGTGTCACTACACCCGACTCAGTGATGACCTCTGCCTTCAGGCAACCGTGCTCTGGATCGTCGAAGATACGGTGCTCGACCTTCATGTCCGGATCGACCGCCTGCAGCGCCTTGCCGACGTCCTGCAACGCCTCTTCGAAGGTATCCCGATCCCGTAGCCCTTCAGCATCGAGGGTGGTGTTGCGGACGAGCGCCTTGAGCACCCCCGGAACGACCATGTGGTGGAGGTGTTCGAGCAACTCACGGAAGCGCAGGATCTCGTCGAGGAGATTCCGTAGCGGCTGGCCCGTCACGCTCGCTTCACCACCGCTGGCCTTTATCAGCAGACCCTCGGTACCCGCGTCCAGCAGGTACTCTGCCAAGGCTTCATCGTCCTTGAGGAAGCGCTCACGCTTGCCCCGCGTGACCTTGTACAGCGGCGGCTGAGCAATATAGAGGTACCCTTCCTGGATGACCTGAGGCATCTGGCGATAGAAGAACGTCAACAGCAACGTGCGGATGTGGGAACCATCCACGTCCGCGTCGGTCATGATGATGATCCGGTGGTAGCGGAGCTTGTCGATTTCAAAGTTGCCACCACCGTCGACGCCACAACCCAGGGCGGTGATCAGCGTGCCTACCTGGTCACTGGCGAGCATCTTCTCAAGACGCGCACGTTCCACGTTGAGGATCTTGCCGCGCAGCGGAAGAATCGCCTGGGTGCGACGATCCCGGCCCATCTTGGCGCTGCCACCTGCGCTGTCACCCTCGACGATGTACAGCTCGCTCGAGGCGGGATCCTTCTCCTGACAATCGGCAAGCTTGCCCGGGAGGCTGCTAATATCTAGCGCTCCTTTGCGCTGTACCATCTCGCGCGCCTTGCGAGCCGCCTCCCGTGCGCGCGCAGCGACCACCGCCTTTTCGACGATCTTCTTGCCGCTATCGGGATTCTCTTCGAAGTACTGGGCGAGGCGATCGTTGAGGATGCCCTCCACAATGCCCTTGACCTCGCTGGAAACCAACTTGCTCTTCGTCTGCGCAGAGAAGCTGGGATCCGGATGCTTAACCGACAGGACCGCGGTCAGGCCCTCTCGAACATCGTCACCACCGAGTGGGTTCTTGAGATCCTTGAGGAGATTGCGGGCGGTACCGTAGGTATTGATGGACTTGGTCAGCGCAGCGCGCATGCCAGTCAAGTGAGTCCCACCGTCACGATTGTGAACGTTGTTGGTGTAGCAGAAGATCTGCTCGTTGTAGGAGTCGTTCCACTGCATCGCAACTTCCACAGCGATCCCATCCCTGTCATCGTCGACGTACAGGACATCCGGATGGAGGGCTTGCTTGTTGCGGTTGAGCAGCTCGACGAACTCACGGATACCGCCCGCGAACTTGTAGCGTTCGGTGCGCGCGATGCGCTGATCTTCGAGCGTGATCGCGAGCCCAGCATTGAGAAACGAAATCTCCCTCAACCGGTTGTTGAGCACCTCAAAGGAGAACTCGGTCTGGGTAAAAATCGTAGGATCGGGCTTGAACGTGATCGTCGTTCCCGTCTCAGACGTCTCACCCTTGGTGACCAGGGGCGCAAGCGGACGACCCTGGCGATACTCCTGAAACCAGATCTTGCCCTCGCGCTTGATCTCCATGGTCAGCCACTCGCTCACCGCGTTGACCGCGCTGACGCCGACCCCGTGCAAGCCAGCCGACACCTTGTAACTGTCGTTGTCAAACTTGCCGCCAGCGTGCAGCACGGTCATGACCACCTCGGCCGCACTCACCCCCTTGTCGTGCATGCCAACCGGAATTCCGCGCCCGTCGTCCTGTACGATCACGGCCCCATCGGCCCGCAGAACAACCCGCAGATTGAAGCAGTGCCCCGCAAGATGCTCGTCCACGGCGTTGTCGACGGCTTCCCACACCAGGTGGTGTAAGCCCGTTCCATCATGAACGTCCCCGAGGTACATCCCGGGACGTTTCCTGACCGCTTCGAGGCCCTCAAGGACCTGAATCGACCCCTCACCGTACTCAGAAGCCATGCTTGGTATTGTGGATACGCATCTAGATTAAGGGGTCGGCCAAACGTCGTTTCCGACCCTACCGCGTCCCCAGCCCAGGAGCCGACTGAAGATACCTTTTCGTACCCCTTCAGGCAACTCTAAACCCCCTAAAATCGGGCCAAAATAGCCCCGTGGCGGCAGGCGTTTGGAGCGCTGCAGCGAGCCGCTCGAGCCAGCCCTCGGCGGAGTGCAAAGGCGACCGTCAGGAAGCCAGGGTGTCGACGGGATCCGGGCCATCTGGGGGCGATACGCAGGGCATCGTGTGCACGCCGGACTGGACATCTTCGACCAGCGCGTGCGGCCCTATGCCCGGCTGCCACCCGAGCAACTCGGCGACGTACGCGCCATCCACATTGCGAATCACCAGGTGGCTGCGCGGTGCTGGCGGTCCAGGGTTGTCGACGTCATCACCTGCCCAGAACCCGAGGTTGACGTAGGTCACGCCACTGGCGATGCGCTCGAACCGCGGCACGTGCGTATGCCCCATCACCACAAAGCGCGCAGGCAAGAGCCCGGCGATTGCGCGTGCGCCCTGGACCAGCGACGTCCCAGGATCAAATACGGTCGAACTCTTCATCCATGCGAATAGCGGAAGCGCGACCGCCAAGGCCACCAGGGGTAGATAGACAAGCGGCACGACGGAGAACCAGGCGAGCACCGCGAGCAACGTACCCGTCAATGTGATCGCCGAAAGCCCGTCGAGAAACGTGCTGCGGGTAATGCGAAGAAGGTCACCGGTAACGGGAGCAGCCGCCAGGGAGGCGATCGCCTTGATCTCCTCCATGCTCAAGCGCAAGCGCTGGGCTATGCGGTGCATCTGACGCTCATGTTCGACCCGGATGGCGCGCGCACGCTCGCCAGTGTGCGCCCACCAGGCGAGGAACATCCGCCCAATGGCGCGAAAGAAGCGTGACGCCAGCTGGGCACAACCGACGATCCCCATGGAAAGGGCCATGCGCAAATAGTCGAGCATCGTGCGGTTCTCATGGCCATCGCTGCTCAGCCCCCGCGTCGGCCGCACGATGTACCGCAGAAGAATATCGGAGAAGGAATAGCTGAGGCGCTCAGGATCGTCGGGCGACAGGGGTGCCAGCACATGATGGTAGGCGCACGTCTCGTCGTACTGATGGCCGTGCTCGACGTACAACAGGCTCTCTTCGTAGTAGAACCAGTGACGAAAGCGCACCCGCTCCTTCACGGTCGACCTATCCAGACGACCGCCAGAATGCTCGACAAGCGCCTTTCGGAACTCCCTGCGCACGGAGGGCCAGTAGAGCTCCACGTCGTGGTTGCCGCGCACGATCACGACGTGATGACCGTCGGCCACGAACCCGGCTAGCGCCTCGAAGAACCGCGCGTGTCGTCGCACAACGGCCCGCATCTTGATGGCAGAGTGGCGCAAGCTTGCGCCCAGGCCGTGGCGGCGCTCCTCGGCCGTAAGGTCCAGGGCGTCGGCCTCGTCCGGTGAAATCGACATGCCCACCAGGTCGATCACATCCCCGGCAAGCACCAACTTCCAGGGGCGGTCCGGGTCGGCGCTCGCCCGATAGTGCGCGAGCATGCCCGAAAGCTCGTCGTCGATCGGCAAGGGTTCCGCCAACCGGTGAGCCGTCCAGGGCGCAGCGTGCTGCACCAGGTCAGCGCCCAAGTGAACGTCCGACAGCATCAGATAGTTGAAGCTCATGGATGCCTTGAGTGGAGTCATGGGTAGGTGCAGGCAGGCTCTAGTCGGACAGTCACGTACAGACCAGCACACGAGGCCACCCGCTGCAGCGCCCCGGTGTGAGGTTTGCGCCGCGTTCCGCAGCTGCCGGCGCCCAAACCGCGCAAGCCGCGACCGCCGCTTCGCCTACCAAGGTTTAACTCTGCGGGATCCAAGGGACTTTCGCAATCGCAAATCGGGCAACTGCAGGAGATTTTTGTAGCACGACTGCTCCAACAGCAGGCTCTTGTGCGCCGGTTGGAGCGCCGTTGGGTAGAAACCGACTTCGCGACGCGTTGGGACGAAGGTAGCTGTTCCCGGCGTCGTCGTCCGTTCAGGGGGAAACGGTCCATCGAGTCGACGGCCGGAGCCCCGCAGAGGCCCCAAAAGATCGCCCCCTGGTGAGTGAACGCCAAAAAAAGCCCACCGGAAGGGGAGCCGATCGTCGGCCGTCCTCGAGGCCGTCAGCATCACTCGAAGCATGAGCGAACTTCCCCCCCAGAGGAGCGATGGCTGGATGCAGATGGCATACGGGAACCAGGCGTCGCGTACCGCTGGGTACGCCAGACGGGCATCTGCCACCAGTTGAAGAGTTGCTATGGTTGCGCTGAGTTGCACCCATAGCTGACGGGCGGCTCGGATCCACACGATACCAAACGCAGGGCCTTCGCTCTGGCGCCCACCTGGTCGCTGACCCCTTCACCTTTTGGTTCGGCCGGCACTGAGAAAGCCTTCGTGGCGTCCCCGAATGGGCACGACCCGACGAAGTGCCCTGTTTCAATAGGTAAGCGCACCTACACCGCTGGAGCCCGTTTTCTGTTCACGTACGAAACTATTTCGTACAAACTCCCGCACCACAGCACCCTGTGCACTTCTTGCCTTGGGGAGGGTACTCAATGGACTACATTCGTCGTTGGCTGGTCGTCTTCGTCGCAGCCATACTTGTAGGCGCGCCAGCAGAGCTTAGCGCGCAAGTGACCGATGCGCCTGCAGAACCTACCGAGCCGGCGGCAGAGGAGCCGGCGGCCGAGGCGCCCGCAGCCGAAGAGCCGGCAGCGGAAGAGCCCGTAGCGGCACCCGTGGCGGAGGAGCCGGCTCCCGCGCCCGAGCCGGACGTTTCCGGATCGGTGGGCGTCTCCCTTGGTGCACAGGTCGACACTGAGACCGGCGCCGAGGTCGACGCAGCCGCCGACGCGGAAGCGGCGGCCGGAGCAGCTGACACCGACTCGGACGACGTCGAAGAAATCGTCGTCACGGGTTCGCGCATCAAGCGAAACAGCTTCGACACACCCACGCCGGTCCAGGTCTACAACCGCGACGACATCCTGCGCAGCGGTGCCACCAATATGGCGGACCTGATTCGTTTCATGACCGCGAACTCCGGTTCCTCCACCCAGTTTGGCCTCGGCCAAGGGTCGGCGGGGTCCTCCAACTTCAACCTGCGCGGTCTGGGCCTCGCCAACACGCTGGTATTGGTGAATGGCCGCCGGCTGGTGCCCTTCCCCGACACCTTCGGCGTGACCAACAGTGCCTCCTTCTCGGACGTGAACCAGATTCCGCTTCAGTTCATCGAGCGCATTGAGATCGCCAAGGGTGGCGCCTCCGCCATCTACGGCTCTGACGCCATCGCGGGCGTTGTCAATATTATCCTGCGTAAGGACTACGAGGGCTTCGGCGTCAGCGTCAACGGGCAGACCACCGACGGCTGGGACCAGCAGGACGGCGAGGTAGCGGTGATCTTCGGCGCCAACTCCGACGACTCGTCAATCGTCGCCCAGTTCAGCTACTTCGGCCGCGCGCCCCTGGCCGCCAACGAGCGGGACTACACCGCGGGCACCCTTTCCAGCGCGGTAGGCCAGCCGGGCACCTATATCCTGCTCGGCGCGCGCCCCGACCTGCCGGCGGGCGTGGGCCCCGTCGGGGTCATGACCGACCCGGGTTGCGGCCAACCGGGCACGTCTTCGTTCCTCAACGAAGCGATGGACCGCTGCCGGTTCAGCTTCCGCGACGACTGGAACCTGTTCAACGACGAGGAGCGCATCCTGGGGTACGTGCAGGCCGAGCACCGCGTCGCCGACGCCCTGCGGTTCTTCGGCGAAGCGGGATTCGCTCGCCGCGAGACGCGCATCCCCCAGTCTCCATCGCTCCCGGTGTTGCGCTCTGTCGTGATCCCGCCTGACCATCTGGCCAACCCATTTGGGGCCCCGGCCGTCTTCCTCGGGCGACCGCTGGGCCGCGCCGCCGGCTCTGCGAAGCAGCAGATCAACGTGGATGGCTTCCGTGCGCTCGGCGGCATCAGCGGCGACCTGGACGGTGCGGGCATGACCGACTGGACCTACGAGGCGGCCTTCACCTGGCACATGAACCAGCATTTGCGCCGCAACGCCGACATTCTGTTCGATCGTTTCCAGGAAACGGTCAACAGCTGCAATGACCCGAGCGACCTGTCCAGGTGCTTCAACCCCTTCCACAGTGCGATCGACGGCACCGGTATCAAGAACTCCGCTGAGGTGATCGACTACATGAACGGTCAGCTCAAGAACCTGAATACGACCGAAATGCTGGTCGGCGACCTGTCCTTTGCAGGTCCCCTCTTCGCCCTGCCGGGTGGTGACCTGAGCCTGGCGATCGGCGGCCAGGTCCGTCGCAACACGCAAAGCACGGAAAACGACAACGACTCCGACGACCAGGCCTACGCCTTCATCATCGGCACCCCCGACTGGGAAGGCAGCCAGAACGTCGTAGCGGGCTTTGCCGAGCTCGCATTGCCGATCCTCCAGGGCGCTGAGATCCAGGCAGCCGTTCGCGCCGAGCACTACGAGGACATCGAGACGTCGGTCAATCCGCGCGTGGGCATGTCCTGGACCCTCGGTGAAACCTTCGTGACGCCCGCCGTGCTGGAGAAGTTCCGCCTGCGCGGCTCGATCGGCACCGCCTTCCGCGCGCCGAACGTGACCCAGACCGCTGGATCCGTGACCAACCTGCAGCAGTTCGCCGACCCGGGCACCGTGTTCCGCGGAGTGACCACCAGCCCCAACCCGGATCTGAAGCCGGAGAAGTCGCTGGCGTTCAGCGCCGGCTTCGAGTGGCTGTTCGAGGGTCTGACGGTCGACGTGGACTACTGGCAGTACCAGGTGACCGACCTGATCGTGCTCGAAAGCGCCCAATCCCTCGTGCGCAACTGCCGGGCGGAGATGGCCGCGGGAGGGGACGGCACGCTCCTATCCGATGTCTGCCCGGACGAGTTCGAGTTCACTGCGGGGACCGACAACTGGCAGCGGACGTTCGTCAGCTACAACAACCAGGACGAGATCACGACCAGCGGGCTCGACTTCGTGCTGGGCTATCGGCGCGACTTCGGCTCGGGCGGCGTCCTGAGCCTGAGCGTCGGCGGCACCTATACCTTCAACTACGTCGTCCCGGCCACCCAGGTTCCGGTGCTGAGCGTGGCGAATCCGGACTACGATGAGGATGCGGCCATGGCGGCAATGGAAGCTGGCGAGGCGTACGACGTGCCGGAGACCGTGCCGCAAGCACAGGACGGCTGCGACGGCCTGGACGCAGACGGAAAGCCGATCGGCGACTGCAACCTCGCGGGCAAGCGCAATGTGAATAACTTTGCCCAGCCCCTACCCCAACTTCGCATGCGGATTCCGCTGTCGTGGAGCCTCGATGGCCACGTGGCGAGCCTCGCGGTCAACTACATCGGCGGCTATGACGACGACGCCAACTACAACAATGTGTCCGGCGAGCTTGACGGCATCGATACGTGGGTGACCCTGGACCTGAGCTACGGCTACATGCTGGGCGAGTGGGCGGCTGGCAGCGAGACCGCCCTTCGAGTAGGCGTCAACAACCTGCTCGGGTCGGACCCGCCCCTCATCAACAACGCCAACTTCGGCTACGACATCTTTACGCACGACCCACGCGGCCGACTCATCTACGCCAACCTGATGCACAAGTTCTAAAGGGAGAGACCGACCATGCGCATACTGAGTTCAACGCAAGGTGGCATCCGTTGGGTCCCGGCATTCGCGCTGCTGGGGCTTCTGGGTGTAATCGGCTGCAACGAGTCGGAGGGCACCGAACGGGTGCCAGGAGCCTATCCGCCGGAGGCGGAGATCGATCGCTCAAAGGGCATCGACCCATCACGACTGGTCGACAGCGGCATGGGCGGTGACGGCGACATGGCCGCCGGCGACGGCGACATCGCTGCCGGCGACGGCGACATGGCTGCCGGCGCCGGCGACATGGCTGCAGGCGCCGGCGACATGGGCGGCGACGGCGCCGGCGACGGCAGATGCCCGGCTGAAGACACCGACCCCACTCCAAGGATCAGACCTCAGACCGCGACCGGCCGCAAGGCACGGTCGCGGTCTCAATTTTAGGCTAGTCCCGACGTTTCACCAATCTTCGTGGCGCCTCCGATCTTGGGACCTGAGGAGCGCCATCTTCGCTTGCATCTCAGCGAGTACCAAGTCCGGATTGTCCACCAACCCACATCGCCTCACGTGACTCTCGACTCGGTTTTAGCATCCGCGCATTGGCGGCCGGTGACCGCATGAGCCCCGTGAAGCCCATGCTGTGTTGATGAATGATCCCGGCTAGCTTCGCGCGCACAAACCCCTGTGCAGTAGACGCCTGCACGGGTCATTCACGACTTGGTGAAATGAGGAGCGTCCCCAGAAACATTTTGGCAGAACTGGTCACTTTCACACGGATGCCGCTTGGGAATACAAGTGGGATACATGTAAGGTCGTCGCCGGCTGGGTTGGGGAAGACCGCAGCCGCCTTTCGACAGGTTAGGAGTTGTGATGGGAAAGCTTGTTCGCTCGCTCGCGACCGTTTTGGGCCTGGCCGCGCTCGCCAGCATCTACATGGCCCCCGCCCACGCGCTGGCGCAGGGCAAGGCCAGAAAGAAGTCCAAGTCGGGGAAACCGCGCGTCGAGAAAGTCGTCAAGCGGGTCAAGCAGGTCCACAAGGATGCTGCGGGGGCTCAGAAGCAGGTGGACACCCTGAACAACGAGGCCCTGGACCTGACCGCCCAGTACCGCAACGTGCAGCGGCGCATGGATTCGCTCAAGGTCTACAACGGGCAGCTGAATGACCTGATCGATGCCCAAGAGGCCAAGGTCAGTGAAATCCGTGCGGAGATCGATGAGGTCAGCGTCGTCGGGCGCCAGGTCCTGCCACTGATGCACCGCATGGTCGACTCGCTTGCAAAGTTCGTCGAGCTGGATGTGCCGTTCCTGCTAGAGGAGCGCCGCAAGCGCGTGCAGTTGCTACGCGAAACGATGGCACGCGCAGACGTGTCAAACGCGGAGAAATACCGACGGGTCGTCGAGGCCTACCAGATCGAAAATGAATATGGACGCACGATCGAGGCGTACAAAGAGTCCGTCAAGATCGGCGGCAAGGAGAAGCCGGTTGAGTTTCTGCGAATCGGGCGGGTATCCCTGATCTACAAGACGCTCGATGGCCAGGAGTTTGGCGTGTGGGATACAAAGAAGAAGGCATATATGCCGATGGATTCCGGCTACGAGCGCGACATCCTGGCCGGCCTACGCATCGCTCGCGAACAGGAAGCCCCAAACATCATCCGCGTGCCTGTCCCGGCGCCTGTTGCCGCGAAGGAGGCGAAGTGATGGCCCTGTCCCTAAGAACCTTCCCCGGTCAACAGCGACCCAAGGCAAACCGCGGCCGTGCCCTATCGGCCAGCTTGACAACCACCATGGCGGCGGCAATGGCCGTCAGCCTCGGGGCCCCCTTGTCCACGGCCCAGGCCCAGGGCAAGCCCGCGAGCCTGGGGGCGTTGCTCGACCAGATCGAAGAAGATGTCCAGGAAGGCGCAAAAGAGCAGCAGCGGCGCCTGCAGGAGTTCGAGCGCAAGAAGGCAGAGCAGGCCGCCCTGCTTGAAGAAGCGCGAGCCCAGGAAAAGGCCCTGGAAGCCAAGAGCGCCGCGCTCGAGCGGCAGTTCGAAGAGAACGACGGCCGGATCAAGGAGCACCAGCAGCTGCTCAAGGAACGCATGGGCAGCCTGGGAGAGCTATTCGGCGTGGTTCGTCAGGTGTCCGGCGACACGGGCGCCCTGATCGACGCGTCGGTCGTGAGCGCGCAGATTCCAGGGCGGCGAGAGTTTCTCGCGAAACTTGGCCAGAGCAAGGCGCTGCCCTCGATCAAGGAGCTGGAGAAGCTCTGGTATTCCCTGCAGCAGGAGATGACCGAGCAGGGGCGCGTCGTGCGCTTTACGGCCAAGGTGACCGACGCCGCCGGCGATTCGCGCAATGCTGCGGTCGTGCGCGTGGGCACGTTCAACCTGGTGTCGGGCGGCAAGTACCTTAGCTATGGGCCCGAAAGCGGCCTGATCGAGCTGTCACGGCAGCCCGAGGACCGCTACACCGCCCTGATCGGCGATTTGGAGAGCGCCAGTGCCGGGCACATCACGTTCGGGATCGATCCCTCGCGCGGTTCCCTGCTCGGCCTACTCGTGCAGACGCCTGGCCTGGCCGAACGGCTTGAGGCGGGCGGCGTGGTCGGAAAGATCATTATGTACCTCGGCGGCCTCACCGCCGTGCTTGCCCTGATCCGGCTCGCCATGCTGCTGATCGTGGCCGCCAAGATCCGCAGCCAAGAAAGAACGCCGACCCAGTCGAACAAGGGCAATCCCCTGGGGCGAGTACTGGCGGTGTACCACGAGCGCCGCGATGCCGATGTGGAGACGATCGAGCGCAAGCTCGACGAGGCCGTGCTTCGGGAGGCCAGCGCCCTCGAACGTTTCCTGTGGGCGGTCAAGGTTGTGGCAGTGGTCGCCCCGCTCATGGGTTTGCTGGGCACGGTCACCGGTATGATTCGCACATTCCAGGCGATCACCCTGTTCGGTGCCGGCGATCCGAAGCTGATGGCAGGCGGCATCTCCGAGGCGTTGGTCACGACCATGCTGGGTCTGTACGCGGCCATCCCGCTGGTGCTGCTGCACAGCGTGCTGAAGAGCACTACGCGCCGAATGATCGACGTGCTGCAGGAGCAAGCTGCAGGCTTGATCGCGGTCCAGGCAGAGAGCGTGTCCATGCCCCCTGGGAGGAGCCCGAGCAGCGCCACGACCCCCCCGACCCCCAGCACCAGCCCAGCCTTCTCGCCCGGCGGGGAGTAGTTCGATGGGGGAGCTGAACCACGCCATCGAGAGCGTCCTGGCGTTCATCGAACGGGGCGGCGGAGTCCAGTGGGCCATATTCTGGACCGTGGCCGCCATGTGGACCTTGATCCTGGAACGGGCCGCCTACCTGGCGCTCCAATATCCCAAGGACCGCCAGGAAACCAAGGAGCGCTGGTATGCGCGCAAGGAGCGGCACTCCTGGCACGCGCACCAGGTGCGCACGATGCTGATCAACCAGACCTACGGCAAGCTGCGCAGCACCGTGCCCCTGGCGAAGACCTTCGTCACGGTCTGCCCGCTGCTTGGATTGCTCGGGACCGTCGTCGGGATGATCGAGGTCTTCGACGTCATGAAGCTGTCCGGCAACAGCAACGCCCGCGCCCTCGCGTCGGGCGTGTCCCGCGCCACCACCACCACCATGGCAGGCATGGTGGCGGCCCTATCGGGCCTGTTCATCACCACCCAGCTTGAGCGCCACGCCAGCAATGAGCGTCGACGCCTGGAGGACGCTCTTTCGACGGATTGACCGTCAGGTCGTCGCCGTTTTCGAGCACAGGAGTATCAAATGGCCCTACGTTACCGCCGCGCAGACGATGAAGAGGAGAACGCCGTCGACCTGACGCCCATGATCGACATCGTCTTCATCATGTTGATCTTCTTCATCGTGACCGCGTCGTTCGTCAAGGAGTCCGGCCTGGACGTCAACCGCCCTCCGGCCGCGACGGCCGAGCTCAAGGAGCGAGGCAACATCCTGGTCGCGATCAACGCCAACGACGAGATCTGGGTGGACAAGCGCCAAGTGGACCCGCGCGCCCTGCGCGCCAACATCGAGCGCCTACACGCGGAAAACCCCCAGGGCACGGTGGTCATCCAGGCCGATGAGAAGTCCACCAATAAGTCCCTCGTGCAGGTCATGGACGCCGCCCGCCTTGCTGGCGTGGAGGAAGTGTCCATCGCCGCAGAGCCGGATTGAAGCATGGCACGCTGGCTCGCCGCAGCTCCCTCCGCCGCCCTCGTGGCGTTCGGGCTCTTCTTCCTCATGCAAGCGATGGTCGCCCTGCGCAGCGGGGAGTTGGATCCGGCCGTCTCGGGCAAGGTCGTCGGCTTCGTGCGCCTCAAGCGCGACCTCACCCCGCCCGCCGAGGAGCCGCAGGTACCAGAACGGCCCCCGCCAGTCGACGAACCCCCTCCGACGGACATGACGCCGGACACGCCGGACACCAACGCACCCACCCAGTCACTGGCCGTGGCGGCGCCCTCGGTGGACACCGGTTTCAAGATGGCCTCCGGAGCCCAGCTCGCGACCGCGGTTGGCGACACGGACGCCGTGCCCCTGCTGCGAGTCGAACCCCGCTACCCACCGGTCCAAGCCCAGGAGGGCGTCGAAGGTTGGGTCAAGCTGCGTTTCTCAATCGGCAAGTCGGGACAAACGAAGAACGTCTCGGTGGTCGATTCCAAACCGCCCGTGGTCTTCGATGAGGCCGCCCTGACGGCGGTTCGCAAATGGAAGTATCAGCCCAAGGTCGTCGACGGTCAGCAGGTCGAGCGCCACGGACTGGTGATCAGGCTCACGTTCAACTTGGACAAATAGTGATTTCGCATCGATACCGATACTGGGTCTGCTCCTTTCTGACCGCCTTGCTTCTAAGCACCGCAGTCGGGTGCCTCAAGCCCAAGGGGGGAACGACCGCCGACGAGGACGATGGCAAGGATTTCACGGTCGGTCGCTGGGCCTTCAGACGTCTCAACAACGCGGAGACCGCGGCCGCCCAAAAGAAGTACGACGAGGCGCTGAAACTGCTCGGCGAGATGCAGGCAAACGAGGACCTCAACCCGCACGAACGGGCCTTGATGTGGCAGCAGATCGGCAACATCCACGTCGTACAAGAGGACTACCCCGCCGCAGTCAAGGCCTTCAAAAAGTGCGTGGACCTGGACGCACTGCCGGCGGTGTCGCAAGCGGCAGTCCAGTTCAACTTGGGTCAGTTGTACGCGATCACCGGCGACTACAAGGGCGCCGTCAAGCTCCTCGAGGCGTGGTTGGCCAAGCAGAAGGAAGAACCTTCACGCGAGATCCAGCTGATGCTCGCGAATGCCTACGTGCAGATGGGCATGTTCAAGAAGGCCCTTCCCTACGCCGAGGCCGTCGCCAAGAAGACCCAAGAGAAGGACGAAAACCTGCTCGGACTGCTGCTAGCGATCCGCTTCGAGCTCAAGAACTATGAGCAGGTGGTCACGATCCTGACCGAGCTGGTGGAGCGCTTCCCGAAGAAGGCGTATTGGCTACAGTTGTCGGCAGCCTACAGCCAACTGAAGGACGACCGGCGCGCCCTGGCCGTGCTGGAGCTCGCCTACCGCCAGGACATGCTAACCGAGGAGTCGGAGCTGCGCATGCTCGCGCAGCACTACCTGCATCTCGAAATGCCCTTCGAGGCCGCGACAGTGCTGGAAAAGGAGATGAAGGCGAAGCGCGTGGCGAAATCGCCCAAGAACCTCCAGCTGCTTTCCAGTGCCTGGATGTCTGCTCGCGAGGTCAAGAAGGCGCTCAAAACCCTGGGCAACGCCGCCCGGGAGGCGAAGGACGGCACGATCTACGTACAGCTTGGGCAGCTGTACATGCAGGAGGAGCGCTGGGCGCAAGCCCAGGCGGCCCTGCAGAAGGCGATCAAGAAGGGCGGCCTGAAGAATGCCGGGACCGCCCACCTGCTGCTCGGCAACGCCAGTTACGAGCTCGGCAAACGATCCGCCGCCCGCCAGGCCTTCAACCAGGCCGCCCGCCACAAGAAGACGAAGGCCGCCGCAGACCGCTGGCTCGGCGTGATGCAAAGAGAGGACGAGAGCTGCCCCACGGGCAAGGAAGCCGCCTGCAAGCTGATCCCCGGCCGCAGCTGATCGCCCGATCGCACCACGCCCACGGGAGCTAAGCTAAGTACAGGCACCGGAAACGGAAAAGTGCGCGCAAGAACGGCATGAGCGTGCGACCGCCTGCGTGCCCGAGCCCGCGCCCGTTGAACTACCGCGCGACGCCAGCCCGGATGATGCATGACTGCGACGTCGGATCGCGCAGGGATTCGGCTTCGCGGAGCTTTCGACGACCGACGAGAATACTGCCTGTATTTTCTAGGGCGGCGAAAGTCCCGTGGAGTCGAAGGGCAAGCGAGGCGGCGTCGCAGTCATCAATCATCCGGGCTAGGCGCCTGCTCCGAATACCCCCGCATGACCGCGGTCACGCGCAGCGTGTGGCCACGGACGATCATCTCCGATACGACTCGAACCGGACCGACGTGGGGACAATAGGTCGTCCAAATGCGGTTTCCGGACCGCTGGTTGGTTTCCTCCACCTCGGCACAGTTGGTGAAGTCCCCGGCGGGCGTCTCGATCGCTGCCACTTGACGGGTGAGCTTCGCCTCGACGCCCTTTCCCGACGTCCAGCTGGCACCCACCTCCAGGGGCTCGCGCAGCAGAAACCCTCCCTTGGCCGGCCGATACCAGCCCTCAGGTCGCCTCTCGTAGGCTGTCTGCTCCTTGCCGACCTGCACCAGGGCGCTCTTCCCCGGGACGGCGGTGATCACACGCGTCACCACCAGCACGTTGTCGCCGTCACCGGTCTCCACGTCGAAGGACCACGCGCGCCCCTCCGCGAGGGGAAACAGCGTTTCGGGCGTCCACGGCGCCGGCTCGGGAGCAACCTGCGAGGCGCCCCCAGCGCACCCGATCCCCGCAAGCATGAGGACAACCACGCGCGCCACTGCGGGTACTGCACAAGCGCGCGAACGGAGTGCGGCCGCCGCCATTCCGCCAACTCGCGATTGGATCCAGCTGGGACTTGGCTTGACACGGCCCTCGACGGCCGACCGAATACTCGCTGCAACTGCGAGGGAGGTGAAACGTGTGCCGTCTAGGCTGAGCGAAGCGCTGCGATGCCGGTGAAATGTCCGGGCTCGCGATACCCCGGAGGCGCGGCGGACGACCCGAACGGGTACTGGCCGGCAGCGGGCGGCAATCGGGTCAAGGCGCGGCATGATCAAGGTGGCCCTCCTGGCGGCATCGGGTGATCTGGCGGCATCAGATGATGTAGGCGATCACGACACCGATGAACAGTGCACAGCAGGCCAGCAAGACCCCCCACTGCACGCGGTCAGGGTCCATTCGACGCAACAACTGCTGGGCACGTTCACACTCCTGACGATCCGGCGTGTCGAGCAGCCCACGAGCAAGCATGCGTGCGCGCCGGTAGTCACCCGCGTGATAGGCGCGCTCATGGGGCGCCAGGTTCGCCTCGAAACCACCTTCTGACCCATCGGCCTGAGCCCCGTCGTCTCCAGTCGTCATCACACAACACTCATAGCAAGAGGACCACAAACGCGCTTGGCAAGCCAAGCTAGCTAGCTAGCTGATCGGCGGTCAAGGATTTTTACTCAGAAACCACAGCGCCCATGCGTTCGCTATGCCCAGAGGTAGCGCCAACAGCCAGGCGCGGCGCGCCACACGGGCGGCCACCACGGCCAACATCTGCTGTGCGTGCGCGCCGAGTTGCTCCCGCTGAAAGGCCCGTCTCAGGCGCCCGAGGGCGGCCATCACCGGCGCGGATAGCAGCAACGTGGCCACGATCGTCACGGCAACGGCTGAAAACCGCACCGGAGGAACGCGGTGTAGGAGTCGATCGCGTAGGCCATCATCCAGGCGCACGCCGGCGCGGTCGATCCAAGTGTGGCTCACGCGCGCGTCCGGCCCTGTATCCTGGTGCAGCTCGATGCCGTAGGCATCGCCGGAGCGCACAAGCCGCACCCGCTCGATGCCCCCGGCGTAGCGCAAAGGTAGCCGCCCAACCCCCCCGCCATCACTCGCGGAAACCTCGATCCCCTCACTCGCAACAGTTACCTCAAGCGTGGTCGCTGGCGGATGGAGCGTGTGGCCCCGAGCGCCGCCCCCGGGCGCGGCGCCCCGTTCGGTCAGAACCACCTCCGATACCAGCACTCCACGAACAGGGCCCTCCGTAAGCTGCGCTGGTTCGAGCAGCGTCGTCCACAGCAGCACGGCGCACACCAAGGGACAAAGCCACAGTCCCGTCCAGACCCCCGCGAGACCACGGGGTAAGGCAAAGCCACGGGGAGGAGCTGCGAGGACGCCCGCCGCGGCCGTCGCTTCGACGTAACCCGCAGCCACCATGCCCTGCCCGAGCGGAATGCTCACAGCCAGCAGAGGCACACATAGAAGGGCCAAACCCACCCGGTCGAACGAAAGTCCTACGAGCAGGCCCAGCGCCAGAGGCGACAGTTGCACCATCGCCGCAAGGGCAAAGAGCTTCAACTGGCACGCGACCCCAACCTGAACGAACACGCGCGCGCTCTCGCACAGGGAAGACCATAGTTGGGTATAGCGCTCCAGAGTAAGAAAGGACGCATAGCGATAGGGCGAAACGCATAGCACGAGCAAAACCGCGGCGAGCAGGGCGTACAGACCGCCCCCAGCCAGCAGCTGTGCCAGGTCTGCGTGTCCCGGCGCGCCGCCAAGCTCGAGGTCATCGACTGCCGGGGGTGCGGCGACCAGCACGGCCAGGGCCAGCAACACCACGAGCATGAACAGCCCGGCCTGAACCGGCAGGGCCGTGGCCACAGCATGCGCGCGGGAAACGCCCTGGCGGGCCCCATCCCAGGTAGGCGAAGTCGCCGGGTCTGCCGGCACCTGCTCCACTGCCGCCCCGAAGCCAACCGCCTGTGTGCTCGCAGTGCGAACGCGACGGAGCTCGCGAAGCTGCACCCGGGCGAGCTGGCAAGCGAAGAAGGGCCCCACCACCCATCCGAGCAGACACCACAGACAGAACAGGGAGAGCATGATCGCAAGGCACAAGAACGCTACGATCGCTGCACCCAGTGCCAAGCTCGCAAGCGGCCGAGCTCGCAAGGTACGCAGACTCGCGGCCCAACTCGTACGGCAGCTCATGTGCCCGGCGCCGGTCACCCCGGTCGGGTCGCTCATCCGCTCCCCGGACCGGGGTCGGCCGGACCGGCCCCTGACGGGTCGTCCGGCTCAGACGCCTCCTCATCCTCGACCTTGGGCCCGATGAAGTAGGCCACTCCAACCGACGCGAAATAAAGCACCACCAACGGCACGATCATGAGCATCTGCGAGCCGATGTCCGGCGGTGTCAACAGCGCCGATAGGATCGCGGCCAGCAACACCCACCAGCGACCGAAGTTCAACAGTTGCTTCCAGGTGACGATCCCGGCAGCGGACAGGACGGTCACCACCACCGGAATCTCGAACACAGCTCCGAAGGCCAGCAGCAAGCGTGTAGCGAACGAGATGTACTCGTTGAGCATGATCGTCGGCTGCACCTTGATCACGCCGATTTGCCCGCTCATGGAGAGCAACATGTCAAACATCAGCGGGAAGACCACGCTGAATCCGAAGTACGCGCCCCCGGTGAAGAAGAAACTACTGCCTGCGACGAACGGAATGGCCCAGCGCTTCTCATTGTCATACAGGGCAGGCGAGATAAACGCCCACACCTGCCACGCGATCCACGGAATCCCTAAGAAGATGCCCGCAACCAGCGCGATCTTGATGTACGCGACAATTTGATCCATGGGATTGGCCACATGGATCGTCGGCTCGCCTAGCCCGGCCCGCACGAAGGCCTCGCTGTAGGGCAGCAGGAACGCGTCGAGCAGCTCGGGGGCGTAGGTCCAGCCGAGCGCCGTTCCGGGAATCATCCCGAGCATGGACAAGACGAGCCGCTTGCGGAGCTCCTGCAGGTGCTCCATGACCGTCATCGGTACGTCGTGGGGCGGATCCGGATCGGGCTCGTCTGGAGGCTGGCTAGAGGGCGGCAGCGCCGGTTGGTTGGACATGGTGAAGTCTCAGTCAGGCCTTGCCAGGCGGTTCCCCCTCCGGGGGCGCAGCGGCCGTGCCGCCGCCTTCCTCAGTGCTACCAGGAGCAGGAGCAGGAGCAGGAGCGGGCTCGGACTTGGGCTTAGGCTCAGACGGGTGCCGCGACCCTTGGGACACGGCGGAGCCACCGGCCGCGCCTGGGCCAGCGGCTGGCGGGGCGCTGCCAGCGCCCGCCGGCGGCGGCGAAACACTCGCAACGGGGGGTACGCCGGGGGGCAGGGGCGTCTGGGGAGGCGGTGGCGCGCCCACTGGCAAGGGCGGCGACTGGGACGTGCGCTGTGACGACCCCGCACCCCCAGCCGAACCCTCAGGTTGCGCTGGGGACTGGCGGCTGGAAGCCGGCGGCGCACTCGCGGCGGTGGCTTCGGTTGCTGGCCCGGTCGCTGGCCCGGTCGCTGACCCATGTGCCGCTCCGGTGCCCTCAGAAGAGGCTGGAACCGGGGCTGGGCCGGACTGCCGAGCAGCGGCGTCAGGGACCGCCGCCTGGCCCGCGGGCACCTCGGTGGGAGGCTCCGCCGGGGCTACCGGAGGGGTCGTATTGGCCGGAAGTGTCTGGGCCGGCTTGGGCCGCGGTCGCGGGGCCGGAGGCGCCATGGGATCCTCGTGCATGATCTCGTCAAGCCCGACCGCGCTCCGAATATCGCGGCTGGCCCTCTGGAACCCCCGAATCGTGCGGCCGACCGACTTCATCAGGGTCGGCAGCTTCTGAGGCCCCACCACGACCACCAGGATCACGAAGATCAGGACGAACTCACTGAAACCTATCCCTAACATGGTACTGCGCCCCGAGATCCGATCGAATGCCTCATGGCCCTTGTGCCCACACGCGGGGCGTCCGGTAGCTTAGCGCCCGACCGCAACGGTGTACCACAGCCAAAAGTATCAAAGGGGGGTCAGGTTGGGGATTATCGTTGTCTCCAGGAAAGGGCACGTGCCCTTTCCCGGTCAATAGCTAGTCGTTGCGATGCGCGAGTTGGTGGAGACGCTCGCTGGCTGCCGTGAGGCCGGCCAGGCGCTGCTGGTGGGCGCGCGTGAGGTCCCGGATGCGCTCGACTGTCTGGGAGGTCTCCTCGGAGGCCTTGGCCTGCTGGGCCTGGGATTGATGAAGCTGGTTGACCATCTGCGAGATATTCTCGATCGCGCTGGTGATCTGACGGCTGCCGCGTGACTGCTCCTGCTGACTGCGCTCGACGTGCTGGGTGATCGTCCGCATCTTCTCGGCGCTCCCCATGATCAGCTCGGAGCCGCGCGCCTGCTCGGCGGTGGCCGCCGCGATCTGCTGCACGGTTTCGGCGATCCGGGTGATGGCGTCGGTCACCTGCTTGCTACCCTTGGCCTGCTCGACCGTAGCGCGCGCGATGGCGCCGACCATGTTGGTAGACTTGGTCGAGGAATCGAGAATCTTCTTGAGGGCCTGTTCGGCCTCCGCGCTCACCTCGACACCCCGATCGACCGTCGTCGCACCCCGCTCGACGGCCTGGATCGCGTTCATGGTCTCTTCCTGGATCGTCTTGATCAGACTCGCGATCTCCTTGGTGGAGGTACCGGAGCGCTCGGCCAACTCCTTGATCTCGTCCGCCACCACAGCGAAGCCCTTGCCGTACTCGCCGGCCTGCGCGGCGATGATCGCGGCGTTCAACGCCAACAGGTTCGTCTGTTCTGCAACGTCGTCGATGACGTTCAAGATGTCGCCGATGGCCTCGATGCGCGAGCCAAGTGACACAATCGCGCTGACAGCATCGGAAGACGATTCCTTGATGCGGTTGATCTCGAAGATCGTCCGGGTAATGGCGTCGGCGCCCCGCTCAGCATCCATGGCGACTTGCTCGGACAGGCGTGACGTCTGGTTGGCGTTGGACTGAACCTGGTCGATCGAGACGTCCATCTGGTTCATCGACGAAGAGGTCTCCTCGGTCATGAGGGACAAGGCGTCGACGTTTCGTGCGACCTCCTTGATGCTGTATGCCATCTCCTCGATCGAAGAGACCGTGTCCCGTACGCTGTTGGCAAGCGTGGCCATGTTCTCCGCAACCTCGTCGTTGGTCGCCTTCATCTCGAGAATCGACGAGGAAGACTCCTCGGCGCTTGCCGCCAGCACCTCGACACTGTCCGCTACACCGCGCAGTACCTCCGCTGTGTCGATCACCGCGCGTGCAGCCTGATCGATGGCCGCTGCCTGCTCGCCCACGCTGGCGCCGAACTCGTCAACGTGGCTAGCCAAGGACTCCTCTGCCTTCGCCAGGTCACGCTGACGGCGCTCTACTTCGCCCCGCTGGGCCTCGGCCTCGGCGCGCAGGCTTTCGGCCTCCGCTCGCAAGTTCTCGCCTTCCGCCCGCAAGCTCTCGCCCTCCGCTCGCACGCCCTCGACCTCCGCTCGCAGCCTCTCGACCTCCGCGAGTTGACCCTCCTTCTGGCCTCGCAGGCTCTCGGCCTCGGCGCGCTGGCTCTCGATCTCCCCGCGCAAGCTCTCGATTTCGCCACGCAGGCTCTCGGCTTCGGCTTGCTGCCCCTCGGCCTGATCTCGCAGGCGCTCCGCATCCTTTTCGATCTCCGACTCACGCGCGGACCGCGTACCGAGGTCCTGCGCGAGATCTTCCAACGCATCGAACACCTGGCCGAGCTCGGGGGTGGTCGTCATCGGCCGGTTGGGCTGCTCACCGCGCCGGGCCGCCTTGATCGCACTGCGAAGTGCGAAGAGCTGGTCCTTGCCGGCGCCACCGCCGTCCAGCAGGAACAGCATTCCGCCGATCCCGAGTCCGATGCCGATCAGGCCCGCCCAGTAGTGCGCTACGGGAACCGTGGCCGAGACGACCACGCCGAGGAGGAGGACGATGGCGGCAGGGAGCCGATTCTTGTTCTCGAGAAGAGTCTTGATCATGACAAGCGTGGACAGAACGCGACATTCCTTCAGACGCAAGGCACGCCGGTTTGCTGAAGGTCTTCCGCAAAGATAGGGTAACTTTCGCAGACAAAACGGCGCAATACATCGATGCGTCAGCCGGCCACAGTTGCGCAAACCGCGACGTGACCGGGCCCACTCGCTATACGGATGGGTAGGTAAGATGGTGCAGGCGATGGAGGCTCCTACGGGACTTCGGGTGACCGGGAGAGCACCTCCCATTCCCAAAAGACCTGCTCGTCGCCACAGCCGGAGCAGAGCGAAGCGGCGCGACCCGCGGATTGGGGGACCCGGCTTCGCCGGGACGGGGGAAAGGGCGCGTGCCCTTTCCCGCATGGACACTCGCTAGCCCGGATCATTCACGACTTCGGCGTCGGATCGCGCAGGGTTTCGGCTTCACAGGGCTTTCGACGACCGACGGGAATACTCCCCGTATTTTCTAGGGCGGCGAAAGCCCTGTGGAGTCGAAGGACAAGCGAGGCGGGGGCGAAGTCGTGAATGATCCGGGCTAGGCAGACCGGCGGGGCCGCGCAGTGAGGATCGCCGGATGGGGGACAGCCCCGCTCTGGTTGCGCTGGCCAGCGTCCCCGATGGAGACCGCACGTTTGCGTGTCGTCGGTTCGCCTTCCTCGAGCAGCGAGGCCACGTTCAAGCCCGCCGCCAACTTGCGCTCGACCTCGCCACGATTGCCCACGTGAGGCGAAAGCGCACGCGCAAGGGCCCGGGCCGATGGCAGACGATCCCCGGGTTCCCGACGCAGCAGGCGGTCGACCAACGCGTCCATTGCGCGGTCCACGCCGGGCATCACATCACTCACACGAGGTGCCTGCTCGCGAATGATGCGCAGCAATAGCTTCGACACGGATGGTGCCCGAAACGGCAGTTTTCCGGTCAAGCACTCGAACATCACCATCCCGAGACCAAACAGGTCCGCACGCGCGTCCACCTCCGCCCGGCCGGAAGCCTGCTCAGGGGACACGTAGCTCGGCGTGCCGAACACTTTCCCTTCTTCGCGCATGCGCTCGTCAGCGGGTGCCGCTGTACTGGCGCACACACCGAAATCGAGTAGGTGGATGGTCAGGTCGTCGGTGGCACTACGGCCGAGCAGGACATGCTCGGGCTTCACATCCCGGTGTACATAGCCGGCGCAATGGGCGCTATGGAGAATCGCTGCCACCCGGCTGGCCACAACCGCCACCTGCCTGACCGTAAGCTGCCGCCGACGGGACAATAGCCTCGCGAGGCTTTCTCCCGACAACAGGGGCATCACGACGTAGGGAGATCCATCGCTGAGAATGCCCTCATCGAGCACTTGGACGACGCCGGGGTGGCGCACCCGTCGCGCGACTTCGGCCTCACGCTGCAACCGCCGGCCCAGGTCCGGATGTCCGACAAAACAGGGCCGCAGGGTCTTGATCGCAACCCGGCCGGCATCGCGCTCACAGGCCGCCTCGAACACCACGCCAGTCCCGCCAACCCCTATCTGACGGGAGACGCGATAGCGCCCATCGAGAACATGCCCACACAGGTCCTGACGCTCTTGGCTGGGTCTCGCCACGAGCTCACCTTCGGAGCTGCCGCACGTGCCGTCAACAAAACGGTCGATCCGAAGCCGCACCGAGCCATTTACTTGACAGCCAGGTTCGTCGTTTCGTCCTCGCTCAACCCCGGCTCCGCAGGTGCGCTTGCATGGTCGCGTCCATTGGGGGTCTAGCTAGCAAGCTTCCCGAAGGGAAGCTCCAGGTCAGACCCGGAGCGCGATGAGGTGCTCCCGCCGGGCACGACCACCCTGGAAGTCGGGGCGTGGCTGCGAGGCTGACGCCCGAAAACGAAGCCCGGCCATGGGTGCAAGCGCCTGCACTTGACGACTGGCGTCGAGGCGCTGACCGCCGACATGGGCATCCCCCAGCCACAGCAGGATCCACCCTTCCCGCGCCGTCACCCTGGCCATGGCCGCAAGGGCATCGCCGAGCTCCCGCTCCCACGTGCGAACGGCGACCCCGGGGGCCGCCTGGGCCAGATTGCGACGGGCCCCGATCTCCCCGGCCCTCAGGTTCCGATCCGACATGCCGAACCAAGGATAGCGGCGTGCGTGATGGTCCACGTAGTCATACGTCCCGCCATAGGGCGGCGAAGTCAGCACGAGACCAGCCGCAAAGCCCGGTGGCAGGGCCTCGGATAGACGTCTCGCATCCGCTTCGACCAGCTCGACCGGGGGCGGCTCGGGGCCGGCGTGCGAGATGACCTCGGCCAAGTCCGACAGGCGATCGCACAGTTCGTTGCCACGCCGCGCAAAGAGCTCGGTAACCAGCCCCTTGCGTATCCGCCGCTCGACGATCTGCTCCGAAGTGTTTGCCCGTTGCCGCGAGAACTTCACCAGCAACGAGGAGAACACCACCTCGAGCGCGGCCAGGTCCACAGCCGACTGCAGCGCCTGCACCTCTGCGTGTAGACCCGCAAGCTCCAGCAGCACGTGCGGTGCGTAGAAAGCGCGCTCCCGAACGGGAAGTGGTGCGCGGACACGTACGCGACCCCGCACACGGGCACTGGAACCCTCGGCAACCCGGACGACGGCCGCGCGCAGGCGCGCAAGGGACGCCTCGTCCCGATGCTGGCACTGGACTGCTGCGATCTTGAGCGCGATCGGGTTGAGGTCCACACCGACAGCGGGCACGCCACGAGCACGAGCCTCAACCAGAACGGTACCACTGCCACAGAACGGATCGAGCACCGGCCCGCCTTCGACCGACGCAAACGCCTCCAGCGCGGCGCCGGCCAGGGGCGGATGCATACGGGCAGGGTATCCGTGAAAGCCGTGGGTCAAGCGCTCGTTCGAAACGCGCCCGGCCTGTGCGAGCACCTGAGCCAGGCGAGCCGCGACGCGCTCATCGCCCACACGGTCGATGGCCCCTCCCTGGTGCATCAACGCACGCCGGGCGCGCTGCATAGGCGCGCGCCCTGCACGGCCTCGCGACGCCCCTGGTTCAGGTCGTGCCCGTGTGGTTCGTGTGGTTCGCCTGCCTCGCGCCATGGAACGGTTCCGCACGCCTACTCCGGCCGGCCCCGACGGTCGAGCAGTATCGCAGGCACATGCTGCCCGACGACCCCCTGCGCCCGCTGCCGCTGGCGCGGACTATTGGGCTCCTGGGCGGAGATCGACAGATCGAAGAACGCCCTCAACGCGTGGGCCTCCGGGGTACGGGCACCGGCGTGGTCACGGGCCACAAACGACCTGTGCCGTACCCTGTCGCGCCCATCCCCAACACCGGATCGCGGCGGCGGCCCGGCAAGCTCGGCCGTCGTGCCCCGAGGCCAAGCGAGCGTCCACACACAGAAGAGCGGAGCTTTGTAGCGTGCCGCTGGCCACACCTTGCGTTCGCTGACGACCCGAAGACCTGCAGACGCAGCGCTCTGGTAGAGCCGCTCGGGCGCTCGGGCATCGCCGCATACCACCACGTGGCCGTCAGGCGCGAGCAGACGTGCGGCCGCCCGCACGTAGTCTTCGACGCCGCCACGGAGCTCAACGCGCGCGTGTGCGCGCTGGGAATCGGGAGAGATCGTACCCCTGCCGACGGGCTGATATGGGGGGGTCCCCGTCACCAGGTCGTGACGGGCACCACCGAGCTGCGCCGCCAGCGCCTCGGAACGCAGGTCCGCCTGCAGAAGTGTCACACGGCGGGCGACGCCATTGCGGGCCACGTTGCGGAGCGCGAGCGCGTGGGACTCTTCCTGGGCCTCGATCCCGATCAAACGGGCCCGCGGAAACTTGTAGGCCAGCATGAGTAGCACCGAGCCAATCCCGCACCCCAGGTCCACGATGGACGCGGGCGCCGCTGCTCGCCCGGGAGGACACGCGGGGCCCCCCTGGTCGCTCCGTTCCTGACGAGCATCCCGCGCCCAGGCCTCCCCGGGCTCGGACGAGCAGGCAGGTGTCGCGCCGGTGGTTGGCTCGGTGGCCGCCCCTGGAAAGAGCATCCCGGCCTCCCAAGCCGTCACACAGTCGTCGAGCGAATACCGGTGGCCCCGCCGACGCTGAAAGACGCGAAACCCGCCGGTCAAGGCGTCGTCGGTGAGATCATCCAAGGCCGACATACCTGCCTACATACGAGACGCATCTCGGCATGTCAGCCATCGATGGGAGAGTTGCAAGGCCGCAGGGCAAATGGGAAGAAGGGCCCATGGCGAACCTCCATGATTTCCAAGCCAAGACCATCGACGGTCAAGACGCCTCCCTTTCGGATTACTCCGGCAAGGCGCTGCTGGTCGTCAACGTAGCCTCCAAGTGCGGCCTGACCCCGCACTACGCCGGCCTGCAGAAGCTGCAGGACCGCTACGCAGACCGTGGGTTTTCGGTTCTGGGCTTCCCCTGCAATCAGTTCGCAGGCCAGGAACCGGGCACCGAAGCGGAGATCAAAACCTTCTGCGAGAGCACCTATGCCGTGACGTTCCCGCTGTTCGCCAAAATCGACGTCAACGGCGCCGACCGCCATCCGCTCTACGGCTACCTCACCGAACAGCCCACGGAGCCCGCCGGCCCGGGTGATATCAAGTGGAATTTCGAGAAGTTCCTGGTGGACGGTACGGGTGCCGTGCGGGCCCGCTTCGCACCCCCTACAGAGCCCGATGATCCCGCGCTCGTGCAAGCCCTGGAAGCGCTCCTGTAGGCACGGGACCCCCCGGTTTTGCGAGCCTCCTCACCTATTTTGATTGCCCAAGCGAAATATACTGCTAGTCTGTGCAGTCCACTGCACCTGCTTCCATCCCGTGGCAACGGACCGTGCGGCCCCGGGGCCAGCACGGTGAGAGGTCGATCCGACGCCTTGGGCTCCCAGGAGCGGCGCATGAACGGTGGGGTGCACTGTGGCGGCGCGGTCGGGCTCGTGGTGGTTGAGCCCGACCCGCCTCCCGATTGTTCCGACCCCAAGCCCGCCTACCCGGTGCAGCCCGACCTGACTCCCCTCTCCCAAGGGACAAGCAGCCCCCATCCCCGGCTGCAAGAGCGCCTGGGGGTCACGGAACACCCGAGCCCACGGGCCCACCCAGGCACATCACAGGCCGACAGCCAGGTCGGCACCCAGTGACCTCCGCGCCGGACGGGGGTGGCCCATCTGCGCACACCAGACCTGACGGTCCTCCAGAAGCGGACAAAGCACCGTTTCCCTGGACGCGCGCCATCATCAAGGGAATCGCCGCACTCGCAGTCTTCACGTACGTGGCGCAGTTCTTCCCTGGCAACGCCCCCAGCACGTTGAAAATCGGCAGCCAGGCGCCGGGGTTCGTCGCGCATCTCGACAACGGTCGCAAGCTCGACCTACACGCGGATCTGGGCCAACCGTTGGTGCTCACCTTCTGGGCATCCTGGTGCGCGTCATGCCGAGCGGAAGCGCCAACCCTGAGCGCCCTTCACGATCGCGGCATCCTGGTCGTGGGCGTCAATCTCGAGGAACTCAGCACTGCCCAGGTGCAGGCGCAAGCACGCGCGATGGGCATCACGTTTCCCACCATCGCGGGCAGAGCGGAGTTGGCCGAGCGCTACCGGGTACGAAGCATCCCGACAACGTATGTCATCGCATCCGATGGCACGATCGTATCCGCCCACGGTGGCGCCGCCTCCGATGAGCAGCTGACGGAGGCGATCGAAGAGGCCCGTACGCGCGACATTTGACAGAATAGACGACCGCGTGTGAAACCGTGCGCTGGAGGCCACTGCCCATGCGTCACGTGATCTTCGCAAACCTCGTTTCCCTGCAAGCCGAAGCAGCCGCCACGACCGCTGGCCAAGCGCTCGACCCTTGGGAACTGGTCATGAGTGCTTCGCTCGTTGTCACACTGGTTCTGATCACGCTGGTGCTGATGTCGCTCTCATGCTGGTTCATCATCGGCGCCAAACTGGTACGGATCTCAGCGGCCACGCGCAAGAGCGGCGACTTTCTCGACCAGTTCTGGGACCCGGACCAGGGCAACGTCTGGAACGTCGAACGGCTCGAACGCCTGTACAGCAACCTGGGCCGTAGCAAGACGAAGGATTCCCCGCTAGGCGACGTGTTCCACGCGGGCTACGTGGAGCTGGCACGGGTGCTTGGCAGCGACCGGCACGCTGACCACAAGCACTACGGCGGAGACATCGACAACGTGGCGCGTGCCATGCGCCGGGCCGCAGCCAACCAGGTAACGCGCCTGGAGGCCATGACGCCCTTCCTCGCCACCACCGGATCCACGGCCCCATTTGTGGGGCTGTTCGGAACCGTCTGGGGCATCATGAACTCCTTCATCAACATCGGCTCGCAGAAGAACGCGAGCTTGGACGTGGTCGCCCCGGGCATCGCCGAGGCCCTGATCGCCACCGCCATCGGTTTGGTCGCGGCGATTCCGGCCGTGATGGCGTACAATTACTTCGTTCGGCGCATCAATGTGCTGGCTGGGGAGATGGACAACTTCGCCAGCGATTATCTCAACATCATCCGCCGTCACTTCCTGGCGAACTAGGACGGAGGGGCGACGCCATGGGCATGTCCACGGGCGGCGGCAAGGGACCGCTGAGCGAGATCAACGTCACCCCTCTGGTGGACGTGATGTTGGTCCTGCTTATCATCTTCATGGTGAGTGCTCCGATGATGACCAAGGGCGTCGAAATCGACTTGCCCAAGACCCACGCACCCCGCATGGACATGGAAGAGGAAAAGCTTCTGTTAACCATCACCAAGGAACGGAAGGTGCTGCTGGGCGAAACCGAAATCCCCTACGACAAGCTGGAGAATGCGCTCACGACCAACGACCGCCTGCAGCGAGAGCGCGAGCTCTACTTGCAGGCGGATGAGACGGTGCCCTACGGATTCGTTGCCAAGGTCATGGCGTTGGTGCGTCGCGGCGGCATCGAGAAGCTGGGGCTGGTCACCGACCCGCTGCAGGCCGAATAGCAGGACGCGAGCGGGCCAGCGATGCGCGTCTATCCCGGCGATTTTCAGCCCTCCAACCTGCTCGGCAGGAGCAGCATGACGCCCAGCGCATGGATCGCCGGAATTCTTGCGTCCGTGCTCGCCCACGGGCTCGTCATCGGCGCTTCCATCGGCGCCAGTATGACCGAGCTGACGGACCACGAACCCCAGAACTACATCGAGGAGCGGGTGGTCGAGGCCCGCTTTGTCAGGCTGGGCAAGAAGCCCGAAAAGCGGCGCCTTCCGAAGCGACGGGTACCCCGCAAAACCACGGCACCCAAGGACAGCGTCGCGGTCTCCAAGAACATGGACCCGCCCAAGCCGAAGAAGCGGGACAAGCGGCCGGAAAATGCGACCGAGGATCTGCTGACGCGCCTGGGCGACCGTGCCCAGGCGTTCGCCGAGATCGCAGAGGCCCAGGAGCGCGAGGGCGATCCGGAGGGCCTCGTCGACGGCACCGAGACCGAAGCCAAGGAAGGCGACATCTACCGTGGCAAGCTGGTCATGTTCTTCAAGCGCGGGTGGACCATTCCGACCACGTTGGGGGACACGAAGAAACTCGTGACGGTCACGCGCATCGAGATCACCCGAGACCTCCACATCGGGCCCCACAGGATCGTCAAGTCCAGCGGCGAGCCGCTGTTCGACCAGTCGGTGGAGGACAGAATCATCCAGCTGCGGGAATTGGGCACGACCATCCCAAAGCCACCCCCGGAGGTGGCCAACCAGTACCTGGGCAAGAAGATCACAGTGAACTTCGACGGCCGAAACCAATGAGGGTTGCGACCCAGCCAAACCGCTGGGAATATCTCCCCGGCCTGCTTCGTCATCCCAATAACCCCTGGGAAATCAACCCGCTATGACACACTTGCCGCGCCTGCTTCCGCTTCTTCCATCCCTCCTTTGCGCCGCTTCGATTGGCCTGTCCAGCCTGTGGGGCGCGGCCCCGGCCGCCGGTCAGGTCCCGATCGTCCCCAGCGATGCCGAGGAGCCGCCCCTGCCAACGCGGGTGGTCATCGACGTCACGTCGCCCGAGCGCGCCCTGTACCGGATCGCCGTGCCGAACCTTTTGGACGGTGGGCAACTGGGCGCCCAGGGCGCAGAGGTCATCCGCAATGACCTGCGGCTGGTCTCGCTGTTCCAGGTGCTCGACTCTCGCTCGTTCATCGCAGACATGGAGAAGGAGGGGCTCAGCATCACGAAGACCCCCTGGTCGACGGTCGGCGCCCAAGGCGTGGTGAAGGGCAAGCTCACGCGCAGCGGCAACTCGATCGTGGTCGAGATGCGCCTGTTCGAGATCGCGCGCGGACAAACACCGGTCCTGAGCAAGCGCTACCGCGGCAATGCAAGCCAGCTGCGCCGCTTCATGCACGACTTCGCCAACCAGATCATGAAGACCCTGACGGGCAAGGCCGGCGCCTTCGGCTCACGCATCGTCTTCGCGCGGCGCGTCGGCCCCGGGCGCAAGGACATCTACGTAGCCGACTTCGATGGCTACAAACAGGGGCGCGTTTCGAGCGGCAAGGGCACATCCATGCTGCCATCCTTCGGGCCCGGGGGCGTGTGGTTTTCGGTCCTCAACGACCGTGGGATGTGCATCACGCACAGCAAGGCCGAAAAGCCCATCATCCAGGGAGGCGGCCTCAACATGGGTGTGACGATCTGCAATGGGCGAGCCTACTTTAGCTCCACCCGCGACGGTAACAGCGAGATCTACAGCGCCCGTCTGGACGGCACCGACGTCAAGCGCCTCACCGATCACCCGGGCATCGACGTGAGCCCGGCATGCGGACCGGGTGGCAAGCTGGCCTTCGTCTCCTCCCGCCATGGGGGACCCCAGATCTTCACCATGAATGGCGACGGCAGCAACATCAAGCGCATCACCTACAAGGGCGGCCACAACCAGACCCCCGCCTGGTGCCATGACCCACAGAACCCGATGATCGCGTTCTCAGGTCGCGACGGCGGCGCCTACGACATTTTCACGCTGAACCTCAAGACCGGCGAATACACGCGCTTAACGCAGGGACAGGGCAACAACCAGGATCCGGCCTTCTCGCCCGACTGCCGGATGGTGGCCTTCGCCTCGTCACGCGGCGGCATCTTCATCAGCAACCCCGAGGGCCTCAACCAGACCAAGATCATCAACGGTTCGGTCTCCACCGTCCGCTGGTCCAGATAGGGATACCCCCTGGGTATGCCTATCTAGCGGGAGCGCGTGCGCGTGTCCCCGAGCCGTCCCATTCGAGGGAAGCGTGGCCCTCTCCGTGCACAAAAAAACCTGACCTGGGAACTCCCGAAGGGAAGTTCCAGGTCACAACAGCTCGACGATCCAAGTGACGGTGCGCGTGTACCAGGCGTCCGGATGCTGGGCGCCGAGGTGCACTCCGTACAGCAACAATCCGCCGGCGACCAGCGCCGGCAGGAAGAACCATAGGGTGAGTCGCACAAGGGGACTCCGGCGGCCCCTGTCCGGCGGTTCGGCAGCGTGGCGGCGTGTCGTAGCGTCCTCACCCACCACCTCGTCGGGAAGGTGATCTAGGCCGCGATGGTCCATCCTACCTCCCCCGCCCGAACGGCTTTAGCCGGTTCCCAGGCCCAGCTCCGTGGGGAGCGTATTCGGTCACGCCCCGACTGCCCTGCAAAACCGGAGGCAAGCGCGAAGGGCGCGCGCGATGCTGCACCTTCCGGCTCATGGCCCCTCCGGGACAAACGGTAGCCCCTTGCGAAGCAAGATCCTCCGGCGGTTGTCCAGATCGACCCAGGGCGGGCGACCGGACGGCGGCGGTGCGGCACTCATCCAAGTACCGAGTGCAAAGGCCTGGCTGTTCGGGTCAAGCACCTCTCGGCCCCCCAGCAGGTGGCCGAGACTGCGGAGAATACCACGGGTATGGGCGCCGCCAGGCCCAGCACCGGACCGCGCGCCCGGCTGGGAACTCGGTGGCGCGTGAGGTGCTAGGCCCACCAACCCATAGGCGCCGTTGAGCGTCGCCGAAGGAGCGGGAGCACCGAGCCCATAGCCGTCCGCAGACAGGGGCTGTCCAAGTAGCCCGAGGAGCACGTCCGCACCCTCGCGCGGGTGCCCGCACAGGTCTCGGTAGGCCTCGGCCTGCGAGTGGGCCATGCGCGGGCCCGACCACAACACCGCCCCGGTCAGGGAAAGCTGGATCCCAAAGTGGGCCTGATACGCTTCGGAGGCCGCCGCGAGCGACCGTTGCACGCGCAGGAGCCAGTCCGCGTGGTGCGCAGCCCAGCGGTCATCCACCAACAGCTTCACACGCACCTGAACCGGTACCGACAGGCGATCGGCGGATAGGTCCGAGGCGGCTGTCCCAACAGCGTCGGCCGACCGGGGCGACGGAGACGGGGCGGACGGTGTCCCCTTGTGCGCAGCTACGCCCGGCAACGCATTGGGCTGCGGCTGAGAACCCGCCGGCGCCTCCGTACCATCACTGGAACGCGACCCGACCTCGGCAGCTGACAACTGCGGCCGGCCAAAGGTGGAAGGAAACCCGCCCGCTGCCCCTTGGTCGGACACTGGCTTGACTCCGGCGGGACGCTTCGCCTCCCGTGCGTGGGGTGCCGGTGCCTCCGATTCACCGTCTGGCGGCGCCCCAACCCCGAGGAAGCGCCAAGAGAAATGCCGCACAGTCCCGCGATGCACGCTGCCCAGGTGGATGCCCCAGGCGACCAGAAACAGCGCGACGAACACCGGCCCCGTAAACCAAAGCACGACCCGTGCGGTCGCGAATCTGCGCCTAGCCTCCATACTCCGCTCGACCCTATCCTAGATTTTGCGTCGGATGGCCTCCGACCCCCACGCAGCGCCCCACGGCGCCCAAGCCCGGATCATTCATGAACTCGAACCTGCTCGAATCCTCTCAGAGCTGCTCAAAAAGGCAGGTCCAGCGCGCCACATAGGAACTTCATGTAGCCCTTGGCGGCGCGAAAGTGCGTGTCGACGTCGTCGACGAAGTTCGAGCCAAACAACCTGGAAAGCGGGAGCGAGGCCACCGCGATGTGGTCCTTGCGCTTGAGATCCTCGATCAGGGGGTGGTCGGCGGCGTATCCCTTGGGAGGCCGTTTGAGGCTGTCACCACGCAGCTCGAAATGCCGGCGAAACGCCCCATCGTCACGCACCCGCTTCCAGACCTTGGGCTCCTCGGAGATCCGCGTACGCACAGCCGATAGTGCGCCCGCCTCCGGGTGCCACATCCCGACTGCGATAAACAGCTCACCCGGATCAAAGTGAACATACAGGCCGGGGGCGTGCACGTCCTTGCCAGCCTCATGGCGAAACTGCACGCCGACGTTGGTCTTGTAAGGCGTCTTGTCAGTCGCAAAGCGCGTATCGCGCTGCGGCCGCATCATCGACCCACCCACCTTCCGGTCGCTCGCCACCACCTGCCGGGACAGCTTCCGCAGGCGTGGCGCCATCGCCCGAATGAACGCCAGCGTCGGTTCGCGTACGACGCGCTCGTAGCGCCCCTGGTTGGCCTTGAACCACTCGCGGTCATTGTTCTCGGTCAGCTCCGCCAAAAATTTCACGCTGCTCCGGGAATAGTTCGTAAATGTCTCCGCATTGGCCATACCCCTTGTCCTCCTGTCACGCGATGCGCGGGCGGCACAAGGGCGTGGGGTACCCAAACAGCAGCCAAGCGCCGAAAGATCGGTCGCAAACGGCCAAACACCTGAAATCACTGCTCTCGTAGTCCTCACCGAAACGCGCCGGTCGGGCTGCCCAGCGTGGTAGGAAAAAGGAGCCAAGGACCGACGAAAGCGAGGAAGCATGACCAACACCCGCAACGAGCCACGTCTACCCCCCCTTCCGGAGTCCGAGTGGGGCGACGACACAAGGGAAGTCATGGCGGGCTCAAGCCGCCTGAATATCTTCACGACCCTTGCCAGACATCCAAAGCTGCTCAAGCGCTGGCGCGTATTCGGCGGGCACGTGATGCGCAAGAACACCCTCCCGGCGAGAGAACGGGAGCTCCTGATCCTGCGCACCGGCTTCCGGTGCAGAAGCGAGTATGAGTTTTACCAGCATACCGCCATCGGCCTGGAGGCGGGGCTATCGCAGGAAGAGGTCCAGCGCACGATGGCAGATGCCTCCGCATGGAGCGGGGACGACGCGTTGCTCGTCCGCGCCACGGACGAGCTCATCGACGACAAACGCATCGGGGAGGCGACCTGGCAGGCGCTGCGCGAACGCTTCGACGAACGTCAGCTCATCGACATCATCTTCACCGTTGGCCAGTACACACTGGTCTCGATGGCCCTCAACACGCTCGGTGTTCAAATCGAAGACGGAACCACGGGGATCTTTCCATGAGACTCCGTGACCGCGTAGCCATGGTGGTCGGCGGCGGACAGACCGCCGGTCAGACCATCGGTAACGGCCGCGCCATGGCGACGCTGTTCGCGCGCGAGGGTGCCACGGTGGTGGTCGCGGACCGGGACCTGGCATCCGCCCGCGAAACAGTCGCGATGATCGAAGCGGAACAGGGCCGCGCGGTGGTCCAGGAGCTCGACGTTCGGGACGATGGCATGTGCGCCGCCGCGGTCGAAGCATGCGTGGCACGCTCGGGACGCCTCGACGTGCTCGTCAACAACGTCGGCATCGGAACCGGCGATGGAAGCGTCACCCGCATCACCGACGAGGCCTGGGACCTGATCTACGAGGTCAACGTCAAGGGCGCGCTGCACACCTGCCGGCATGCCCTTCCAGTCATGCGGCGGCAAGAATCGGGCGTTATCCTCAACATCTCCTCGATCGCCTCGATCTGTTCGGCCCCGATCTTGGCGTACAAGTCATCCAAGGCGGCCCTCAATGCCTTGACCCATACGCTTGCAACGAGCAATGCCAAGTACGGCATCCGCGCCAACGCCATCTTGCCGGGCCTGATGAATACACCGATGGCCATCGAGTCGATCTCCAAGGCCCGCGGAGTGTCCCGCGAAGAGCTGATCGCGACGCGCGACGCTCAGGTGCCCCTGCGCGGTGGGATGGGCAGTGCCTGGGACGTGGCCCACGCTGCCCTGTTCCTCGCCTCCGACGAGGCGCGCTTCATCACCGGCGTCCTGCTGCCGGTCGACGGTGGTCAGAGCGCACGCATCGGTTGAGGGGCTCGTGAAGCGCGGCGCTTGTGTACTATCGTCGGCGGGTGCACGCCCTCGATCTGACCATTGTCGTCGCCTTCGTGGTATACGCCGTGGGTTCCGGGCTGCGCTCGCGCAAGGCCGCGTCCACGAGCCTGTCCGAATACTTTCTCGCTGGACGCAGCCTCGGGGGTACGGCCGCCGGTCTGAGCATGGCGGCGACGCAATTCGCGGCCGATACACCACTCCTGGTCACCGGCTTGATCGCGACCACAGGGATCTTCGGTCTGTGGCGCCTGTGGATCTACGCATGCGCCTTCCTTCTGCTCGGATACGTGCTCGCACCCAGTTGGCGGCGCGCGGGGGTCTTGACCGACGCGGAGCTCAGCGAGACGCGCTACGCGGGGCCGGGCGCGGTCGTGTTGCGTGGGGTCAAGGCGGTCTACTTTGGTCTCGGTTTCAACTGCACCGTCCTGGCGATGGTGCTATTCGCCGCGGCACGGATCGCCGAGCCCTTTCTTTGGTGGCACGCATGGTTGCCCGCTTCCCTATTCGAGCCGGTGCTCGCGGCGGTCAAGGCAGTCGGTGTCCCGCTCGGTAGCGGCACGGGCTCCACCTTGTGGCGCCATACGGCCGACAACGTACTGTCGCTTGGCGCCATCCTGCTGATAACGACGTTCTACTCCACCACTGGAGGGCTGCGGTCAGTCGTACGCACCGACCTGCTCCAACTGGCCCTATCCCTCGGGGGGACGGCTGTGTACGCGTACTATGCGGTGATGGAAGTGGGAGGCCTTTCAGCGCTTAGCACGCGCCTGCAAGGTGCGCTCGCGAACCACCCGGACGGCCTGACGGTCGGCGAGCTGCTGGCCTTCACGCCAGGTGAAGCTCACGCCGTGGGCGGCTCGATGCTTGCGGTCCTGGCGCTTCAGTGGCTCATCCAGATCAACTCGGACGGGACCGGCTACCTGGCCCAGCGCTGCATGGCGTGCCGCAGCGATCGAGACGCCACGCGCGCCGCAGTTGTGTTCGCGTGGACACAAATCGTCCTGCGGAGCCTGCTGTGGTTACCCATTGGTCTCGCCATGCTGGTCCTGTTCGAACCTTCTTCCGGCGCAGGCTCCACCGACTTCGTCGCCAGCCGCGAAGGGACCTACGTGCGCGGCATGGTCGAGCTTCTGCCGGTGGGCGTGCGCGGACTGCTCCTTACCGCCATGCTCGCGGCCCTGGCTTCGACGCTGGACACGCACCTCAACTGGGGCGCATCGTACCTCACCAACGACCTCTACGATCGCTTGTACTGCCGAGCCTTTCGCAGACGCGCGCCTTCCCCAGCGCGCCTGGTGACTGTTGCCCGTTTGGGCAACGGCCTGATCGTGCTCCTTGCGCTGCTGATCATGACGCAACTGTCATCGATCCAGGACGCGTGGAAGGTGAGCCTATTGCTCGGCTCGGGCATGGGTGTGATGTTGATCCTGCGCTGGCTCTGGTGGCGGATCACAGCGCTCGGAGAGCTCGCCTGTCTGCTCACGGCAAGCATAGCCTCGCCGCTCCTGCTGACGTGGATTTCAGACGAGCAGGAAGCCTTGCGGCTACTGATCCTTGCGCTTGTGGCCACCGCCGCCGGCATCGCCACCTCGCTCCTTCGGCCAGAACCGAAGCAAGCCGGCGCGATCGCCTTTTACCGGCGCGCACGCCCTCCTGGCTTCTGGGCCCCGATGGCTGCTGCCTCCGGAGAACCCAGCTCGGCTCCAACTCGCCGCTTGGCCAAGGCGCTGCAGAAGACCTTGCTGGCGACCCTGGCCCTGTTCTGTGCCCTTTTGGGGCTGGGCAGCCTGCTCGTCGAAGGAACCGTACCGGCCTGGTTCCCGGTCCCGTGGCTGTGGGAAGCCGCGCTGCTATCAGCATGCCTGGCCCTGACCTACCGGCAGCTCACCATCCGAGACAGCCCACCCTGAGGATCATTCACGAACGCCGGGTATCGGCGCGGCCGTCCCTCCGCCC